>NZ_WTKY01000020.1:0-84939 GCF_011378815.1 Pseudoalteromonas sp. 31A1 | reverse complement strand
TGTGAAAGTAGGACATTACCAGGCTTCAAATTGTAGAAAGCCCGAATCTAGCGATTCGGGCTTTTTTACGTCTGCAGAAAAGTGAAATGTGGTGAATTACTCACATATCGCACTATAATTTAGCTAATTTACATCCTACCAAACACTTATATTAAGCACTCAATCTTGGTGAACGAGATAAATTAAGAATCACTTTGATCCCCTACTCAGTTGATAATTATCTATATAAATATAGTTAAGCTCTATCTCAATAATACTGAATGGGATTGAGGTGAAAACAGTGTTAACTAGGTACTTAATACTCTTATAGAACACATATATTGTGCCAACATGTAATTCATTGACTATAATCATTAATCCTAGGTCGCGGTAAAGAGCGCTACTTAAAATAATTGATTATCCGAACAGGTGAATTATTTCATCGTTAGCATAATTAATCTTCACTGTATTTTGCATAATTCAACAAAGGATTTAATTTTCTCTGATGCGATATAAAATATCTTGGTGCTTACTTTTTACCACTATCCTTACTCATTTTTCTGCTTTTTCTAATGAGTTTGAATTTTCTGGTTATGCTCGAGTTATTGGTGGCTACTTAGACGAAAAAAATGTCGAATATAAGGGATATGAAGACAGCATTAAATTTTCTCCATCTAGTTTAATTGGATTCCAAGGCGAGTATCAGTTTGATGATAAGTGGTCTGCAACAGCTCAAGTTTTGCTAAGAAGCAATAACACAACAGCTTCCGATAACTCAGGGTTAGAGTGGTTATATTTAACATATAGACCGACAGATAATATTCAAATAAAACTCGGAAAATTACGCACACCTTTTTTTACCATGAGTGACTTTTCGGATGTTGGTTTTGCGTACCCATGGATCAATCCACCTCAACAAGTTTATGATACTTATTTATTTAAAACGTTTAATGGCATAGATGCTGTTTATAAATTTGGTGCAGAAAATTTTGATGTGAGCTTTGAAGGTTACTATGGTGAAGAGTCGGGTGATATAGGGATTGGCGCCTTAAGAACGGGCTTTGAAGTTGATAACCTTCTAGGATTCATTGGTAAGATTAATATTGAAAACTTAGAATTTAGAGTTTCCCGTTATAATGGGAATATCAAGCTTGATATTGATGAGATAAGACAGCTAGAAAATGTGCTTAATAGCCTTAATTTTACAAAAAGCGCCAGCTCGGTAAAAACAAAAGGTAGAGCACATGCAGACCAATTTGGCGTAATTTACGACAATCTAGATTATTTTTTTAGAGGTGAATGGGTCCGCATTAAAACTGATTTAGGGATAGTGCCTATAATTCAAAGCTATTATTTAACTGCCGGTGTTAATCATGCTCCTTTTACTTACCACTTAACATTTGCAGATAGCGACGTAGAAACTCGTTCTGCTGAAAATGAAATTCCGTTAGGTATTAATAGCGACTTAGATCAACTTGCATATGGATACAATCGTATTTTTGATGAATCTACGCCTGATTCAATTAAGAGTTGGACGGTTGGTGTACGCTGGGATGTGTTGCCAAACCTTGCCTTAAAAGCTGAGTTTTCAACCCTAGAAGGCGACGATGTAAAAGACTCGTTTTTCGTTACTCCTGATGACTCTGATTTTGATAAAAAAACTAATCTTTATCTTATTGGTTTGGATTGGGTGTTTTAATGATATTTTTTAAACCTATTAATAGCATTAAAAAAACTATGATGCTCTTTGTAGTCGCTAGTAGCCTATTTGGTATTAGCATTTCAGTTTATGCAGAAAATACAAAGTCATCGAACGTCATTATTGTAGTAAATACCACAGACCAAAACTTATCTTTTAGTAAGCAACAAATTCGCCATATTTATATGGGTGGAGCTATGAGCAGACAATTTAAAGCTGTTAACCTATTTGTCGGCAATCCGCTTAGAATAAATTTTAATACTAGGATGGTAGGTCTTACTGAATCTAGAATACAAGCTTATTGGGCCCAAATGCGATTCACTGGGCGCAGCAAACCACCTATTGAATTTGAGTCTACAGAAGAGGTTATAGAATACTTACTAACCGTTGAGGACTCAGTAGCTTACCTTCCTGCAGGGATCACTATACCTAAAGAGCTCACCATAATTTCACTAAATTAAAAGCAAGCCGTTTAGTTAGAAAAGCATCAATTGCACTGAGTTATTTTGTAGTTATTGTTAGTTCTTTAAATAATGTTTCTGCTCGTTCAATTGCTTGTGGCAGTTGTGCAATGCACACTGGCTTTGCAAAATAATAGCCCTGCATTTCATCACTACCATGTGATACTAGGTAGTTAGCTTGATCGGCTGTTTCAATCCCTTCGCTACATATTTTCAAACCAAGGCGCTGGCCTAAATCGAGTATTGCTTTTAATACCGCAGTGTCTTTTGCTGAGCTTGCATATTGATTTACAAACATTCGATCTATTTTTAATGTATCAATTTCAATTTTAGTAAGGTAACTCAATGAAGAGTAACCAGTGCCAAAATCATCTAATGCAATCGAGCCGCCCATAGCTTTAACTTGATTAAAAAATTCATTAGCGTTCTCAAAATTTTCTAAATAGCTTGATTCTGTTATTTCAAACTGAATATTTGAAATATTTACGCTATGTTCAAGTAGTTTACTTTTTACAGTATGAATGAAGTTATGATCCTTTAAGTCATGGCTTGAAAGGTTCATGGAGACGAGTACATTGTTCCCCATAAGTTGTTTTAGCATTTGCATATCTTTAAATACTTGTGTGATAACCCATTGAGTAATCGCTTTTATTTTACCTGCTTGTTCCGCAATAGGTATAAACTCACCAGGAGAAACAAAGCCTAGCTTTTCACTTTGCCATCTTATTAAGGCTTCTAAACCTTTGGCTTCTCCTGTACTCGACATTTTAAGCTGGTAAAATAACTCAAATTCATTTTGTGTTATTGCATGAGTTATTAAGTTAGCGACTTGCGCTTTTCTTTTGTTATCTTCAAGCATCTTATGATGGAAAACGGTATATGCACCTTTGCCTTTTTCTTTTGATGTGTACATTGCAATATCAGCATTACTAATGAACGTATTTATATCAAATTTAGCTTCTTTGGCACTCGCTATACCAATACTAATACCTGCTGGTACGTCCCATTCGTTTATAGTGAATGGCTCTTTCATACCCTCAATGATACTTTCGGCGATATCTATAACGATAGACTGCTCAGTGATATTAGGTAGCATAATTAAAAACTCATCGCCGCCTAATCGCGCAATTATGTCGCTACTTCGCAGATGGCTTTTCACTTTATTTGCGACGGCTTGTAAAAGCATATCCCCGGTTTCATGGCCAAGTGTATCGTTAACCCCTTTAAAGCTATCAACGTCAAAAAACATAATTGCAATGTCTTGGTCGTTACTTTTACTACTAGCTAACTCAAGTTTAAGCAGCTCCATAAAAAACATGCGGTTAGGTAGGCCTGTTAATATATCGTAGTTAGCGAGGCGCTCCATTGAATGTGTTTGTACTAAAAGCTGTGCGGTGTGTTTATGGTTGGTTTGAATTTGGGAGTCAATTGTTTGTAGTAATGTATTAATGTCATTACCAAGTTGAGATACTTCATCGTGACCAGTTACTTGATATTGAAGCTTATAATTTGTTGATTTTTCTACTTTCTGTGTGAATTCTGAGAGCTTTAAAAGTGGGCTTAATAAACGCTGATATATCCAAAACGAAATAATAATCGTGAGTGCAATAATTAAAACTACAAAGGGTGCTGCACTGTAAAAAAGGCTAACCTTACTTTCATCTAATGGTTTTTTAAAGTCTTGTACAATGAGTAAATACCCAATAGGAAACTGTTCCTCCCCAATTGCCTTTAAAGCAACTAGTCCTTCATTAGTTATTGTAACCGCGTAAGGTAAATCTTTTGGTTGAATACTGACGAGTTCAGGTTTGAAGTTCTCTAGATATAGATAGTTAGGGTGCACGTATGACTGAATTAACTGCCAGTCAGCATCAAATACATTTACAAACTTAATATGTTCGTATCGATCAAAACCGAGCAATTCGGTGGTTATGGAGAACAAGTCAACTTGCTCAGACATAACGCGTAATAAACTATCGGAAATGTTTGAAGACATTGCATCTAAGTTTTGTTTAACAGATTGACGATACAGATCTTCGTGCTCATTAATCGCGAGGAAAAAAACTAAATTTGCGCTAAATATAATTAAAACTGTTGTTATTATAATAAATTTATACCGAATACTATGAAGCATCAAATTTAACCCTTAACCGTCATTTAATTATGTTTTAGTTATTATTATGTAATCAGACAATCCATAATTACAAAAAAAGTTACTTACTTCGCCCTTTTTAGCACTAAAAATCTAACATTAAGAATGCTTTTAAATTCATATACTAAATATAGCTGTTTATTTAATTTTGTACTGACTTACTTTGTTGCAATTTCATTCTTGGTTTAATAAGTGACCTGTGTAAAACTACCTGAGTTAATTTAGTAAATCAGGTGACATGAATGTCGAATATTAAAGCTTGGAAACTTATAAGCCTGTTTTGTTTGTTCGCAGTACTTATGGGTTGTCAATCGAAAGAAGAGCAGCTGCAACAAACAATTCAAGAGTCTATTAAAAAGGTAGATACGGAGCTGTCTCAGCTTGGTACTGCACTCGATAATGGAAGTGTACGCAATGCTGTGTTACTTAAAGAATATGGCGAGCTTCTTAAAAAACAACAACCAGAGCTTACAAAAGTTGTTGATGTAATTACCCTTGATGCAACGCGCCAAGGCGCACTTTATAGTGGCTTAACACAGCGACTTAAAGATATTAAAGGAACTTACTTAATTCCTCCTTACGAAGATACGTTACATAGCATTGATTTGTTGCGTGATGCATCTAAACCTACGCTATTTTCTGATGCGTTAACCGATCCTATTAATATGCTAGCAGATATGTCCAAAGGCACTTTAGCGCGTGTAGGCGCAATTAGTAAGCAAGCTGAAGGTGAGGGTGTTGGTAACCAAATGGTAGGTAACCCTAACTATGGTAACTGGCAATCAAATAGTAACGGTATTAGCTTTTGGCAATGGTACGGAATGTACCGTATTTTAGGTGATGTATTTGATCGTGTTGAATACGGAAGCTGGAGTAAGCGCCGAAAGTATAGCTATTACAATGACTATGGCCGCTCGCGTTATTCAAGCCCTAAACAAATTAAAACCCAAAGCGCGCTAGAAACACGCACGCGCCAAACATACCAACGCCAAGGTAAGCAGTTTACAAGCCCTTATGCGAGTAAAAAAACAGGTGCATCAGGTTTAAGCCGTAGTAGTTATACGCCAGCAAAAAGCCGCAGTAGTTATTCTCGTTCGAGCAGTTATAGCAATAGCTCAGGATCGGTGCGTGATAGCGGTAGCAGAACCTCTCGTGGCGTGAGCCGTGGTAAGTAAAAGAATAAAGTTGGAGTTAGAATAATATGTATGAATTTAATGGAATAACTATGTGGTCACTGCAAGCGCTGGCGATTGATTTTGCAATTATTGTTTTATTATTTGTAAGCCTTAAATATATAAAAGGCTGGGTTTCAAACTTACATGCAAATGATGAAATAACAGAGCGTGATAACTTTGCTTTTGGGATTAGCTTTGCCGCTGGCTTAGTGGCACTGGCGATTGTATTAACGGGTGTAAGTAGCGGAGCTTTTGCTGCAACACTGCAACAAGAAGCACTGCAAATGTTAGCTTATGGCGCATTAGCAATTGTACTGATTAAGTTGGGTCACTTTTTTCAAGATAAAGTAGCGCTTCGTAAAGTAAGCCTGCACGACGAAATCGTTAAAGGTAACGTTACAGCTTCAATAATTGATTTTGGCCATGTTGTCAGTGTTGCTATCGTTATTCGCTCAGCTCTTTTATGGGTGGCTACTGACGGCTGGCATGGTCTTCCAATTGTAATTGCCGCCTTTATTATAGGTAGTGTTGTATTACTACTTGTTAGCCAGTACCGAGTGCAGTTATTTAAACGTACAAATAAAAGTGGCGACTGCCTACAACAAGCAATTGTTGATGGTAACTTAGCTGTGGGTATTCGTTACGCTGGATTTTTAGTAGGTAGTGCATTAGCTATTACAGCAGCAACGGGTGTTGCACCTTACGCGGCTGATAATATTAATGCGAGTTTACTATACTGGGCTATTAGCGCAGTAGTGAGCCTTGTTGCATTTATTATTTTGCACTTAGTGACAATTAAAATAATTTTATCTGGTTGCGATATTTCCGATGAAGTTAATCGTCAAAAAAATGTAGGTGTAGCTACTATTTCTGCAGCAGTATCATTTGCTGTAGGTATCACTATGGCAACATTACTAGGCGCATAATCAGTGTCATCAACCACAACTAGCCCAAGTAAGTCTCGCTTACTTGGGCACGATATACTACTTATTACTGTTATGGCCGTGCTTGCTGGGTGCGGCCTTATTTATGAATACTTACTGTCTCATTATGCGGGCCGTGTACTTGGCTCAGTAGAGAGCGCTATTTACGCCATGATTGGTACTATGATTGTAGCAATGGGCTTAGGCGCTTTTTTAGCGCGTTGGTTTAAAGATGCATTTACCGCTTTTGCTTGGTTAGAAAGCATTATTGCTTTGGTTGGCATGGGCTGCATTTTAGCGATAGCGGGTGTAATAGCAGTTAGTTATTCTCTTCCTCATTTATTTTCGAGCATTTTTAATTTACCCCCTGATGTTGTACTTAATGGTTACGTATTTCAAAAGCTACAAGAGTGGTCACGTTTTCTACCTTATGTTTTTGGTTTAATACTGGGCTTATTTATTGGTATGGAAATACCGCTTATAGCGCGCATTCGTCAGCACGTTTATGGCCGTTTTTTAGAAAACAACGCAGGGACTATTTATGGTGCCGATTATATTGGTGCTGGTATTGGTGCAGCTATTTGGGTAAGTATCATGCTCTCAATGCCTATAATGCAAGCTGCAGCGTGGACGGCGTTATTTAATATCATCGCAGGACTCGCGTTTTTATGGCGCTACCATACCCATGTGCGCTTTGCTAAGGCACTTTTAGTTTGCCATATAGTATTACTTGCATTATTTGGCTTTATTTTAGTATTTGGCAGTAGCTGGATGAACAATCTAAGTAATGTTTTATACAAAGATAAAGTAATTTATTCGCAAGCAACTAAATACCAACACGTAGTTTTAACCGAAAGATTAAGCAAAAACCAACCTCAGCCAATTACCGATTTATATTTAAATGGGCGTTTACAGTTCTCAAGTATTGATGAGCAAATATATCATTCAATGCTGGTTTACCCTGCAATGCTTGCCTCTAACAGACACGACCGTGTATTAATAATTGGTGGTGGTGACGGGCTTGCACTTAGAGATGTTTTAAAATGGCCTGTAAGCGAAGTAACGCTAATAGATTTAGACGCGCAACTACTCAATTTATTTGGTCATAAAGACGGTGACTTTACGCCGCCAGAGCACATCAATAAGCGATTACTACAGCTAAACAATAAATCGATGCATGATTCGCGAGCCAACATAATTGTGGGTGATGCATTTTTAGAAGTAGAAAAGCTACTTGACCAATCTAAGCAGTTCGACACTATTTTAATTGATTTACCTGACCCTAATCATCCTGATCTAAATAAAATGTACAGTGACTACTTTTATAATCATGTACGGCAGCTATTAGCACCCGATGGCGCAATGGCGGTTCAATCAACCTCACCTTATCACGCTAAAAAAGCGTTTTTAAGCATTGCTAAAACAGTTAAAGCTGCTGGGTTTGGCTATGTTGAGCAGTATCAGCAAAACATACCTTCTTTTGGGCAGTGGGGCTGGACTATAGCGACTAAAATGGGGCAGTCGGCCAGTGGCCGTATTAATGGTGCGACGGCTATGCCTGTGCCATCAAGATGGATTAGTAAAGAATATTTATTGGCAAGTTTTGTATTTCCTAACCACTACTTTGAACAAGTTAAAAGTATTGAGGTCAATAGGTTAGGATCTGGTCAGTTGTATGATTACTATCGAACTGCATGGCAAATAGAAAGCGAATTGTATAAAAACTAATAAAACATGGTTGACATAATATGTCGACCATGAGAATCTTAACTCAGACATAATATGTCAAACGACAAAAGGCAGAGACATGGAATTAAATGAACTTTCAATAAAATTAGCTTCTTTTGAAACTGAAGGCGCTAACTTTGAGTCTTTCTTGATTGCCAACCCAGGCGAGCAAGATGTTTTACAAGTCATTGTTGATGGAAATGATGAGCTTCCAATTTTTGTTACGCAAACGCAAGAGCAGTTATTATGTATTAGCTACTTGTTTGACGAAGATGAAGTTAAAAGTGAATTACGCAACGAGTTAAACGAAACATTACTACGTTTAAACGTGCCAATTCCACTGAGTGCATTTGCTAAAATCGATAACAAATACGCGATTTTTGGTGCACTGTCGGTAAATTCATCATTAGATGACGTTACCCACGAACTAGTGACATTAGCCGATAACGCTATCGATGCACTAGAAGCCGTGACCTTGTATTTAAACGATTAATAGCTAGTTAGTGGAGTTAAGATTATGAGTATTTTAAAAAAATTATTTACAGCAGTACGTGGCGGCGCTCGTGAAGCTGGTGAAGCAATTGTAGACAAAAATGGCATCCGTATTTTTGAGCAAGAAATTGCAGACGCGCAAAATGCACTTCACCGTGCTAAAAAAAGCCTTACTGAAGTAATGGCTAAAGAGATGCAAACGAAGCGTAAAATTAGCGCTGTAGATGCATCAATCGCTGAACATGAAGCGTATGCAGGCCAAGCTCTTGAAAAGGGCAACGAAGCATTAGCATTAGAAATTGCAGAAAAAATTGGTGACTTTGAAGCTGAAAAAGCTGAAAACGAGCAAGTATTATCTGGCTTTAGCAATCACATTGTTGCGCTTAAGCAGCAAGTTAAAGATGCTGAAAAATCGATTAAAGAGAATCAGCGTCAGCTTACAATGGTTAAAACCACTGAAAGCGTACAGCAAGCAACAATGGCTGTTAACAGCACACTTAATACAAACAGCTCGTCTATGACATCGGCTCGTCAATCGCTTGAACGCATTAAACAGCGCCAACAAGATCGAAGTGACCAGCTTGGTGCTGCAAAGCAACTTGAGTCAGACGTAAATGGCGATGACTTAAAAGCAAAAATGGCTGAAGCAGGCATTGGCGACACAAGTCCAAAAAGCGCTGATATTTTAGCTCGCATCAAAGCGAAGCAAAATAGCTAACCATTACGTTTATACTTTAAAAAGGTAACCGAGTTTTTCTCAGTTACCTTTTTTGCTTAAAAGGCAGCCCTCCTATGTTTAATTTTTTCAAATCTAAAAAAGAGCCAGAACGTCAGCTTAATCATCCGAGCGATCTTAAAAAAGGCGACATGTTTAGCGTTATTGACTCATTTGCCTATCCTGCATGGTTAAAGGGTGAAACGTTACGTGTTACTGACATTCAGACTTACCAATATCAGCACAGTAGCGATACTGAATTTGTACTTGAGACAAATAGCGGCCAAGTTGTATTTTTACAAATTGAGCAAGATGATGGCGAAGAGTGGGCTAACTTTTCTATTAAAATTCAGCGAAACGAAGTTGAAGAAATATTTAGCCTTGATGAGTTTGCGCGTATTTTTGATGAAGAGTCATTAACCCACATTACAGTGCAAAATACACCAGAGCGCTTTATGCAGTTTTTAGCTAAAAGCTATCAACAAAGCGAGTCGCCTTATGTGTGTTATTTCCATAATAAAGACTACCGCAACCAAGCATTACCTCGTTATGAGCAAGAAGGTGGCGAGCCATGTGAAATGATTTGCTTAGCGTCAGATAATGAAGGCTTTGGTTTAAATATCGAAATTTGGGATGGCGGCGAAACCGAAGTATCGCTAACGCTCATGCGTCCAATGTCAGACATTGTAGACTTGTTTCCCGGAGATGCTAAGTGAGTGATGCTAAAGATAAGTGGTTACGTCAGGAACAAGCTGTACGTGCCACACAAATGGCATTCGATCTAAGCAGCGAAGTTCAAAAGCTGATAAAAAAGCAGGCAATTGATCAAGAGCTAACGCCGTCAGATATGATCCGAAAAATACTTGGCTTAGACGTAAAGTCTAAAAAAACGCGTCAACGTTTATCGTTTAACTTAAATGATGATGAAATAGCGCAACTAGCCAGTCGCTTTGATGTACAAAGCGATGATAAGCGAGCCGTAAAGCAACAAGTAGCTGATTTATTAATAGCTCACACTAAAAATAAAAAGTGAAATAATTTAATTAGGTTTTTATGAATATTATTTTAATTGCTTACTTAATTATTTTTGCGTTGTTTGGTACTGCGGCGAGTTATTTTGTACGCTTTATTTATGCGTATTGGGTGCTTAAAACAATGCCCATGAAATACATTATTAAAGCGGGTGTTTGCGTGGTACTGGTGGTAGTAATTTCAGCGTTAATTCCGTATTTAAGTTAACGCTGAAATTAGCTTATACGCGGCCGTTTTTATTTTATATCAAACGACTGGCATTGGTGGTTAATACACAGCGATTGCACTTCAAGTACAGGAGAACAATCAGTTAAGCCTTGTGCTTTATTTTGTATGTTTTCTTGTTTTGTTATTTGTTGAGCAAGCTGTTCTGCTTCTTCTTGAGAGGTGTTTAGCGTTGAATAAACAGCATATTTACTCGGTCCGCCGCATGCGCGGGCGCCCACTTCAAGTACTTTGCACTGAAAGCTTGCAGTGCAGCTGTTATTACTCACCATGTTATTCAGATCATAGTTTAAGTCAGATAAGTTTTTACTTTGCTCATTTGACGTCACAGTACTAGCACAACCACTTAGTAATAAAATGCTGCTAGCAATGCTTAAAATTGATAGTTTAATTGCCGATGGTAAACATCTCATAACGTTATCCTTAAAATGCACTTACCGCTGAGCCTTCAAGTTTAACACATTTATTTTCAACACACTGCGTGCTTGGCGTTGTTAAATGCTGACAAATGCTCATCATCCCTTTTTGTGAATTATAACTACTTTCAAGCTTAGTAATTTTATCGCTAAGGACAGCTACTTGTTCCTCAGACGCGGTGTTTGTTGAGTACACAACAAAGCTGCTCGGCCCACCACATGCGCGACTGCCTACTGCACTTACTCTACATTGGGTGCTGGTATCACATTGCTTATCTGTAATTAGCGTATTTAATTCGGTTTTAGCTGTTTTTATATCGTCTATTGAAACGTTTTTTAAATCAGCTTTTGGTATTTTTTCAGCAACTACGTTTTTTTTAGTATTTTCTTGTAATTGAGTGTTTTCTTTTAGCTTTTGTAGCTCTTGCTTTGGTGCTTCAGCTTCTGAGGTGATTGTTACTTGCTGCGTTTCAGTGGGTGCTTTATCTAAGCATGCAGTTAAACACAGTGGTAAAAGTATGGCTAACAATGGGGTACGCATAACAAACCTTGATAGTGATGAAATATTCATCACTATCATACACGGTGCATTTTTTACGGCAATAAAAACTATATTATCAAGTAATTAAAGCCGCGAAAAATATCGTTTTGTTAAAGTCCACCCTGCGTTAGTTTGGTGGGGTTAAGTAGTTTTTCGAGTTCACTGCGTGGTAAATCGGTTTCCTGCTCAGCTACATCAATAATTGGGCGAGCTTCTTTATAAGCCTGCTTTGCTATTTTTGCTGCTTTTTCATAACCGATCACCGGATTAAGCGCAGTTACCAAAATTGGATTTTTAGCGAGTGCTTTATCTATATTTGGCTGATTCACCTTAAAACTGGCAATCGCTTTATCGCCCAGCGCTTGTGCGCTATTTGCAAGTAACTCAATACTTTGCAAAATATTATACGCAATGACTGGGAGCATAACGTTTAGCTCAAAATTACCCGCTTGACCTGCAACGGTAATAGTGGCGTCGTTGCCAATAACTTGTGCGCTTACCATGGCTGCGGCTTCTGGTATTACTGGGTTTACCTTACCTGGCATAATAGATGAGCCTGGTTGAAGCGCTTCAAGCTCTATTTCACCTAAACCTGCAAGTGGTCCTGAGTTCATCCAGCGTAGGTCGTTGGCTATTTTCATTTGTGCTACAGCGAGTACTTTTAATTGCCCCGAAAGCGCGACGATGGCGTCTTGTGAACCTATATTATAAAAAAAGTTACTACTAGGCGTAAATCTAATGCCTACGTTGGCACTCAGATTTTCTGCAAATTGGGCTGCAAATTTAGGGTCGGCATTTATTCCTGTTCCAACGGCTGTACCGCCTTGTGCAAGTTCGCATACACGCTCTAAGCTATGTCTAATTCCTGCTGCGGCATGATTAACTTGTGACTGCCATGCACTGAGTGTTTGATTAAACGTTACAGGCATTGCATCCATTAAATGCGTACGGCCCGTTTTAACTATATGGCCTACTTCAGCTTTTTTCTTTTCCAGGCTTTGCGATAAGTTTTCAAGCGAAGGAAGTAATTCATACACTACATTTATTGCGCTACTGAGTGCGATAGCAGTAGGGACTACATCGTTAGAGCTTTGCCCCATGTTTACATCATCATTAGGGTGAATGCTTTCACTGCCTAATCGGCTAGCAAGCGTTGCAATAACTTCGTTGGCATTCATATTTGAGCTTGTGCCAGAACCTGTTTGAAAAATATCAACGGGAAAATGCTCAACATGCTCGCCATCAATAATACTTTGGCAAGCTTGCTCAATTGCATCGGCTTTAGCTTTGCTTAAATGGCCTAGCTCACAGTTACTTTGTGCAGCGGCTTGTTTTATATAAGCCAGTGCAGTTATAAATTGCTTTGGCATAGGTAAGCCACTAATGGCAAAATTATTAACCGCTCGCTGTGTTTGCGCCTGATAGAGCGCATCAATAGGTACTTGTAGCTCGCCCATGCTGTCTGATTCTGTTCTAAAGTTGCTCATAAGTGTGCTCCTTAAAAAGGGTTGAATTCGTGACTAAGAATACGAGCTTCACGATCAAGTATTAAAAATTGTGCAGTATTGTTATGCACTTTATAAAACCGTTTTAGTGCTAATAAAGGTTTGTATAACTGCTCTAAACATTGTTTACGAATAGCATTATGTATAAGAGGGTCGCACATTTTGTTCATAATTTCATGGTGTGTGCGTCTAAGATAAAACTCTTGAAGCAAGGGATTACGTTGTTGCTCAAATTTTTTAGCGACGTTAAGGGCGGTTTCTATGTAATCGGCAACGAGCATGGGTGCATGCAGGCCAGGTCTTAAGCAATGGCAAGAGAGTTCTTGATGGTAACGATGCTGGGCATAATTTGAAGACATAAAAAAACCGACTTAAGTTAACGATAATAGTTATCATTACATTTAATCGGTTTCAGTGTAAACAGTTATTATAAAAATTATTTGCGATACTAATTTGAGTATTAATTGTAGCCAAGAATAAATATCTGATCTGTTTCATGTTTGGTCATCGCCTGTTGATTATGTTTAGGGTGCGAAAGTAAATCGATTACTGTAGCTCTCATATCAACGGCGTAACTATGATCGTAGGTGGTTTTTTCGGTTATAGCAATAGCTGCGTCTACAGCGGTATAAGGGGGTATATGCATAATTTTATCCTTTGAAATTTAATATAAGTTAAACCCTTTAGTGGGTTAGTTATATAAAAGCATATTACGTACCAATCATAATAAATTAACTCAACCATATGATAGTTATAGTGTTTAAAAATTATCTTTTTTTCATCACGACAAAATAAGCTAAATTTGCTTTACTGTTGTGCATTAATCTACAATTTTGGTGCACAGTAATGACAAAGCCATTTTCACAAGCCTGTGAAAACAATAAAACCCCTATTTTAGAGCAATTAAAGGACGTATTAAAAAATACTAAAACAGTACTCGAAGTTGGCTCAGGAACCGGCCAGCATAGTGTTTTTTTTGCAGAGCAATTACCACATTTACAATGGCATACAAGTGATCGTGCTATAAACCACGAAGGGATTAACTTATGGCACCGCGAAGCTAATTTAACTAATTTGCATGCACCACTTGAGCTTGATTTAAATAATGAGTGGCCAGTAGATAAGGTTGACGCTATTTATACTGCAAACACATTTCATATTGTAAGTTGGCAATTAGTTGAGCGTTTTTTTGACGGTGTTAAACGCCACTTAAATAGCGACGGTATGTTGTGTATTTATGGGCCATTCAAATACCAAGGTGAATTTACCAGCCCAAGTAATGATGACTTTAGTGCCTTTTTAACAGAGCGCGATCCGTTAAGTGGAATAAGAGATTTTGAAGCAGTTGAACAACTAGCTAAGCAAGCAGGGCTTACGCTTATTAGCGATACAGCCATGCCTGCAAATAATCAGTTACTCGTTTTTAAACGGCAGTAATGAGCTACATTGCTCTTTATATATATCAATATGGCCGCGTTCACGCTTTAAGTAGTCGCTTATTGCATTACTGAAATCGCCATCAACAATATGGTGAGCAGAGTAGGTAAGTACGGGTTCAAATCCGCGTGCTATTTTGTGCTCACCTTGTGCACCCGAATGAAAACAGTTGAGTTTATGCTTTATTGCAAACTCAATACCTTGGTAATAACACAATTCAAAGTGAAGCGAATCTACTTCCTCACTTGCTCCCCAGTAGCGCCCATAAAGCGTATTCTCACCTACTAAACTAAGTGTTGCAGCAATCACGTTATCGTCTCTTTTGGCCAGCATAATAACGAGAGTATTAGCCATTAAGGCATGTAAAAGCGTAAAAAACTCCATATTTAAATAGCCCAAATGACCAGAGCGCTTTAAGTAGGTACGCTGATAAAACTCACAAAACAATTGCATTATCTCGGGCGTAATTTGCGTTCCTTGCAGCCATTCAATATCAATGTTCTGTTGCGCTATTTTAGCTCGCTCTTTTTTAAGTGACTTACGTTTTCGTGAGCTAAGCATCTGCAAAAAGTCGTCAAAGGATTCATAACCTTTATTAAACCACTGAAATTGCACACCCACTCTTAACATGGCGTGTTGCTCAGTTAATGATGTTGCTTGAGCTTGATCGCAAAAGTTAACATGCCATCCCGACCATCCTTGCTGAGCACTGTGTAAGCTAAGTTGCTCTGTAATGTATTGATATACCGCATTTGGATTAGCGTGCTCGATAGCAATGCGCTTGCCTTCAATAGGGCTAAAAGGAATGCCAGATAGCCACTTGGGATAATATTCTAAACCGTGTTTTTCGTATGCCTCAGCCCATGCCCAGTCAAATACATACTCGCCGTATGAATGACTTTTTAAATACCCAGGTGCAAGTGCAACGAGCGTATCACTTTCAAAAATAGCGAGGTGATGGGGCTGCCAACCACTTTTTTGTGTTACGCATTGGCTTTGTTCAAGGGCATATAAAAAAGCATGTTGAGTAAATGGTTCATCACCAAATAAACGTTGCCACTGCGCCTGATCAATCTCATTAATACTGCTAAACCATTGGTGCGAAAACGTTCCCATGACTACTTACCTTGTAGTTGTTCTAAGCTGTTCTACGTTTTTAATAAACGTACTAATTTGCATTTTAAGCTCGGTAAAATGAGGATTATAAGTTAAGCGCTGTAAAGCCGGATAGTGTTTTAAGTTGGCGCTTGTACGCTCTCCTAGTTGTGGGTTTTTAGTTGTTTTACATGTTTTATATAGGGGCTCGTCGTTAATAAAGCTGCCACAATTGCGATAAGTTGCGTTAATTCCATAATGTGGATTTTGCGGTGAGTTAACAACAGCAATATGCGACATACCATGAACCTTTTTACATTGACGTGTTGTGCATTGCGGATTATTTACTGTGTAGTCACTAGCAAAGTCTGGCGGTAAAATATCAGTGCTTCCATAAAGTACTAAAGTATCGAGCGGCTTATATTTGATTGAATTACCTTGGTGTAATGCACTTAATAATTTTAGCGTGGCACGCGTATCTATCGTGGTATCAATATCGCTAAGTACACTAAAAATAGGTAATTTAAGTGCAGGGCGTTTATTTAAGCTACTTACGCTTGCAAGTGACATTGCATCGTACGAAGCGGCAGCTGCATTTAAAGGAAATGACTCATACTTAGCAAAGTCTACATCGGCGTCTTTATCAATCCAATTAACAAAGGGTATGGCATCAATCCACTTTGCTATCCAGCCGTACTTATTATGTGGCTCAGAGCCTGGCGAATAAAGCATAAGCGCTTTAATTTTAGGGGATACAGTGTGTTTGGTTGCGTAATCAATAAGTAACGCTGCACCGGTAGAGTAACCTGCGAGTATCACCTCATCAAAGTCTTGTACGGAGCGTTCAATACCGTATTTTATTGCTTGTTGCCATTGGCTAACGTCTACATTGAGTAAAGCACTTGCGGCGCTTCCATGTCCTGGTAATAAAATAGTACGCACAGTATAGCCTTGCTGATAATACACTTGTGCTAAATCGTGATATGTAAAGGGGGAGTCAGTTAGTCCGTGGATTAATAGCGCAACTTTATTGCTGTTTGGATGCGTAAGCTCAAAAGGGGCAATAATATCTGCAATAGTAGGGTCAGGTTTTCGCGTACCTTGTGTTACTAATTGCTGATACGTTTGTGTAATAGCAGGGCATGGCATATTTGCACGTGGATTGGCTTTATTTATATGTTTATATGCAAAATCTAAGTAATCGTTAAATGGTAAAATGGCGTGGTAATTAAAGCGCTGGTGGTTGTGCTCATTTTCAAAGCGTAATAAGCCTTGTTGCTTACTTTTTGTTATAAATTTAAAGTCGCTCGCCTGCGATATACAGTTTTGAGCGACAGCTGTATGAGAAAAAACACTTAAAACAAAACCCAAAAATACTCTTAAAACTATTCTTAAAATTAAACCACTATTGTTCATTAACTTCTGCATATTGGACAAGACACTCGGTTAGCTTAATGAGTTCAAGCGGTTTTGCAAGATGTTGATTAAATCCAACTGCTTGTGCATGTGCTTTATCCTCTGGCATTACGTCGGCAGTTAAAGCAATAATCGGGAGTTCTTGTTCGGTTTTAAACTGGCGGATCAGTGCCGTTGCTCTATAGCCATCCATTATAGGCATTTGGCAATCCATAAGGACTAAATCAAAATGTTGTTTTTTCACTATATCGACCGCCAACTCACCGTTTTCTACTATATACGGCACAATCCCTAACGAGCCAAGCATCGCTTTAATAACCATTTGATTTACTGGGTTATCCTCTGCGACCAAAATGTCTAGCGAAGTAATATTAGTATTATCAAATGTAATAACATGTTCTTTTTTAGGCTCTGTTGTTTCTAATCGCATGGAAAATGTAAAAGTAGAGCCTTTATCTATTTCACTTTTAAGTGTTATTTCTCCCCCCATTAGCTGGCTTAGCTCTTTAGCTATGGTTAAGCCAAGTCCTGTACCGCCAAACTGCCTTGAGGTAGAACTATCAGCTTGGGTAAATGCGTTAAATAATTTTTTATGCTGGCTTGGTTTTATACCTATTCCTGTATCACTAACGTTTATAACAAGCTGTACTTTATTGGCGGCAGTAAACTCTGTTTCTATGTTTAAAGCAACGCTGCCTTGGCTTGTAAATTTAATCGCGTTACTACATAAATTAAGTAATACCTGCTCAATTCGCATAGGATCACCAATAAACCAGGTATTTAAAGGTAGCTTTGAGTTAACTTGCCAGTTAATACCTTTGTTAACTGCGCTTTGTTCAAACATATTGTCTATGCGTGTTATTAAGGCACCTAGGTCGAATGCAATAGATTCAATAACTAACTTTTGGGATTCTATTTTTGATATATCAAGAATGTCATTAATTAAGTTTAATAAACTTTTAGATGATGAGTTTATTTTATCTAAATAGCCAATGAGTGTACTTGCACTGTCTGTTTCTCGGGCAAGTGAAGAGAAACCAATAACGGCGTTTAATGGTGTACGTATTTCGTGGCTCATATTCGCTAAAAATTGGCTTTTAGCCTGATTAGCTAAATCAGACTGCTGCTTTGCTTGTGCGAGTGAGTGTGTACGCTCTGCAACTTGACGTGTAAGTGCAATTTGTTGCTGATTAAACAGCAGTAAAACCATTAAAATTAAAGAACATACGGCAACTTGGAGTATGAGCAATAATAGAGCTAGTTGGCTATTATGTTGTGTTAAAAAGCTTTCTTTAAGGGCTAGTTTTACAATCCATTTTTGCCCTGCAAAGTCCACGTCAAACGACATTAATCGGCTGCCTTTGGCTTGCTGAACATCCTGAGAGTAATTACTATAAAACGGCGGTGTGTTTGTATCTTCGTATATACCAATCGAAAACATATCAGACTGTTCTTTAGAAATGGCCTGCTCAATAATACTACGCACTAAAAATATACCAGTGGCATAGCCTTTAATTGTTTTTTCATCGTTATATTGAGAGTACACAGGGGCAAATAATAAATAGGCTGGTTTAGGTTGTTTGGTTTGCACCAACTGAATTATTTTAGTTCCGACTGGCATGTACTTTATAGCGGGGTTAAGCAGAGAGTTTTTTCGATCAGGGTTTGAAAATACATTAAAGCCAATAGCTTTTTGATTACCATTAAAAGGAGCTATGTATTTTACTATAACAAGGGGATCATTAATTTCAAGAGGTTCGCCAACTATATCAATATCTAAATGGTAAATATTTGATATTTCTTGAGCAAAGACTTCTCGTTGATCTTGAGGTATTTTTGCATTCCACGATAAAGCGTTAATAAACTCGTATTGAGTTAGTAACTGACTAGCATAAGAATAAAAATCTTGCTGGCTCAGCATGGGAGATGATTGAACCTGACTTGCTAAGCTCTGCACTGCAATAATACTGCGATTTGTATATCTATAAAGGCTGTTTTCTATAACGTGGACTTCACGTTCGGCAATTTTAATAGTGCTTATACGATTTTCCTGATCGTATAATTGTGTTGTTACCGCGACTGATAAAAATAAAACTGAGCATACTGCAATTGTCGGAAATGCCGATATAGTATGTTGATTAGACTTTTGTGGTAATAAAGAAAGTAAAAATGGAGTTGCAATTAATACCCCTAATGTATCGCCAAGCCACCAGTAAATAACATTATTCCAATGATTATCAATACTGTAAATCGAGTTAAATTGACTCAGTGCGAATACGCCAAAGTTAGCTGAAATTAAGCTGACCAATATGGCTATGACTAAAATAAAGTAAATTATATTCTTGCGCTTTTTAAAACGCAGCGGGTGACCAAGCCAATACTTTAAAAAAGCTGCGCCGACCATTGCCTGTATAACAACACCAAAGGCGATATACATAGCCTCGTTGAATGAGTTGCCGACCAGGACTAGCTCATGAGCTGAACTATCAAAAATATTTAGGTTAAACGCAATTGCAGCTACGAATAAAGGCGGGATAAAGCGCCACCACCAAATATAACAACCGACTAGAGCTATACCGGCAGGTAACCAAATTGGAATTATTTGCGAGTTAAAAGCAAGTTTAGTGAGTGCTATGCCGACTAAAAAATATGCTAAAGCAAACATGATGTAAAAAATAATGGAATGATTTTTAGAGTTAAAATTTTTCACATAAGGTCCAAGCAATTATTATTATCGTTTTGAAATATCAGTATAGCTAACAGTAAGTTATTTTGGTTATTTTTATAATGGTAACTGTTTTTTGCTAAATGACTGCTTTAACACGACTGTTGATTCTATATTTGCAATACAACTTAAACTACCTAGTTGATGTTTTACAAATGTTTCGTAGCTCTCAAGATCATGTGCAATGATTTTTAATAAATAATCATAGCTTCCTGATATTACACAACACTCTAATACATGTGGTAATTTTTCTACATGTTGCTCAAATTGCTCTGCAGCACTTACCGAGTTTTGGCTTAATCGTACAAACGCATATACCAACACATTAAGGTTAAGTGCTTTAGGATTTATGGCGGCGTGGTAGCCGGTAATAATATTTTCTTGCTCTAACTTTTTTATACGCCTTAAACAAGGTGTATCCGATAGGTTAATACTGCTGGCCAAATCTGAAACAGACATACGAGCTTGGCTTTGCAGTGCAATGAGTAATTGCTGGTCTTTTTTATCTAACATAGTTGTCGGCTTTTATTAATTATTTTTATATTTGTAGTGATTATTGCTAAGTATTGCAATTTTTACTAATTTTTTTGGCGTTTTACCCTCATTGAACTCTGTTAGCATTTAACTATAAAAATAATAGAGCACAACAATGAACACACATACCGCTATTTTTGATCACTGGATACGAACAGAGTTTGTCACTTTAAATAGTGAATTAGAGCAGCTTTATTGGCAGCAAACCGATAAAGCAAATGTAGAAGGAATAGGTGAGGCCTTAAAGCAACAATTAGAAAAAGAAGGCAACGCATTAATTAGCAATTTATTAGCAGAGGGAAACACAGATCAAGGCTTTGATAGCGCTTTTGACTTACTCGGTAACGTAGGATTGTTTATGGCGGCGTGTAGGCGCCATGAAATTACTGAGCCAAGCAGAGAAACTACTTCGCCACTAATTGAAGCCTCAGCGCTTGCTATGCATATAGGCGCATCCATTGGCGTAACCCCTCGTTTTGCTACCGCCCACTTAACTACTCATAACAAAGCACTTAACGGTATTTATAAACGATTTACCAATTTACCTGATGAAAAGCTATTTCTTGATTACAACACCCAAGGTATTTTGGCCTATAAACGTGCAAGTGATGCTTTATTAAAAATATTGCCGTTAGGTATCTCACACCCCCTGTGTGGTGAGTTATTAAAAGTAGCAAAACAAGCGCTTATAGATGTAATTGAGTCAAATAATGCACTTTATTCTGAGCTCGATTCAGATCGCTTTTTTAACTGCGTTCGCCCTTATTATAAACCGTACCGTGTAGGTAAAGAGGTTTACAGAGGTGCAAATGCTGGTGACTTTGCAGGTATTAACGTGATTGATATGTTACTAGGGCTTTGTAGCGCAAATGAGCCTAGTTACTCGCAAATGCTGGTGGATAAGTTTTTATATATGATGCCAGAGGATCAACAAATCCTACGAGAAGCCATGCGTATGCAAAGCTTTATGGATGACTTTTTACAAGCAGAGCAATATAAAAATACAGATTGGTTTAAAAGCCACGCAACGTTATTTATTCAAGTGTGTAAATCACATGGCGACACCGCAGTCGGTCATCATAATCAACTGGTTGAAAAGTTTATTGCTCAGCCCTCAAAAAATATGCAACAGCAGCATATGAGCAAGGTAACAGCAAGTGGTCCGCCGCTTAATGTGTTACTTGATTCGCTCGAAAAATTAAGAGATAGGCGAGCCAGTGCCAAACGCGACGATATAAAAACACGTTTTGACGATCTAAATACACTTAAAGAATGGGTTAAATAGCATGCTTAAAAATGATTTTTGTATGGCCGATGGCTGTTATTTATTAAACCACTCGGTAGGGCGTCCTCTTAAAAATACACAGCAATATTTAGATCAGCATTATTTTTTACCATGGGAGAGCTCAAATAAAGAACCTTGGCAACAATGGCTGCCCGCAGTTGAGCAATTTACCACCGCGCTTGGTAAGTTATTTAATGCGCCTAGTTCGCAGTTTTGTCCTCAGGTTAATTTATCAAGTGGCTTAACAAAGTTGCTTATGTCGCATCCACGGCTACAGCAAAAAAATTGTAAAGTGCTAATGGCGCAAAGTGATTTTCCGAGCATGGGTTTTGCAATGCAAAAAGCATTACCAGAGTGCGCACAAATTATGTTTATACCAGAGCACGAAAACCTAACTGATATTAGTGTTTGGCAGCGTTATATAACCGCCGACATCGATTTAGTTTTTATAAGTCATGTGTATTCAAATACAGGTGTACAGGCGCCTGTGTACGATATTGTAGCTATAAGTAAATTAACCAATAGTTTATCAATAGTTGATGTTGCTCAGTCAGCGGGTGTTATACCGCTTGATTTAAGCATACTCGATGCTGACTTTATGATTGGCTCGAGCGTTAAATGGCTATGTGGTGGCCCAGGTGCAGCTTATTTATGGGTTAACAAAAATCAAATAGAGTATTGCGAGCCTAAAGATGTGGGGTGGTTTTCGCATCAAAATCCATTTGAGTTCGATATTAACCATTTTGAATATAACGCCAGTGCGCTCAAGTTTTGGGGGGGCACTCCCTCTGTAGCACCTTATATTATTGCCGCAAATAGCATTGCTTACTTTGCAGAGCTAACTGCTTACAAGGTAAGGGATCATAACTTAGCTATGCTTACGCTTATTCATGAGCAACTAGGCAAATATGTTGCATCACCTATGAGTAGTGATAAATGCAGCGGGACTGTTATTTTGTTTTTTAACAAGCAGCAAGACCATGTACTTACAGAGCTTAATAAAGCGAAAGTCAGTGTAGATGCCCGTAAATTTGGGATACGAGTATCGCCACATATTTATAATACTCAAGAAGACGTTGCGCAGTTTATCTCGATAGTAAAACGAGCGCTTAAGGGTTTTGGCTAAGCTGCTGCTTTCTTTGTTTTAATGACTCTATTTTTTGCTGCGTTTGATTAATTGATGCGTCGTAAGCTTGCTTTAACGAATTTGTTTTAGTTGCGATAGCATCAGCAATAGACGAAGCGCCTAAACGATTGGCTTTATCTTGAGTCATGTAATCTATCTGCTGTTTTTTAGCTGCGTATTCTTTTTGGCTTTGTGCAATAGATAGCTCAAGGCGCTTTATTTCTCGTTCTATTTGTTGAACTTCTAAGTAGTCATCCACAGAGGTGTCGGTAATACCTTTACCGGGCGTAGAGCTTTTGTATGCTTCAATTACGTTTATATCTTTAAGAGTAATAACTTGTGCATCTTTAGCGCAAGGCGTTTGGCTAAAGGTAGGAACGCCCTTAATTACACACTTATACACTGTTGTACTTTGTGCCAAGGTAAAAAATGGTGCTGCCGCGCAAACTGATAGCAATATGAACCGGATCATAGCTAAACCTAAAAGTGGCTAAAGTTGTGTTAATAATGCCCTAAGTTATTACTAGGCACAATTTGTTTAGTTTTTATAAATTTTAGGCACAAAAAAACCACAATCAAGTGGTTTAAATTAAGTATGGTGGAGAGGGAGGGATAGATTTGCTTACATCCATATAATCAATCGCTACGCGACGCTTGCAGCGGCCCAAAATGTTCCAGACATTTTGTCGAACCCTGTCGAGGGTTCTCACCCTCCCAATTTAGTATCGGTGTTAAATTTTAGGCACAAAAAAACCACAATCAAGTGGTTTAAATTAAGTATGGTGGAGAGGGAGGGATTCGAACCCTCGATAGAGCTACAAACTCTATACTCCCTTAGCAGGGGAGCTCCTTCGGCCACTCGGACACCTCTCCAACGCATAACCGTTTGTATTGATGGAAGTAAAAAAAGCCACCAATTAAAATATGGTGGAGAGATAGGGATTTGAACCCTAGATGGGCTATAAACCCATGCCGGTTTTCAAGACCGGTGCATTCGACCACTCTGCCATCTCTCCGTGACGCAGAATAATACTTAGGTGATACCGCTGTGTAAATAGCAAAATGACTGTTTGCCTAAAAAACATACGTAAATGAGGTTTTTTTTGTAAATAAGGGGAAATTAAGGCAATTTTTAATAAAATAAATAGGTTGCAGCAAACAAGGGGGAGCTAAATAAGTGACTTCATTTAGTGGTTGAGTGTTCGCTGCACCGAAAAATAATCATGGTTGGGTGATTATTTATATTGAGCTGCGCCGCTAAGTGCTAGTCTTTTACCAATAGTGTTAAGTCTAGCTAACATTCTTGCTTTACGGTTAGTTGGTTTGACTGCTACTTGAGCTGCTGCTGTTTGATTTAATGTGTTAATTGGTTTCATTATTTTGCTCCGGGTTGTATATGTTGAAATCGCGTGCATTTTGCACGTTGTTTGATTAAAAAGACAACGATAAAAATTGAGCCTGACGGATTAGTTAAACTAATCCTTATTTATTTTATTAACGTGCGGTTCAGTGTTTTTTATTATGGTTTTTGCATAAATAGTTAAAATAAAATCGGCGTCATTCTCGCCAATACTGGTATTTGTGTGTGTTTTTATTTATTTATATGCATTTTACACAACCTTTTTTGACTAGTTATTCAGATTAAAAAAACTCAATTAAACTCTTTTTTATTCGTTCTTAAATACATTGTTGGAAACAAAAGCTTGTCACTACTAATAATTATTAAACCAAGTACAAAAAAACAGAATGAAAAATCACTAATGTGGCTTAAAAGCATCTGTAAAAAACGCAGTTTTTCTTATTGTATGTTTACTACAACAGGAAACTTTAACAATGACTGCGCTCAAATAAGGTTGCTACTGAGTAAATTTACCAAAGTAGTTGTACTTGGCGGAGACGGTACATTGAGCTTGGCGGTTAATGCGTTAATAGGGAGTAGCTGTACGTTAGCATTATTGCCTTGCGGTACAGGTAATGATTTCTCGAGAGGGTTTAGTTGCAAAGAAGATGATTGGCGAAAGGCATTATTTAATACACCGACAGCAATTGATGTAGGAAAAATTAATAGTCGCTATTTTATTAATACTGCAGGGGTAGGGTTTGATGCTCATGTAGTTAAAGCGATTAATGCTAAAGCTAGTTTTTCATCTTTTGATTACAGTTGGACGAGCATTAAAGAGCTATTTTATTATCAAGCTCAGCAGTTACAAGGTACGTTTAATAACGATGTTAGGCAGTATAAAAATTTAATTACCGTATTTGCTAATCATAAGTACTTTGGTGGTGGTCTAGAAATAGCGCCAAAAGCAGATTTAACTGATGGGCTGCTTGAGTGTTATCAAATGCGATCGGGTGGGCTTTTTTATAATGTAATAAGCTTTATGAAGTTATTTTTTAAGCGCCATCAGCACATAAAAAACCTTAACTACAGTCGCTTAAATACAGCTTCCATAAAAACTGAAGGGTTATTGATTGAAGCAGATGGTGAACTAGTAGGTAAAACTCCTGCCGTTATTAGTGTACATGGGCAGGCTTTACTTTTTCATATGCCAATAAAAAAGCGCCTACAGTAGGGTAGGCGCTTTTACGTTAGTTGCGTTAATAACGCGTCTAACTGGGGACGGAGCCACTTTTAGCCATTGCTCTATTAGCTAAAAAGGCGTTAATTCGTTTTGTTGGAGTAAGCACAATGGCGTTACCTAATAGCACTAGGCTAAATCCTGCAAAGGTATTTGCGTGCCATTCAAAGCCTTCAAAAAAGCTACTCAGTGTTACTGCCACTAATGGGAATAAAACAATAACGTAGCTGGCTTTTTCAGGGCCTATATTTCTAAGTAGAGCAAAGTAGCAACCAAAAGCGATTACAGTGCCAAATATTGATAGATAAAGTAGTGATAACCAGTAACTTGGTGGAGCGTTTAAACTAAATTGCACATCGTTCATTAATACATATAAAGCCAAGCCTATAGCGCTGTATAACATACCCCATGCATTGCCTTGCAATACACCAATTTGTTTACGAGAATTACGAACGCTTACCATATTTCCCAATGAAGCCACAAAGGTGCCACCGAGGGCAAGTAGTAACCCGACCAACGCACCATTACTCAAGTCGAACTGCTGTAACTGTGGCCAAAACAGACACGTAATACCTAATACAGCGAGTACAGCACCTGTATAAATTCGTTTTGAGATTGGCTTACCAAAAAATAACCGAGTATTGACTATGTTCATAACCAGCAGCATTGAAAAGGCAATAGAGGTCATGGCTGAGGTAAGGTGATTTTGTGCCCAGTAAAGCATTAAATAATTTAATCCAAAATTACAAATGGCTAATAAAACAAAAAAGCCATGATCCAGTAACTTAAATCGCATGTCGGGTTTTTTGTACGCTACATATAACCACATTAAAAGCGCTGCAATAGCAAAGCGATAAAATAACGATAACTCTACCGCAATATCACCTAACTGAAACTCTATGGCTAACCAAGTTGAGCCCCAAATTAAAACAGTTGTAATGTATAGCGCGGCACTTTTCATGGTTAGTCTCCAAAGCCCGATTGAATGGCCATTTTAAGACCTATCTGTATACTTACCATATACAGAAAAGTAAAAATGTAACCTATACAGATTTGGTGTGTGATGATAAGACAAAAAAATAGCCAAGGGCATGAGTTTTTATATCAGCAAGTTATTCAGTTGATTAGAGATATGAGCGCTCAACAAGTTTTACTCCCTGGCGAAAAACTTCCATCACTGCGTAAAATGGCAGATAACTTAAGCATAAGTATCCCCACTGTAAAACAGGCTTACCAGTCACTTGAAGATCAAGGGTTAGTAGAGGCGCGTGAAAAATCAGGATATTTTTTAAAAGCTGTTAACGCCGCGCATAACTTACCTAAGCGAGTTAAGTTAAGTCGCGAACCTGTTGTGGTAAATAAACAAGCCTTAATAGAGCAGGTATACAGCGCCATTCATCAAGCGAACGTAGTCCCTTTTGGTATCGCTAACCCTATAGCCGCTGCACCTACCGATAAAGCGCTTGCCAGAAATATGCGCCGCGTAATGACAATTGCCGGCAGTAAAGCCATTAACTATGGGCCAACAGATGGATTTGTACCGCTGAAAAAGCAACTAGTGCATCGCTATTTAGATTTTGGCATTGGTATAAATATGGACGAGCTTGTGATCACCAATGGTGCACAGGAAGCCATGGCTATTGCGCTTAAATGTGTGACAAAGCCAGGCGATATAGTGGCCATAGAAACGCCCTGTTATCACGGGATTATCGAGTTAATAGAAAGCCTTGGGCTTAAAGCGCTCGAAATACCACTGTGCCCAGATAATGGCATTTGGTTAAGCGATTTGGATCGCGCTTTGAATGAGCATGACATAAAAGCGTGTTTATTCTCGACAGCAATTAGCAACCCTGTAGGCAGCTTTATGCCAGATACAAATAGGCAGCAGCTGGTGGAGTTACTCGAAAGCCACGACGTAGTGCTTATTGAAGATGACGTATACGGAGATTTATATTTTACGGCAAAACGAGGCACACCTGCTTTAGCGTACTCTAAAAAAGGATTAGTGATCAGTTGCTCATCTTTTTCTAAAACCGCAGCGCCTAGCTATCGTGTGGGTTGGGTCGTTGCCGGTAAATTTGCAACACAAGCGCGGCGATATAAACGAGCACTAAGTTGCTCCGCTTCGTTAATAAACCAATGGGCGTTATCAGAATTTATTGCCAGCGGCGAGTACGACCGTAACTTAAAGGTACTCAGGCAGCGCCTGCGCGATAACAAAGAACGTATGCGATGGTGTTTACAACAAGCTATGCCAAAAAATACACGTATAAGCGATCCAAAAGGAGGCTGTGTAATGTGGCTAGATTTAGGAGGCGAATACGATAGTCAAAAATTATTTTTACTTGCTCTTGAGGTTGGTATTAGTATTACCCCTGGGCTTATTTTTTCAGCCTCTAATAAGTATAAAAGCTGCGTAAGGTTAAGTTATGGTGTGCCGTGGAGCGAGCAGATAGAGCAAGCCATTATTACTCTGGGTAAGCTCACTTTATTAGCTAAAAAGTAATACCAATCTGCTTATATATGGGGTCTATTTAACGTTAAGAAAATTACGCTAGAACTAGGCAAAAGTTTTTGTATCTAGTTGTTCTAAATAAAAAATTTTTAACGAAGTTATAGTGCAATTTAATTCGTTAAATTGAGCAAAGATTTATGCAGGTTGGTATAAGTTTGGGAAACACAAAAAAGCAGCATTTAAGTAAACTTAAGTGCTGCCAAAGGGATGTTAAATAACGTTTGCTGTACTAATTGAGTTTAAAGCTAAATAACTGGTAACCTTTAAGCTCTGGCACTTGCATTACTAATTGCTCTTCTTGTTTTGCAATATCAGCAAAGTTTTCACATAAAGAGTTAGCTCTCTCTTCAAGTGCGCTTGCATGTAGCTCTACTTTTTCTTCTATTTGTGCACCCATATTTTCCATGCGTTGTTCAAAGGCATCCATATCGCCGCCTGAACCAAGTAACTCAGAACCTAAAGCCACTAAAATGCTGCCCATTGATTGCATTACTGCTGATTCAACCGCTGTTTCTATCTGCTGCTCAAATTGTTGTTCAAAGTTTTCGCCAAATTGATTAAAACTTTGTTGGCCCATTACAAATGTACCTTGCTGGTAAAATGTATTTTCTACCTCAATTTTAATGTCGTCCATAAGCTCAGACATATTATCAAGACCGTCAATATTAAATGCATTGCCTACTTCTTCTAATGCTACACCGGCAATTTTAACACCCTCTAACGCTATATTAGCTACTTCAGGTAATTGAGTGCGTAAGCTGTCAGAGTACTTATTCAGTGCTTCGCGTTGTGAGCTATTAAGCGCTACAAGCTCGCCATTTACGGTTAAGTCACCATGGGTATTAAATTGCATAGTTTTATTATTGGCAGTAAAAATTTCTAATTCGTTTGGTTTAATACGTACATCGTTTTTAAATTCGACGTTACATTCATCGTTACTAAATGAAATTGCAGAATCGTTGTCGTTATGAGCCATAGCGGCTGGCGTACAAATTAATGCGCTAACTAATAGTAATTTTTTCATGTTTGTTCTCTACTTTTTGTTGATGACGATTAATTAATAACAAGTTTGATGCCAGTTTTATTTTTCCATAAAAAACAATTGATTAAGTGTTTTTCTTCATTTTTTAGCAAGTCAAAAAAATTAATAAATAGCTATTTTTTAGTCAAATTGGCTAACTAATAAAAATTAATAAATTTTATTTATCGATACGATAAAAAACTCTCACTTTCCTCAATTCAAATTTAGCGCTATTTATTCACATTACTGACATGAAGACTATTTACAGTAGTCGCGTGGCTTTATTTTGATGTTAATTTGCAGAGCACTTTGGCATTAAACATTTTTAATTTTACCGGCTATTGCGATAATAAAATCCTTGGTTGGTCTCAAACACTTTATGGAGTGGGTTGTGGGTAAGACATTTAGTTACGATGCGCTAGATGACGATTTTGTTGAAGACGAGTACGAAATGCTCGGACGTAATCAACACGATAAGAACAAGCAAAAGGTTAAAAAGAAGTTGGAAGACTACCTTGAGCAAAAACGCTTGCGTAAAAATCTAGGCGAAGACGATTTAAGCGATTACACCGATTAAATTTCACTAGTATAAATAAAATACCAATTAATATTGAGAGTTTAAATGTGCAGTTATGCGTATGTTTAAGTTTCAATAGTATTGGCAATAAAGAGGCCTTGCGCCTCTTTATTACTTTTCAAAGCGTGCTTTTAGCCTGTGCCAAAGCTTTTTGAATTGTAAGTTCTAGCTTTTCGGGTTTAGTAAAAGGTGCATAACGTTTAATTGGTGTACCATCTGCGGCAATTAAAAATTTAGTAAAATTCCACTTTATTTTACGTGTTAAAAAACCAGGTAAAGCCGATTTCAAGTGACGAAATACAGGATGTGCATGCTCACCGTTTACATCTACTTTGGCCGCCATTAAAAAGCTCACACCAGAATTAATTAAGCACCCTTGCTCTATTTGTGTTGCGTCGCCGGGTTCTTGCTGACCAAATTGATTGCACGGAAATCCCAGAATAACTAAACCTTGGCTGGCATACTTATTGTGCAAAGCTTGCAGTGACTCGTACTGGTAGGTAAATCCACATTTACTTGCGGTATTAACAATAAGCACAACCTTACCTTCAAAATCATTAAAGTTGATAGGTTGACCCTGTAAGCTTGTTGCGCTTAATTGATGAAATTCGTGCATATTGGCGTCTTTTTTATTGTTGTTAGCCGCATTTTAACCTGAGTACAATATTTCATAAAGTATAAAGATCGCACTAATTTAAAATTAGAAATAGCCCCATACCGGCAAGCGTAGTGTAATAAATATTATGTGTTTTGTAGGCAACAATAATGGCGACTATTGCTGCGCTTAAATAAGGGTTTTGCCAGTTTAAGTTAATGCCATCTTCATTCAAAAACACGATAGGCACCCAAATTGCTGTAAGCACTGCTGGTGCGCTAAAGCTTAAAAATTGCTGCATTTTAGGGCCTACTTTAAACGGCAAAGCACGGTGTAAAAATAAATAACGCGTAAAAAATGTAATGCACGCCATGAGTAAAATAGTCGTCATCATGGCGTTACTTCCTTTTTAGTGGCTAGTCTTGCTGTGCTGTAACCTGCGGCCATTGCCAGCAGCGCTGAGCAAACAAGCCATAACTCAAATCCTGTGCTTTTTAAAAGCGTTGCGCTAATGCCAGCTACAATTACCGTAACGAGTGAGGCCAAATTTTTAATGCCCGGAATAACCAAAGCTATAAACGTGGCAGCAATGGCAAAGTCGAGCCCTAAATTAGTTAAGTCGGGCAGCATTGTGCCTGCTACAATGCCAATTAACGTCCAAATATTCCATGCAATATAAAAGCTAAAACCAGCGCTCAATGCGTATATTAAACGTGTTTTTGTTCTGTACGCTTTTCTATGGTGAGAAAATGCAAATAGCTCATCGGTTAATACAAAACTTACTGGTAAGCGCCAACGCATAGGTTGGTCAATTACCTTATGACGCACAGCTAAACCGTATAAAAAGTGCCGAGAGCTAATAATAAATGTTGTGAATAAAATTGTGAGCAATGGTGTGTTGCCCGCCATAAGTTCAATTGCAACAAGCTGTGCAGAGCCTGCAAAGACTAATAACGACATTGCTTGGGTTTCTAGTGCACTAAAGCCATTTTGAATCGCTAAAGAACCACATAAAATACCCCAAGGAACAACGGCTAAACACAGAGGTAGCATATCTAAAAAGCCTTTTAAAATAGCTTTTTTAACTGGTTGCATGATATTTACTCGCACTGCTTGTAGAATGGCTCATAAGGATACCTTAATATTATGATGTTAAAGTAGTTAACGAATTAGATAATACTGTTTTTTTAAGGATAGGCGCAATGACGACGTTAAAAGTGTGGGATGGGTTTATTAGATGCTTTCATTGGTTTTTGGTTGTAAGTATTGCGGTGCTTTATTTTAGTATTGAAGAGGGCATGATTGAGCTTCATTTTGTTGCTGGGTTCTTTACTTTAGCACTCATCGTAACGCGTTTAATATGGGGCATTATCGGAAGTAAAACTGCGAGATTAAGTGGGTTGCTGCACTCTCCTCGTGCTATTTTAAAGGCACTAAAGACACCAAGCGACTCGCTAGGTCATTCAGCACCTGGCAGTTGTATGGTAATGGTATTTTTTATAATTATAATTACGCAGCTTATTACCGGGTTAATGAGTAGTGATGGCATTTTAACTGACGGCCCGCTTGCTCAATATGCGTCTAGCGATACGATTGATTTTGCAAATTGGCTACATGAGCTGAATTTTGACATTTTACTTTATGCTATTGGTTTACATGTATTAGCTATTATTGTTTATAGAATAAAAGGTAAGCCGCTAGTTAAGGCGATGATCACAGGCTCAAAAGAGTTAAAAGCGGATGACTCTGAGGCTAAAGTAACAAAAGCGTCTTGGCCTGCGTGGCTAATATTTATATCTTTATTGGTGTTGCTGATATTTACGTGGGCAAAAGAACCTTTAACTTATTTATTTAGTTAAAAACACATTAAACCAATCTTAAAGGGTTGGTTTTTATTTTTGGTTACATTCTTTTGTTTGATTGTTATGCGGGGCCGAATTATAATCGCCGCATTGCTGGCAAACTAATCGAAAGATTAGGGCGCAAAGTTTCCGGTCTAAGGCTTTTTATAAAGCTATGGTAGCGGGACTACTGCATAACGTGTTGTTATGTATCACTTGCCCTCAGTGTATTTTTTGTGTATCCATAGTGTATGGATAAGATTTTGTAACTCTTAAGGTGTTGCCGTGTTTATGCATACGTCGTTGGCCTGTGGAAAGTGGTCAACAATAGGTTGCTTAAATCATCATACCCAATTGTTTATTGGCGATGTGGTGAGTGTAACCTTTTATGACATGCAAGGAGAGCTAGTTAGTTTATCATTTGATTACAAAATCACCTCGCTTGAACAAGGTGAACCTCACGCATGGCCACGTTTAGTTGCCGAGCATATTAACGTGCATGTACCCCTTGTTAGCGCAGGTAAAATGACCGAACAAGGTTTAATTGTAGCCTATAGAAACAATGAAATTTTTGCTTTGCAAAGCAGTGGTATATGTAAAGCGCATGTCGATTTTCATTGTATTGCAAAATGCGATGAGCGTGTTGTTAATAACCTTGATACTTATGATTACGTGTACCCTGAAAATTGTGAAAACTATAATGCGGGTACAAAGGTATTGCAGCCAAAAACAGGGCATGTTTATCAATGTAGGCCTTGGCCATTTAATGAGTTTTGCCGCGCGAGTGACGATAAAAAGTTTATGTTCGAGCCCGGTATTGGACAAAGTTGGGCTATGGCTTGGCAGCAAATATAAGGCTGTTAGTGAATTATCTTCCCAAAGGTATAGCGGTTTTAGTAATGAAGCGTTTACCGTTTTAGCCCATCCAACTATTGGATGGGCTTTTTTATTTTTATGATAAACTGTAAATCACGTTATTTTTTTAATTGGTTTTGTTGTGTCTCGTCCTGACTATTCTTTAAGTTTATTACCTAATTTCCCGATTGCTAAACAGCAAGCCCATACATTAAGTACTCATAATAAAATACGCACTGATAATTACTATTGGATGCGTGATGACGATCGTCAGGATGAGCAAGTACTTGCTCATTTACATGCTGAAAATGCGTATTGCGATGAACAGTTAGCTGCAATGAAGCCACTCCAAAATACACTTTTTGAAGAGTTAAAAGCACGCATTGTAAAAGACGATAACTCGGTACCCGTTAAAGACGGGAAATACTGGTATCACTCAGAAGTTCGTGGTGATGATGAGTACTCTCGCCATTATAGAAGCACGAGCATAAGGGCTGATAATAAAGAGCTTTTACTCGATGTGAATATATTAGCTGAGGGATTTGAGTTTTTTGAGCTAGGAGAAGTCGCACTAAGCCCATGCGAGCAGCTTATGGCTTACTCTGAAGATACTGAAGGTCGTCGTATTTATAATGTTCGCTTTAAAAGCTTAACGACCGGTGAAATGCTACCTGATGTACTTGAAAATACAGAAGGGCAGGTTGTTTGGGCTAACGACAATAAAACTGTTTTTTATGTAAAAAAAGATTTAAAAACGCTACTAGGATACCAAGTATTTAGGCATGAGCTTGGCAGCGAGCAAAGCCAAGATGTAATGGTTTACGAAGAGCAAGACAGCAGCTTTTTTATGGGGCTTGGTAAAAGTCGCGACGAAGGCTTAATTATTATTGATTTAGCATCGACAGAGACCAACGATACATGGGTGCTTGATGCTAATAAGCCCACTGACGAATTTAAAGCATTAATGCCGCGTGAAGATGGCCACGAGTTTGACGTAGATAAGCTAGGTGACACATTTTATATTGTGACTAACTGGCAAGCTAAAAACTTTAGATTAATGACAGCAACAAACGAAACGATTGCTGATAAAACACAATGGTTTGAGCATACAGCTCACAGAGAAAATGTACTGCTTGAAGGTGTAGAGTTATTTAATGACTTTTTGGTATTGAGTGAACGCGAGCAAGGGCAAGCTCGATTCGTAGTTGTTAATAGGTTAGGGGATCGTATGGCACTTGAGTTTGCCGATCCTTGTTATTATGCTGCAATAGCAATGAACCCAGAGCCAGACACTCGCACTGCGCGTATTTATTACTCAAGCTTAACAACACCAGGTTCTTTATATGATGTTGATTTAGCAACTGGCGAAAAAACACTACTTAAACAGCAAAAAGTACTCGGTAGTTTTAATGCCGATGACTATCAGTCGGAGCGATTAATGGTAACTGCTCGCGACGGAGTTAAAGTACCTGTGTCTGTTGTTTATCGAAAAGACAGCTTTAAAAAAGATGGCACAAATCCGTTATTTCAATATGGCTATGGCGCCTATGGCTATACGATTGATCCTAGTTTTTCTAGTTCGTCACTGAGCTTGCTCGATCGTGGCTTTGTTTATGTTATTGCGCATGTTCGAGGCTCTGAAATGCTAGGTCGCGAATGGTATGAGCAAGGTAAAAAAGAGCATAAACAAAATAGCTTTAGTGACTTTATTGATGTGACAAAAGCGCTTGTTGATCAAGGTTATTGTGATAGCAATAAGGTGTTTGCCTCAGGCGGCAGTGCCGGTGGCCTATTAATGGGGGCGGTTGTAAACCAGGCACCAGAGTTATATTGCGGTGTTGGCTGTCATGTACCATTTTTAGACGTATTAACCACAATGCTTGATGAAAGTATTCCACTCACAACAAATGAATACGATGAATGGGGTAATCCAAATGAGCCTCAATTTTATGATGTGATAGAAGCTTACTCGCCTTATGACAATATTAGCGCACAAAACTACCCGAACATACTCGTTACTACTGGTCTTCATGACTCACAAGTGCAGTATTGGGAGCCTATGAAGTGGGTTGCAAAAATGCGTGAACTTAAAACAGACAGTAATATTTTAGTATTTAAAACCGATATGGATGCAGGTCATGGCGGTGCATCAGGTCGTTTTAAAAGCTTAGAAGAAAAAGCCCTCGAAATGGCCTTTTTTATTGCGCTGTTAAATTAACTGCAAAATCGGAAAATTGTATTACTCTATATATAGAAGTTGATATATATAAGGTAATTTATGTTTGGAGCACATGGCGAATTTCAGATTTGTTCACAGCCCCCTCATATGTATTTAAAATTGAAGGGGAGCTTTAACAATGAAGGTATAACATCATTAACTAATGGTGTTATTCAAGAATTGAGCACTCACCCTGAAAATACAATTAAGTTTGTGATTGTTAACTTAAAAGAGTTTGAACTGTTAACTTTAGATAGTCTTGATTCGTTAGAGGCCTATTTTGCGGGTGTAAAAGAACGTGGCTATCAACGAGTTGACTATATAAACATTAATATCATAGCTAAAAACATGTTTGAAAAAGTATGGAAAAATAGCGATGTAGAAGTTAATTTTTATAAAGATACTGAAAGCTATTTATTAGTGCATCCAAGTGATAGTTATATAAAACAGAACTGGTAATTAATATGAGTATTATAAACCGCTACTGAAGAGGGCTTATAATACTCTCTAAACACCCTTTATAGCGCCTTGAAAGGTTTAAGCAAATATCGTTTTTAAGTCTGACTTTATAATCGCCACTGTCAGTAGGCATCAGTTCGCAGATAGCTTGTTTTCTTACCAGCGTTGAGCGATGAATACGAATAAACCCTTCTGGCTCTAGCTGCTGTTCAATATTTTTCATGGTTTCGCGGTGTAATACCGGTGTACTACCTTGTGTAAAATGTAGCTCTACATAATTGCCAGCACCATTAATCCAAATAATATCTTTTATATCAATTAGCCTTACCTTACCTACATCTTTAACTACGATATGTGATGATGGTTTTTCGGTTTGTGTGCTTTGTTGATATTTACGCTCGGCCGCGCTTGCAATCGGGCAAAGGTGAATCAGTTTATCAAAGCATTTATCAATACGTGGTGCAGTTGAATCTACTATTAAAAAATCAACAGCGCCAACTTCAAAAGCAAAACTCGCAAAATGACCCGACTGGGCAATAATGACTAACTTAAGCTTTTTAGCGAGCTCCGTTAAATGCACTATTTGCATAGGGTCAGCCAGATTAGTTAGTTCGTAAAACAGTACGTTGTATTGATCTGTATCTATCTGATCTAACCTGTTTGCCTGAATAAAAGATTGAGATTCAAAGTGTCGGTGCTCTTGCACGCGCTTTGTTAAAAATGTTGCAAACTTAGTGTTACTAACAAAAGTTAATGCATGAAAAGAAGCGACCATTATTTTATATCTCTTGCTGTATATAATAATAAAGACCGTGCTTAGCGGAAAAACTGTTATGAAAAGTACAATATATTTATAAAATAATTGTGACGTACTAATTCATCCCATCAAACTAGCTATTCATACCAAAGATTACGCCTAATAAATAATGCCCGTAGAGGGTTTAAATAAATCCCCTTACTGTAATCCGCGAAGTAACTATTTAGTTACAAAAATAACAATTCAGGGGAATTATATGACATTAACTAACAAAGGTAGCGCGCGATTATTTAAAAAATCGTCGTTAACAGTTGCGCTAAGCAGCGCGATACTTGCAAGCTTTTCATTTCAAGGTGTTGCTGCAGAAGATGACGAAATTACTAAAATAGAACGTGTACAAGTTACAGGTTCTCGTATCAGCAAAGCGAAGCTTTCTCAACCAGCACCTATTGTAACAATTACAGCCGAAGATATCGCAAAAGGCGGCACCCCTGATTTGGGCAGTATCTTGGCTGAGTTACCGTCGATAGGCGCAACAGATACATTAGTTGGCAATAATGACAGTAATGCGGCAGCAGGCGTTAGCTCTGCTGATTTAAGACGTTTAGGGGCCGCAAGAACACTTGTTCTAGTAAATGGTAAGCGCCATGTAGCGGGTGCACCAGGTTCATCACAAGTCGATTTAAATACGATACCTTCAGCACTGATAGAAAGAATTGAAATTATCACAGGTGGTGCATCTGCTATTTATGGCTCTGATGCTGTATCGGGTGTTATTAATGTTATTTTGAAAGATAATTTTGATGGTTTACAATTTAATGCATCAGTTGGTAATTCAACAGAGGGTGTAGGTACTGAAAACCATAGCTTTAGTGTTGTAGCTGGGACAGATATTGCTGGTGGTAAAGGTAATATAACATTCTTCGCAGGCCAAGACAGAGTACGCCAGGTTTTAGCCAATGATTTACGGCAAACAAATGCTTATGGCACAGTAGATAACCCATTAAATACTGGTGAAAATGATGGTATTCCAGATCGTTTAACAGTGCCTAATGTGCTTTCTGAAAGAATAAGTGAAAATGGTGTAATTAATCCATTTGGCGATAGTGGAAGTATCTATACTTTTAATAATGGTGGTAGAGCTGAGTTAATGCCAGCACGGGAAGCAAGCGGTAGCTTTGCTTTTGGTAATTTCCCTGATGGTTGTGAATTTTGTGCTAATACACAAGATTATGAAAATGTATTACCAGAGCTTGAAAAGTTAACACTTGGTTCTACATTAAATTATAACCTTACAGATAATCATACATTTTATAGTGACTTTAAATTTGTGCGCACTGAAGTTGAGCAGCAATTTCAGCCATCTTTTGAATTCGGTGGTATTTTCATTGATGTTGAAGATAATCCATATTTAGATAGCAACCTTCGCCAGCAGCTGCTTAGTGAAGGTACTACTAGCGTTGAAATGTCTAAATTTTTTGGTGAGCTAGGAAACCGGAGCGCAGATAATAAACGTGAGTTATTTCGTGTTGTAACTGGGCTTAAAGGGAACTTCACTTTAAGTGAGACGGACGTTGATTATGATTTTTATTATGTTTACGGCCAAACAGATAATCGCCGAAAAACGCTTAATGATTTAATTCCAGATAATTTGGTTGCTGCACTTGATGCCGTGATTGATCCTGCTACAGGTGAAGCTGCATGTCGAAGTCAGGTACCTAGCTTACAAGGTGAAGGTTATAGTGATCCTGCTAGTGTAAATGGTGGCGCTTGTACTCCATACAATGCATTTGGCTTTGATCAAGCCTCAGCAGCTGCTAAAGATTATGTATCAGCAGATGTTACTCGTACAGATACAATTACCCAAGAATTTATTGGCGGCAGTATAACGTTTGATACAGGTGAGTTTTTTGAGCTTCAGGGCGGCGCAATTGGTTTGGCTACCGGTTTTGAATACAGAGAAGAAACTTCAGAAAGCATTACTGATGAGTTTACAAAAGCTGGATTCTTATCAAACGCGGCTACACCTGATGCATACGGTGAGTTTGATGTAACCGAAGCATTTATTGAAATCAACTTACCTCTATTAACTGATGTAGCATTTGCAAAAGAGTTAACTCTTGATGCAGCTTACAGAACAGCTGATTATTCTCATGCAGGTAACGCTGATGCGTGGAAAGTTGGTTTATTGTATCGCCCTATTGATGATGTTCGTATACGTGGTACCTATGGCCAAGCTGTTCGTGCACCGAATATTACTGAAGCATTTGATCCACAATCACCAGGCTTTGCTAATATAGCAGACCCTTGTGATGCTGATCGCATTAACGATAATCCAAATCGTGTAGCTAACTGCGCAGCACTAAATATAGATTCAGGTTTTCAAGCTAACGATAACGTAAGTGTAGATCTTATTAGTGGTGGTAACCCTAATTTAGAATCTGAAACGTCAACGTCATTAACAGCAGGAATTGTTTGGACACCAAGCTTTTTTGAAAACTTTTCATTAACAGTTGATTACTATGATATTGAAATTGAAGACGCAATTTCTTTTATCGCAGCGCAAAGCGTGATTGATAACTGTGTTGATGCTGCAGGTGGGCCAGATGCTGCGTTCTGTTCGCAAGTTGATCGTGATTCAGGTACTAATGATATTGCACTAGTTCGTTCTGGGTATTTAAATGCAGCATCAATAACAACAAGAGGTATTGAAGCTGATTTTGATTATGATATGAGCCTTACTGATTATTCATTAGAAGGTGATTTGAAGTTTAACTTATTTGTAAATCACCTGCTTGAGCTTGATGTTTTTGAATTCCAAAATCTTCCTGATACAGTAAATGTTGAAGACGGGGAAGTTGGAGACCCAGAGTGGCAGGCTCGCTTTTCTGCTGTATACAAGTACAACGACCTTACACTTAACTGGACTACTCGTTATACAGACCGCTCAGCGCGCTTTGATTTATCACCAGACGGTGATATTGAAGAGGATTTACAGCCTGGTTACGTCGGTTCTATTATAACGCATGACATCTCAGCAAGTTATAACGTACTTGATAATGCACGTGTAGATTTTGGCCTTCGCAATGTAACTGATAAGTTACCTCCAGCATATATTTCTGCTAGTGGTGGTAATGAAGCTATTTATGATGCTGTCGGTCGACGTTTTTTTGCTAATTTTAGTATTAACTTTTAATTTTAGTGAGCATAGCTCACTAAAATAATTAGCTAGATTTACGTTGTGCATCTTAAGTAAGGAAAGGTGCTTAACGTCAAATCCCCCCTGCTTTTGATTATTTTGATAGGGGCGATCAACTCGCCCCTATTTATACAAGCTGTCATTCAAAAGTGATTACTTTAGTAAGTTAGACTATTTAATTGAGTGCACCAAAAATTACCCATCTAAATAACCGCATGCTACGACCCTACCTTTTAATTAAATTACTTTATTTAGGCCATAACAGAATATCTAATAGTGTAGCCAAAATTAATTTTTACTATAAATTCAGAAGAAAATAAGCCATAAATTAGTATTTATTATGGCTTCATCTATTCAGAGTAAATAGACTTTTATTAGATAAAAATATGTGGCGAAAATCCTGATAAGATTCTTACTCACGAAGCTACTAGGCTGAAAAAGACTAAAATTGAATATATATTACATTTATTCAATGATATGAAACTAATGTGCTACTTATGGTGGTATATAAGCATTGTACCCACTTAAACCAAAAACAACGCCACTGGTAACAGGGGCGTTGTCTAGTATGGGGAGGTGGTTAATATAGTAACCGAATCGCTAAGTTATTTAACGATTTATCCCTATTTGTGGCCTTCTTCATTGAGGGCTTTTTTTTGCTAGCTTAGTCTAAGTAAGCCTTTAGCATCCAAACCAGTTTCTCTTGCTCTGAAATGTAATCGCTCATTAGTGAGGCTGTACCTTCATCGTCTGCATCACCAGCTTGAGTTAAAATATCACGCTGCATGTGAATTAATGTACTGTAACCAGCAAGTAGGTTCTCTACGGCTGTAACACCATCACTAATACCTTTAGCTTCTTTAATTTTACTTACTTCAAGGTAATCAGAAAATGCATGTAGTGGTGCGCCATCTAACGTTAAAATACGTTCTGCAACTTCATCTACTTTAAGAAGTAGTAAGTTATAAATCTCTTCAAACTTAACGTGTAGTTCAAAAAAGTTACGGCCTTTAATATTCCAGTGAAAACCACGCGCGTTCATGTATTGAATCTGGTAGCTACTCAATAATGTATTGAGTGACTTTATGATGTCTTCGCTTTTTGCACTGTTTAGACCAATTGCGTTTACATGTGACATAACTTGCTCCTTGAATAACCGTTGATTTGTGAACTTGTGAACTTGTGATAAGTATTACTAATTTCGATAAATTAGTAAAATCGTTTAAATGTATCTAGTTAATAGTTTTAACCTATTAGCTGTTTTTGATACCTATATTCACTTTAGACTATTAATAGAAGTGGGTCTGATTAATAAAAATACTACCCCTCAAAAGTAAATAAACCTCAAAAGTATATAAATCATGATCTAAAACAAACTTTATTCAAGGTAATAACTTAGCTATTTTTTTATTGATGCAGGTCAAAAATCATTCACCCTAACGGCGCATAATAATGTTGTCGAAATAATTAGGAGAGATAACATGCATGCAAAAACAGCAAAACAAAATAAAGCAGAGTTAATAGTGGTAGGAATTGCAGTCATCGCATTTGTACTTGGGTTAGTAGCGCACTTAGCGGGTGCAAGCTTTGCGAACTCAGATTTTTTTGGCTACATTGCGGCGCCGATTCCGCTTATATTGGCAGTGGTATTTTTAATTAGTTATAAAATAGCAGCCAATGCTGAGGATTAATCTTTCTCGTTTAAGCACTTTAAAATGTAATCGAGTACTTGGCGCGAGTAAATCATACTGGTATGGCTTAAATGAAACACTTTATGTTCGGCCATACCTTTAAGTTTGGTTTCATCTAGTAATACAGTGCCATCTGACTGGCTACCTTTGACTATTAAGGGCATAAGCCCAATAGGTAAATCGCCCGCAATACTGTAAAGCTTAGCTTTAAAAGGCCAATTACCATTTTTAGTGAGTAAAAATTCAACACTATTTTTTAAAAATGATTCAAACCCTTTTTGCTTCATTTTTTGCGCTATATGGCTGCCTTTATGTGGAGTACCCAGTGTAATTACCTTCGTAACATTCTGGCTAGCAGGGGAGTTTGCCTCTAGGTAAGCACGTGCAATAAGCCCTCCCATTGAGTGGCATACAAGCGCTGCCGGTTCGTTAGAAATACACTCATCAATTTGTGCAAATATGGTGTCGCGGTGAGGGTCGAGCGTATTATAGGTAATGTTTAATACCGTCATCCCCGATTCTTCAAGTCGTGAACAAAGTGGGCGCATAACAAAGCCAGACATATACAAGCCATGTAAAACAATAACGTGTTTAACTTTCATATGCTCCCTAATACCAATTTTATTAAAAACATGATCATTCTAGCGTATTAAATAATCCGCTACCTGCGTTAAAAATTATTTATATAGAACAACTATATGTCATAATTTTCGCCTTGTTATCGACTTATTTCCTTGTCGCTATAATAGATAACTAATTTAATGCAATTGGTATAACCTATCTTAGTTACATCAATTGCTGTGGTTTTATTTCAATATTGGTTGTATCTGTATTTACCCATACTTCACCATCTTGAATGGTAATGGCGAGCTTAATTCCACGATCAACCAAAGCAGCAAGTGCTTGTGTTGCTGCATAATCAAGGCTAAAAATACTTAGATTTTTAAATTCATACAATTTAGGTTGGTGTTTTTGCCACCAAATTGCTTGATTGTTTTCACCGTAAGTATATAGCACCACTTTTTTAGATTTATTACAGGCTTTTTTAAGGCGTTTTTCATCTGGTAAGCCAAGCTCAACCCACAGCTCTATCTCTTCACTATAGCTTACATGCCAAAGTTCAGGCTCATCATCAGCGCTTAATCCTTTAGTAAATTCTAAACCATCACAGCTATTTAGCGCAAAAGCGAGTAAGCGAATCATCAACCGTTGATCTGTTTCTGAAGGGTGTTGAGCCAAGGTTAAATTAAAATCTTGATAAACGTGGCGGTCCATATCGCTAAGCGATAACTGCACTTTCATAATGGTGGATTTAAGAGCCATAACAACTAATCTGAAAAAATTTGCGTCAGTATAGCGCAATTAAATGAATTGCCAGTTAAAATAGCGGTTAATTATACGTTAGGAGTTAAAAATGGCTATCCAGTGGTTCCCTGGGCGCATGAATTAACCTCCACAGCGCTCCTCATTCATGTTAAAACAATAGTAAAAACATTGATTTAACCTGCGTTCATTCCGGGTTTGTCCAGTGTTATCTTGTTGCTTCCACTGCTTTTAGTACCCATGGTAGTACCCATGAGGTTGTATTTTATATATACTAGCCTCAATCATCACTGTGGAGCTTATTATGGCCAGGCCTGTAGTTCGTCTAACGGATAAAAAAATAAAATCAATTACTAGTACAGGCAAAGAGCAAACGCTTTCTGATGGTGGCGGTCTTCAACTGCGGGTTTTACCCAGTGGGACTAAATCTTGGCAGTTTAAGTTTAAAAACCCGATTAGCGGAAAGTTTAATAGGATGCCTTTAGGTTTATACCCTGCTTTATCACTTGCTAATGCCCGTATTAGAGCACTTGAATGCCAAGAGCAACTGGTGCAAGGCATTAACCCAAAAGCTCAAGAACAGAATGAAAAACAAGCTGAAAAACAAGCTGAAAAACTTAAGGCTGAAAATACATTAATTGTTGCCGCGCAGCATTGGCTTGAAATCAAGAGGACTAAAGTTACGGCAGCTCATGCACAAAGAATATGGCGAACTTTGGAGATTTATATATTTCCAAAGATGGGTGATTTACCCTTAGAAGCTATAAATAGACGTAATACATACGATTTGATAAGACCTATAGAGATAGATGGAAAGCTCTCGACTGTAAAGCGTATTTGCGAAAGTTTGGGTCAAATTATGGATCACTATGTAAATATTGATGTTCTTGATGTCAATCGATTAGCAAAAATCGGAAATATGTTTGCTAAAAAGAAAGAACAACATATGGCGACGATTAAACCTGAAGAGCTTCCTGATTTTTTAATAGCTTTAAATAGCTCTAAAACCATACAAAACCAAACTAAGTTATTAATTTTGTGGCAACTACACACTATAGCTCGCTCAAAAGAAGCAGCTAGAACCAGGTGGGCTGATATTAATATCGAAGAAGCTGTTTGGGTTATTCCGGCAAAAGAGATGAAACGCGGAACAACTCACCGAGTCCCTTTAACCCCAACCACTTTAGCAATACTAGAGCAAATGAAACCATTGAGTGGTGGCTATGAGTATGTATTTCCAAATAAACGTAATATACAAAGCCATGCAAACCCCCAAACGGTCAATAATGCTATAAAGAAAAGCTTGGGTTATAAAGATAAGCTGATGGCTCATGGTATGCGCTCCATAGCCTCTACAGCACTTCATGAACATGGATATGATTCATTAGTCATAGAGGCCTGCTTAGCTCACAATGATGAAAATAAAACAAGAGCTGCATATATGCGTTCAGACTTTCTTAAACAACGTAGGCCTATAATGAGCTGGTGGAGTGAGTTTATAGAGAATTCATCTCCAATTAAAAAACAAGGACTTACATAATTATGATGTAAGTTTCACTCAGTTTTTTAACTTTTTATGTGCTTCTTCTATGAGTAGTTCTATAGTTTCATTTAACTTGAGCCGCTCTGCTTTGGCTAACTCTTTAAGCTTTTTTTTCACTTCAGTCCGAAGCATGTAATTAGATGATGATCTTCCCTCGTTTTCATTTCTATATTTACGCTGGGAATAAGCTTTTCTAATTTTCAAATTTAGATTTTCAGCAATCTCTGGGTTTGTTGTCATGTGTAAAGTATCAAAAAAGTACATTACCCCTGATGCTTTTTCCTTTAACTCAAGACCCAGATGTAAGCTTGGTTTATTTTTATGTAAGTCTTGAAACTCTGCCACTCTGGCTTGCATCAGTTTGTCAGTTGCAGTAATTATGTTGCGGTCTTTATAACTCTTTATGTAGCTAATTATCCAGTTCAATTGATCATCATCTTCACTATTAATCCATTGATTACTATTAAATACAGAGCCGTATGCATTAACAAATAAATCAAAATCTGAGTCGTTTTTTTCTGCTCGATTTGAAAATTTTCTTTTATTATGTAACACAAAATTCTTGTAATTTATACAATCTAACAGCGTTTGAAGATGTAACAGAGGATTAGTAAAAGTCAAAGAATCTGGGATAAGATTCCTAAGAGAGGCATAGGAGTTATAACAACAGCTGAGTAAGTAATTTACGAACCTAAAATCAGACTTCTTATTATCCTCAAGCTGATCGATGATTGGGTGGCTAAATCTGTGTTTTTTATACATGTCTAAAGCTGCGTTCAAGTCACCTATTTGGAACTGATAAAGCTCTTGATGTAGGTCTTTAACGTGGATGTTTTGAGAGGCTTTAGTTTGACGGTAATCGCCAATTAAGTAGATATATAAAAACAAGGCCTTTCTATAGTCTGTCTTAAGCTCGCTAATGATTTCATGCTGATTCACTAATATCACTCCGTAATTTGTTGTCGTTTTTGTAGTGGGTTATTAATGTTTTCTTAGTTTCTTATTGGTGTTTTATTATAGTTAAAAATATAGGTATTTTTGTTTAGAGTCAATGAATATAAAGGGTTATGACTATATGGCTAAGTGAAATGTGATTTTTAGACAGTAAATAAGAGGTTAGCTTTTAAAACAAAGCATTTAGAGTTACAAATCTAAGTTTTTAATGAGGGCTGATTTCGTATTGTTATTATAATGACTAATATAAAGCATCATGTGATGCTAATGCTGTCTGGCTAGTAAGTATCTTTTCACATAACTCTAACTTCCTATGAATTATTAAAATAGAGAGTTAGAAATGAAAAAGAAACGAAACATAGTCTTAAGTATCAATCCTTATAATAAAAAGCAGGGTATTTATGGGGACCATTGGCTATTAATTAAAAAGGCTTTAACGATGGCTCACAATAGTTACCCTAGGCTATCTGTAATCCGTTTTGACTTACGTATAACTGATATTAAGACCGATGATCCAAGTATTATTCTAGATGGTGTTATGAAGCGATTCTTTACATCCCTACAATCCAAAATAAAACACAATTCTAAGTTTAAAGCTCATGCTAAAACTCAATATTTGAGATATGTTTGGGTCAAAGAAAAAGGTAATGAAAAGAATAAAGAGCACTTCCATATTTGTATTTTTTTAAATAAAGATGACTTTGGTTTTGTAGGTCAGTACAGGAAGGATAAAAGAGGAAATAAAAAAGTAATAAACACTTTACGTGAATCTATAGTTCAGGCATGGGCTACAGCTATTAATGTCCAGTTACTAATGGCTGAAAGATTGGTTTACTTTGGTAAAAAATCAGTTCATTGGCTTGATATAAAAAGGCATAACTATTCTGCCGATTTAGAAAACGTCAAGAAAAGACTTTGCTATATGGCTAAAGTAGAGACTAAAGAATTTTATGCAAGGAAGATAGGTATCGGAAAGTATGAGATTTATAAACCAAATAGAAAAGCTCTAGCTCTACAGCAATAAAAATAATTAATTAGAGAGAAGGTAATACCTTCTCTCTATGCTTATTTATCATTTATGACATCACGTAAAATAATTAAAATTGCAATTACATGTGTGACTAACCGTGCAGTTTTATTACGTCTAAGCATTCTACCTCCTGTTTTAGTTGAGCTAATAAATTAAGTTCAGCAAAAGAGGCGTATGAGTTACCAATTATTAAATGATCCAATACCTCTACATCTATTAACGACAGAGCTTTAATCAGCTTACCTGTTATGAGCTTATCCGCTGTAGACACCTCCACGCTCCCAGAAGGATGATTGTGCGCTAGTATGACACTAGCTGCATTAACCCTTAATACGTCCTTTACAACCTCTCTGGGATGCACTGAGGCTGAATTGATTGTTCCAAAAAATAGCTCTTTGTATTCAATAATTTCATTGTTATTACTCAAGTAAATTATTGAGAATACCTCTCTCTCATAGCTACCTAATTTCAGCTTTAGAAAATCTACAGTTGATCTTGGGGAGTTAATTTTGCCTTCCCTTTTTAATCGTCGAAATAATATTCTTGATGCCAAATCAACAATTTCATCGTCAGTCAAAATTGTATTATTTGTGCTTGGTAGTTGCTGGCTTTTTAACATGTGGACCTCTTATGAATTGTTTGCTCATAAAGGTGATATAGATTTGAAAGTATTTGGAATAGTGCTTTAGAAACGCAAAGGAAGCCTAAAAGTATTTTTTTACGCAACTCCTTCATTAGATGACAAAAATTAGGAGTCATCAAATGCGTTTAATCAAATTAAAAGAAGTAATCGAAAAAACATCACTTGGCCGCTCAACAATTTATGAGTTTATGGCTAAGGACACATTTCCAAAGCAAATATCGCTAGGTGCAAAATCCGTAGCCTGGCTTGAATCTGAAGTTGATGATTGGATAATGGAAAAGCTCGGTAACAGAGATAATGGAGGGATATAGTATGCAGCTAAATACTATATGTAATAGCTCATATCAGGTCGGTTCTGTCTTGAAGTAAAGCTCAGTTTTAAATTAAGTAATCGTAATAGTTTAGTGGTCAGAAGAGTAACTAATTTTGGCCACAGCTTTTCTCTCAATGGGTGGCCAAAATCACTCTACCACTGCAAATCCAAATACCATGGCAAACGGATCGAGTGAATTAGAAAATAAATCTGATTTAAATATAGTGTCATTCTCAATATTGAAAATAACAGACGTTTTAAAGCTATCGGCGTCATTGAGACTATTTGTTACATGAGAAATTGCTTTTTCTAAATTTATATCTGATATAAATGGCAAAGTAGGCATAATAGTTTCCGTTGAAGAATAAATACCTTACTTTGACAGAAACTATTTTAAAAACAAAGTCTTTAGCTATTAATTTGATTAAGTAACTTTACTAAAGAACGTCCTAATGCCGCAGCCATATTTACGGGTACAGCATTGCCTATTTGTTTATAAGCAGCTGTTAGCGGTCCTTGAAACTCCCAGTTGTCCGGGAATGTTTGAATGCGAGCATATTCCCTAACTTGTAATGGTCGAGTTTCTAATGGGTGGCAGCGCTCTGTTTGCTTTTGGGCAGGTGCAGTTGTTAGTGTAAGACTAGGTTCCTTTAGGGATAGGCGTCTAGCCATGCCTGTTTTGCCACCACCTAAGAAATAGCTACCTTTCATATATTCTCTTTGCAGTTCATCTGGAAGATCGCGCCAATAACCCCCTTGAGGAACTAGAGACATTATTTCTCGCTTTCTCTCAGGGTAAACTTGACCGGGTGAAGATGGTACATCAGTCGTGAAGAGGTCGCCTTTATAGAAAGCATCTTGCAACGTTGTGATACGTTTATATGGCGAAGGCCACTCGAAATCAGGCGCATCTGCTAAATCTTTGCGAATAGCGACTAAAATTAATCGCTCACGCTTTTGAGGAACTTTATAAAAAATTGCTTTTAGAACTCGTGGTTCTACCAATTTATATCCTAATTCATCGATAACATTTTTAATAACTTCTAAAGTTTTGCCACCATCGTGGTTTAATAGAGCCTTGACATTTTCAGCCATAAAAACCTTAGGTTGTAACTCTTTTATCGCACGAGCCATTTCAAAAAATAATGTTCCTCGTGTATCTTCGAAACCTAGGCTTTTTCCGGCATAAGAAAATGCCTGACAAGGAAAGCCACCGGTTAAAAGGTCAATATCTTCTTCAATTTTGGTGAAATCAACTTCACTTATATCTCCCCCAACGACATTCCACTTTGGGCGATTAGACCTTAAAGTAGAACAAGCGTGTTTGTCTAGCTCATTTAGAAGAACACTATGAAACCCTGCTTGCTCCATTCCTAACGCTAAACCACCACCACCAGCAAATAATTCAACTAAGTTATATTTGCGTTTAGGTTCTATTTTAAGATCTTCATCCCATTTCGTTTCGATTAAGCTTATGACTTCAGGATGATGATCAACTTGATCAATAGATATTAGGCCGCTTTCAGGATCAGTCGTAATCTCTCCACGCTTTATTCTTGCATTTATAGTGGCCTTTGATTGAGATAAAATATCTGCAAGAGCTTCTATACTGAATAGTATTGGTTTTTCATTAGATTGGACATCAAACATATGACGCTTCCACTTTATTAAAATTAAACACTGTTTCAATATACAGTGTTTTTATCTGTTGGTCCAGTATTTTATCTATTCTATTTGTAATTAATTTGATCAATAATGAGTTTTTATATAAGGGACTAATATGAAAGCATTTGATAGAGAAGCTGTAAAATCAGCGATAAAAGAGAGTGTATTGCGTGTCTATGCAGCTCAGCATAGTGATTTAGATCTTTACCGCAATACATTGGATTGTTTTTCATCTTCCATCGACTCCGTAATTCAAGGGATTAGCTTAGATGAATGGATGATCCAAGAAAAAGAAAGACAAGTTCAAAAGACAAAGCAAAATGCTATCGGGACTTTGCATGAAGAGGTTATGGGAGCTATTCCAGGAGTAGAAAATTTACCCGTAGGTAATTTAATAGATATTATATCAATAGGACATAGACTCGTTGCAGAAGTGAAGAACAAACACAATACAACAAAAGGTAATCATAAAGTGGCTATTTATCACGATTTAGCCCAGGCACTTGTTACTCGAGCAGGATATACAGGCTATTACGTAGAGATATTACCTAAAGGTCAAAATCAATATAATAAACCTTTCACGCCATCAGATAATAAAACTAACAGAAAGCTACCTGAGCGAGCTGATATTCGAGTGATTGATGGTAAATCTTTTTATGAGCTTCTTACAGGTCATAAAGAAGCTTTATCTGAACTTTATTTGGAGCTACCAGCTCTTGTGGCTGAAATTATAAATGAAAAATACAAAACAGCACTGAAGGCTAATCGGATAACAGAGTCAGACGCGTTTACATACAACTTTTCAAAGGCATACGGTGAGTAATAAATTTATAGAAGTTCAAATAAAAAAACTTAACGAAATCGCTAAAGTTAAAGTTAATAAGGATTTAAAGGGTACTTGGTCGGAAGGCAGTATAACTTATTTAAATGGGATATATGATGAGCTAGAAGAGGTAACAGAGGAACTTAACTCTGGCCGTCAATGCTATTTAGAGGATGAGTTAGGCGATGTACTTTGGGATTACTTATGCATGATACAACACTTGGAACTAGAGGAAAAAGTATTAGTTAATAAAGTATTTGACAGAGTTGTGAAAAAGTACAGCGAAAGAGTTATAACTCTGGAGGAAGGAGAGACTTGGGGAGATGTCAAAGCTAGACAAAAAACAAAGCTACAAAGCGAATTTAATGAGACTAAGCGTTTAAAAATATAAGAAGCTTTTCTTGTTATTGCGCTGGTTCGACCATTTAAGTTTAATACTCAGATACAATGGTAAGCATGAATAAAGTAGCAAAACAGTTAGAGCATCATTTTGTCAAATCCATATCAGAAGGACATTATAAGCCTGGAGATACATTAATTGCAGAATCTTCCCTAGCCCTAGAGTTAAATGTTAACCGTTGCTCTTTACGAACAGTGTTAAAAACTTTAGAGAAAGATGGCTGGGTTGCAATTAAACATGGCCAACCCACTATAGTTAACGATTTTATTAGCAGCTGTACTTTGAATGCAGCCATAGAGCGTGTAAAAATTGTAAACGATGATTATTGCAAGCAAATTAAAGCTGATGCTTGCGAGTCACTGTTAGATATATTGGAGATATTAGTTAGATCCGATAAGGATGTCGTTCAGGTTATTGAAAGTCAACTACCTTTATCGCTAAATGTAGATGATCTTATTGCATTTGAAGTTTGGCTTGCCAAGCTAGTATCTGCGAGAACAAGCAACATGGTTTATAAATTACTTTTAAATAAACTTATACCCTTGTATCAAATTTCTGTTGTGGTTTTGAGTGAAAGTGAATTAGATTGTAGAATTGGCAGGTATAAAAAAATGATTTCTTGGAATAGGAATGGGGCTCAGATGTACTAGTTCAGATATAGTACAAGTAAGCCATATTCATTTCTAATACCCCAGAGAAGCCTTAATTGTCTTGTAGTTTATATTTACCCACTCATTATTAATCGGCCCCCAAGAATGAATTCTGTAGCAACCATTCTTGCTAGCGCCAGAAAAAGAACAATCAATATCCAGCTCTCCTAGGGCGTTTATTGTATCTTGGATAGTCCTACGTGGGGCGTCAATTTCAGCAATTATTTTTGGTAAGGTATTAAATCCACGCTCAATCAAAGCTGCAATAAAAATTCTTCTGTAAAATGAAGACTTAGTTTTTGTCATATATTTATACTAATATCTTTTGATGTAGCCTTTAGGTGTTTTTTGTACCTCTATTAGGCTTTTAATTTTAAAGCTAATTCAAGCTCATTATTGACTTTTTCTTCTACTCTCTTATTTAAATCTTGAAATATAGAAATCATATCCATAATGTCAAAAGAGTTGTTCGAAACAAGTCCCCATAATTCATTGCCGACAAGTAAGTCTTTTCGATCGTAATATGTAGAAAATCGAGAATATTCAGTACAAGAAGGATCCTGTATCGCTTCAGGGTTGTAAGGTATAGCTATGTAGGCTCTAACATCGGCATCTTTATTAATGCTCAACCTCATAGCTGTCCACCTTAATAACTTTCGCTTCAAAACCCTAAACTCTTTTTTATTTGGTTTTACTGTTGTTATATCAATGTAATATTCAACACCCTCAGGAGTTTTAATGAAAACATCGACAGTACTATCTGGATGCGTTACCACCTCTCCTGGTGTAACTAAGTTTCTTATTTCTTTTAATTCATCATTTCTGTTTGCTTTATAGTTTTTACTTTCAAGAGTTTTATCTAAATATTTGGATGTTTCTTCATTAACTTCACCACTTATAGTGTGCTGCAATTTAACTTCGTATCCTACTTCATCAGCTAGAATCTTACATACTTGTTCATAAAAGCTCATCCCGAAAGTCGTACTAATAGAATGACCTACTTTCCCATATAAAGTTACCTTATTACCTAGAAGGTTCAAGAAAAAAGGACTAACGTCGCCATTTGCTATGGCCTTCGCATTACTTTTCACTCTGTCCTCTATTTTTAATATTGTTTCTAACCTCTCCTTTATTTGTGTCTTTAGTCGCTCTTTTTTTACTTTTACATCTTCCACTTTCATAAACTCTTTAATAATAAACCGTTTCAATATATCTTATTTTACAAGTGTTTATAATCACAATTTGTGTTTTTAATTTATCAACGAGTAGAAACTGTTTCTAATCCTTTCAAAAACAAACTAAGCACATCGAAAGTTTCACATTCAAATGCTAATTCACCGTTACCAGCATAAATCTCAGGTTCTTCATTACTTCCTTCATTAATTGCTTCAACTATTACATACCTAGGCATATCTTCTTCTCTTTGTTCTATATCAGCATCATCCACCCATAATACATAAAACTGCTCGCTTACATTGAAGTAAAAGCTTGGACACTGATCGTTATGCCAGCTTTTATCTATTAGATAAGGGTGATCTTTTAAGTCGAAGCCTAAATCAAAGTTTTCGTTAAATTCTTGTTTGTATAATTCCATTTTTACCTCTAGTTATAAATTCTAAATTAAGCATGTTTATAACGCTAAACAGGATTCAGTAATTTATTTTAAATCGTATGACTATCAGTCCAATTCTGAGTGAATATAATTTTCTTTCATTATTTCAATTAAAAATTATTGTTATGGCTATCTGTACCGTAAGTATTTCCTTCTGAATCAAACCCACCGTATCCCCCGTTCATTACTAGACCGCTAGCAGGGTTAATGACGATATCATCGCCGCTAGAAGTGCAGCTATCTGAACTCAAACTAGATGTAGTAGAGCTTGAGTAACTATTACTTGATTGGCTACGCGCTTTACTACGATTTATTGCTGCTCTATTGTTCGCAATTCTCATGTGTTTTTGTTCTCTTGCAGACATTGGTCGTTTATAAGTATCTATTTCTGGGCTATCTCCCAAGGACATTAAACCCTGTATAAAACAACACTTACCCCATATCAGTATTAACATACCAATTAGTACTGAGACTTTTGCAATAACAAAAAATGAAGTAATAAATATTAAAATTCCAACGAGTACTTTGCCCATAGCAGTAAATCCTTATAAAATCTTGTAGTTTGAAATTGTGAACTGGAACTGATTTTGAATTCGTTTACCACTTCTATTTTTCAGTGGTTCAGGAAGTAATTGATTAACTAAAGTGGCATCTTTCAGATTTTTTAATAAGAAGGTCTTAAACCTAGTTTTATCCTTACTTTCGGTTTCACCGCCTAAGTAACCTCCAAGTACCTTGTAGTTATTGTTCTCTTCTAACTTTGTTGCTATTTCGTCATGATCTTTACCAAGAAGCAAAGCAAGAAATGAACTGTCAAAATGTTTCTTAAAAAAAGCATATGCCTCAAAGTCAGATTTAAAGTTAAGGCTATGTATGTCGCTACTACTTATTAATTGAGCTAACTTTCCAGCTTTATTATAACCAAGCGCCTTTGCATTCGATCTTTTTTGCACTCCCTTAGAATCAAGCCAAGCCCACAGATAAGTGGCTTCTTTACAAGGAAGGAATATAATTTCTTTCTTTGGGTTATTTTCTGTATCTACTAAATAAATTGTTAATTGAAATCTTAGCTTTTGACTGGTGTCAGCTTTGGAGTTTAATTCGATATGGTGGATCAATAGGCTCATAGCTTCAGACTTCTACGCTGTATATAATAAAGGTGTGATCTTTGTTTCTGCAAATAACTGAACAATATCCCAGCCCGTTAAAACAAACACATCAGAGCGCTTCTCAATTTTTCTAAATTGTTTTGAGGTCGATCCTGGGGTTAAATAAATAGCCGCTGAGGCATTATGGTTTTGTTTTACTTCCTCTAAAAGCCCAACCTTTTCTGCGTTCCAAGAAGTATCTTGCAATCTTTTAAAAGTAGAGTTAATACCTAATTGAACAACTGCTGTATTTTTGCCTTTTGACACTAGAAGTAGCTCATCGTCGATAATACTTATTTTATATTTAAGTTTTTTAAGGGCTAATATAGCTTGTTCTTTAAACACTGAGAGATTAGCAAGATTATGTGTCTGGTTTCTGAGAAAGATGCTTTTGTAATATGCGTAACTTGACTCCCTTAACATCTCCAGTTCAACAGCATCACTATAATTATAAATACCGGTGTCTAGTTTTATCCCATTGCGCTTTACTTCAACCATTAAACAATCGGCCTTCATTCTAGAAAAGCTTCGTAAATTTGCTCTTTTAGATATATCCATGAAAGGTTTGATAAGTTGCAGGTAGGGTGAGTAGTCTGAGCTTTCGTCTTTGCCCTCAGAGGTAAATGATAAGAGACCATTCTTGATAGACAGTAGTTTTTCAGCAATGCGATTCATGAGAGTTCCTAGTTAAGTTATATTTGAACCGCCTAGGGACTTTAATAATTGAGATCTAAATTGCAAGGTTTTTTTGAAATATTTTAATTTCTAATAGGTTAAATATATATTCAAACTAACTTTTGGAAGTTTCCAAGATAACTATAAGAAGAGGTAATAAATTAAACTTTATAGAGAGATTGTGATTACTTTAAGGGTGAATAGATGAATGAAAATTTGCTTTGGCTTGTTCCTGCGTTAACTTTGACTTTAATTATTATTAAATTACAGTTTGATTTCGGTATAAGTAAATTCGTGATGGCTTTAACCTTAATGTCATTTACGGGGTTCTCATGTTTTCTGTTTGCATTTTATGAGAATGAGTACGTAAGCCTAATAAATCTGGTACTTATAACTCTTCAATACTTTGTGAAAGCGTTTTTAGTTATGACTTTATGCTATTTCATAGCTTTTAGTGTGTATTGGTTTTTTAAAGATAGGGAAACTTTAATTCATTGGTTCAAAGGTAAGTATTAGCTTGTTAATTACACAAAGCTATCTATATTTTGGGTTTGACAGCTAAACGATGGGTTCGCTAAAAATAACGCCTTTATCAAGCGAACAAATATCCGCAGAGAGCGGAGTTAAAATTATCTATATTGAAAGAGCTTTAGAAGCAATTAAGAAAGGCGGTGTATATCAGCTGAACCAGCTTTTATCGATACAAGGCGTTGGGATCAAGACTATTGAAAAAATATTTTCATATAGTCAAAAGCTAGATAACCATTTACAGCAGAGTGATTTATTTTCATAATAACCAAGTTACCACAATTTTTGATTCGCATGTAAGTGAAGGGTGCCTATGTCTTTGTTGTTTGGAATAAGCTCAAACAAGAAGACTGGCTAAATTTAAAAGCACAAATAGCTTAAAACTATTTTAAAGGGAAGCGTATAGCTTCCCTTTTATGCCGTGCTTTTGGCTGGGCTTTGAATATCAGATTAACTTACTTAGGTTATCCTTCAAAAAACTGATTGTTTTGTGACTCTTTGTAGAAATACTTCAATTCTAAGTTTATATTCTTTTTGATTTCGCTGAACCATGTTAAGTCTTCTGTGAGTGGGACATTCCCACCAATAATCCATATTTCACTACAAGCTTCAGTGCCTGGATATAAAGCATATCGAAGTAATTGACCAATAGCGGCTTCAATATCCTCTTTAGCATTTGATTTAAATTTTAGCTCAGCAACAATGTTTGCGTTCGTTTCTGTGTTCTTTAGAACTACATCACGAATGTGGGCGCGCCCTAAGTCTTCGCTTTGCTTTGCAATCGTATTGTGACGATATTCTGAGTTATGCAACCACTGAATAAACTGCCCCTCTAATTCAGCTTCTCGATATTGAACCTCTATAGATTCAACTTGCTTTCTTATAGCTGTTTTTAGGGTTAAATCATCTTCTTCTAATGCTAGATCGTTTAAGTGTTTTTCTTCGTAAATTACCCAAAGTATTATATTAATAAGTAACTCATCATATTCATGCTCTAAGTTGTTGCGTATAAATTCTTTTAACCGAATATTAGCGTCGAACCAGTTAGAATATTTATATTTAAACCCCCACCTTTGGGTGAAATATGAGCATATGTACTCAAATGCATCTTTGGTAACGGTAGTGGAAAAGTGTTGGGGTGCAGCGGCTGCAAAAACACGATTGAGTAGTGCTTTATGTAAGTATTTTACTTTGCCATCGTCTTTCAGTTTTTGTAACTCTTCCTTACATTCTTGGTAAGTAACTAAAGATTGGCTATTAATTATTTTTTTAGTAATACTTTTTAAAGTATTTTTAGATAATTCAAACTCCTCTTTAGATAATGATCCCTGCTTTAAGCTTGAGATATCGTTGTCTCGGCTATACCAAAGATCCCATAATAGCTGATCGCTTATATCGGTTTCGTTTTTAGCGTTTGATACAGTGCTAACAATTTTTTGATAGCCGATGTACCAATCATGGCGATCAGTTTGGCACGAAGAAATCATCGCACTGAAAAAGCTATCAAGGTGCGGTGTTTCTGTATTGGCGTAATTAGTGGGGATATTCGGTAAGCGGGTGATATTGAATTCAGTTATGAAATTACTTAAAAGTTCTAATTCATTAAGCTCAGAAATTGTCTTTTCTGTAAGCTTTTCCCTATCGGACGTTAGCACTAAAGAACTGATGTTGTAATTAAACTTATACTCAATACCGCTACTGGTGAATCTAAAAGCAATATAAATTCCAATAGCGCGACCAGCATCACGTTCTCTTCTGCCTACGCATACTTCCCATTTATTAGATGTAGGATCGCGAAAATATATATCTAAACTCTTCTGATTATAAAGTTCTAACAACTTGAAAAAGGCAGGAGATACATCATCTGTCCAATTTATGGAGTATTTTTTGTAGCTAGGGTGATCTTTTATAGAGGCTATGAGCGTCATATTAAGTTCCTTCTCTTATGATTAAAAGTAATTACATAACTTATAGTACATAGATTACGTTGGCTTTATTACTCTTTTTATTTTTAGAAGCACTATACCTCTCTTCTGTAGTAAACTTACTTATTATTACGAAAAGTACAAAAGCATAGTTTTACTTTTAGTACCCACATTAGTACCCATAGGCTGCGGCCTTTAATTAAAGGTCATATAAATCAAATGAGTAGAGCAGGAATACAGTGGTTCCCTGGGCATATGAATAAAGCCCGCAATGAAATTAAAGAAATAATGCCACAAATGGATGTGATCATTGAAGTGCTTGATGCGCGCATTCCCTACAGTAGTGAAAACCCGATGGTGGCAACCTTGCGTGAAGGTAAGCCGGTCATCAAAATTATGAACAAAGCTGATTTAGCTGATCCTAAAATGACTCAAATCTGGAAAGATTATTTTGAGCAAGAAAATGGCGTTAAAGCTATTTCTTTTGGACATGATAAAGCGGCTGAAGTACATCGTATTAACGAACTTTGTAAAAAGTTAGTGCCGCATAAAGTGGGTGCCGATAAGCAAATTAAAGCCATGATAATGGGTATTCCTAACGTGGGTAAATCTACGTTAATTAATGTACTAGCTGGGCGTATAGTTGCAAAAACAGGTAATGAACCTGCGGTAACTAAAGCGCAGCAACGCATTAAGCTTGAAGACGGTATTATGCTTTACGATACGCCAGGTATGCTTTGGCCAAAAGTAGAAAATGAAAACTCTGGTTATCGCTTAGGCGCTACCGGTGCCATTCGTGATACGGCGCTTGAGTATGAAGAAGTAGCTAGCTATACCGCTGAATATTTATTACGTGCATACCCAGAGCTTTTAAAAGCGCGTTATAAGATTGCCGAACTTCCTGAAAGTGATTGGGAGTTTGTTGAGATGGCGGGTAAAAAACGTGGTTGTATTCGTGGTGGTAATCAAATAGACACGTACAAAATGTCTGAAATACTAATCAACGAATTACGAGACGGTATTATTGGTCGCATTACTATGGAAACTCCGCAAATGCGTGAGGAAGAAGAAGTAATGGTTGCTGGTTTGCGTGCCGCTGCAGAAGCTAAAAAACAAGCTAAAGAAGAAGAAAAGCTTCAACGCCGAGCGCGAGCTCGTAAAAACCGTCGTTAATATTTAACCAGAGTTCAGGTTATTTAATTAAAGTGATTTAGTTTTACTAAATTACAGACATAAAAAAAGCCCGTAAGGGCTTTTTTAGTTTCATATCTACCGTCACCGATATGAGCAATGTAGCAAGTAAAATAGTAGGGCGGTTACTCATCATCAACATCAAGGGGCGTTGTGGTTCATAACAAGTAACCATAGCTGTTTACGTGCGCCACACGTTGTTTCAGGGTCGAGAAACAAATCAATTCATTCCTTAACAAGTAGTATGCAATCCGTCTTGTTGATATTGATTATCAGTTAGATCTAACTGTCTGTCAATACCTAAATGCAAATAATTCTTATTATTGTGGCGCTTGTTTTTTATTCATATATAAATCGGCTAGTTAGCACTGCCATTTCATAAAAATGCTTATCTTGGTTAAACAATTAAGAATAGATGTTTAATGCTTATTGAATAATTTGATATGAATTTTTATTATAAAAGTATTAATCTTTCGAAGTTAAAATAAATTCAAGCTAGGAATGATTTTATCGCCTTCCAAGACAGCGACTGCTTTGATATCAAATAAAATAGTCTCTTATAAAATCTTAACCCCCAAAGATCGACAGCCTTTAATTAGTGGCTAAAAATATTCGTACTTAATTGGATATTTTAAGCCACTAACGCACTTTATTTGCTGTTATACGTAAATTAATCTGCTCCACTAGTACTTTATCCTGCTTGTTTAGACGCCCTACAATGAGCAAGAAATCACTACCGTCAGTTTTTATTACTTTAATGCTTGTGTTATCAAGTTTGGTTTTACCATAGGTGGTTTCTATTTTTTCTATGTCTTTAAAGTGACTAAGATCCGATTCAAGCCTGCCGTCATCGTTTTTGTAGTAACTAAAAATATAGTTCTCGGTTATTCCGTTACCGTCTTCTCGGTAATCAAATACTGCATCGCTATAAAAATAAAGTATTTCTTCGTTTTCAGGTGTTAGGCGATTACGTTTTAAAAAGTGTACTTGGTAAGACCATAAACTATCGCCTTTTATAATTGCGGCATTGGGTAAAATATTTACTTCTTGAAGTACGCCTAAAAATAATAGAGGTGCAAACGCAAGCGAGATTAAATACTGTCTAATTCGCCAGTACGAGTTGTAATGTAGGGCTTCTTTACTTGTATCGGTTTGTTCAATGTAACTAACTAGAGGCAACCATAAAAATGGCATTATACAAATCACTATGGTTGCGTATTCGTCCATACGATAAGCAAAGGCGCTGGCAAGTACCATTAGCCAGAGTGTTAAGGCAGTCCAGTTAGGCATTACTCTATTTTTGTTTAACTGTTGTTGGCTGTGCTCTGCAAGTGCGAGATACAAAGGGTAATACCATAAAAATGCAAATATACCTCGAGCAATAGGCATAATACTTGAGTTATCGCGCTCTTTAATGGCTTTAAAGTTACGATAACTCCAGTAGTTAACAAATATGCCTAAACTTAAAATACTGTAAATAATAAACTTACTTACAGATACTGCATAAAATGGACTATCTTCAAATTTCACTTTTTTTGCTGACTCTAATCGCCAATCGGCGAAAAAGAATATGAGTACTAAAATATAGCCAGCCAACACATACTTAAGCCAGCTATAACCAAAGCTATCTAGCACATCAGCTGTTGTTTGAGGCGTTTCGGTCGTTTCCGCGTATTTTAGAATAGGGTAATGGGTTGCTGATATTAACTTTTTACGCTGTGCTAAATAATCATCTATTTGAGCGGCTTTAATATGATCTTGTTTTGCGTAATAGTCATAGCTCAGTGTTAAAATATTATCATTAAATTCAGTAGTTGTTTTTAGGTTGAAGTAGTCGTTATCAATTTCTTGTTGGTCGCTATCAAATCCCCAACCTTTTTCTGCAAAATGTAGTTTTATTGTGGTGTTAATTATATTGGGGTAGCCAAAGTAGAGTGGGTCGGTGCGATTTACCTGCTTTGGTTCGTAAACGCTATTTTGTATTTCATTCGCGTAAAAACTAGCTTCGTAGCCTTCGTCTGTTTTTTCCCAAAATTCACTAATTAAATACGATTCTTTGGTTATTAGTTTACCCGTTTGTTCTTGCTCACTAATAGTCATTGCTTCATTGATTGATAGACCCTTTAAAAAGCCTTGGTAATACTCGAAGTAAGATTTAGCAACGCTATTTAGACCACTGCTGGCTATACTGCTTCTTCGGTTAATAGCTTCAAATTCAGCATAAGTGTACTGGGTTTCAAAACGTGATGGCTCAGATACTTTTTCAGCAATAAAAAAGTTATCTTCTACAGATACATTTGTATGTACAGGTTTTTGCGCCATTGAAGTTAAAGTGGTTTCACCTTTATCAATAATTAGGGCATAGCCATAATCAGGCTGTGCTAAATACTCAAGAGTACCTCGTTGGTAGCTAACCGTAGGATCGAGCCAGTAGCGTTTTCCGTTTTGTTTAAGCGTAACAATTACGTGATTAAATACACTTGCAGAAGGTGGAAGTTCTTTTAAACGTTTGGTTTCCTCTGTATCAACTAGCGCAGGGAAGGCCTCTATATCCATCGCTTTTAGTAACGAAATAAGCAGTACTGTTTTATCTTTACAATCGCCATATCGTAGCGAAAGCGTTTCTGAAGCTGACGTTGGTTGATGCGAGTTAGTGCCCATTTCAAGCCCTAAATATCGAACTTCGTCTTGGCTAAAGCGCAGTGCTGCGGCAATTTTGTCTGATGTTTTTGTGTGTTTTGCTTTTATTTCTTCAGCTACATCCAAAATGCTGTTTGGGGTTTCTATGGCTGATTGATAAAGTGGATATGCCCAGTTAACTACCTGACCCCAATCGTCAAACTCAGAAAAGTAAACTTGTGTATATGGGTCGTACCACGTTGGGGTTTGAGAATTTTGCTCGAGTAAGGGTTCTTCAAAAAGAGTTATAGAATAATCTTTGCCATATTTGTTAAGCGTTTCTTGAATATCTGCTGTGCCGTTTATTATATTAATATGTAAAGGCGTTTGTTTACCCCAAAGTACACGCATATTTTGTTGCACTACAGGTACCGACCAGTTAAGCGTGCGTCTTGTACTAAATTTATTAGCATATATAGGGTTGCTACCTGTCACTGTGTAGCTGTAATCAAGTATGTCGCCACTGCGCATATCATCAATAATAATATTGAGTGATAAGCTACCATTATAAATACGATCAGCTAACTCAGATTCACCTTGTATAACCGTCATTCTCGCGCTGCCAAGCTTATCAATACGCTCATTATTTCTAATAATCGTTAAGCTGTTTAATGTTAGCGACTCGTAACTTGGATCAAAATCAAGATTAAGCTGGCTTATATAATCAACACCACTTTGATTTAAAGCTTTCATAACCAAACGCGTATAGCGTTGCTGTTTTTGTCTGCTCGGTATATAGGATTGGTTATCGAGTAACAAATAAAGTGTGCCGTCACGTACTTTGGTTATGTCGGAATGCTTGGGTTGCTCAATAATATGTGTATTAACCCAATTAGCTGGTTTATCTATTTTATATTGCTGCGCAAAAATATTATGAGAGAAAATTAATAAGGTAAGTGCAATTAGCCAAGAGCTGAGTCGAAGGAAGTTCCATTTCATTGTAGGGTCTTATAGTTGTTTTTATAAATACTATTGAAGGAATAATGTACCAAATTCAGGCTTTTTTGACAATGAGATGTTAATTGAATCCATCCACATATTTATATCTATAATTATGATAATGAATAAGTTCAGCTCAATTTAGCTTATTATTTATATGCATAGGTTATAAATACAATGAAAGCATAAAGGTATTTAATTATCTCTAAAAATAGCTTTGCTATTTGTCTTATTGCTCGGCACACATTTTACTTTGCAAAATACACTATGCTTTTATAAAGCACGCAACCACCGCATTTACCGCTCAGCAAATGGGTGACTTGGTCGGTGTTAGTCGCTCTACAGCACGCCGTTACTCGGAGTATTTGCTTGAATCAGTAAGTTAACAGCGGATCAAAGTTATGGCAGTATTGGCCGCCCTGAACGTTGCTATAAAATAGCGAAGTAACTTTTTGTACCTAAGACTTAAATGTTAAATTCCATCTATTTCAATGCCTTACGTTTTTTTTGTTATGTTTGATATTTAATAGATACTGACGATAAAAAAAATATGTTGAATTGATTGCATTTTAAGCGGCTTGTATGGTGATGTTCGCTTTAAGTGATGTTATACTCCTGCGGAATAATTTATCGACTTTATTAAGAGCAAAATTAATGGCAGATTTATCGAAGTACAGAAACATTGGTATTTTCGCGCACGTTGATGCGGGTAAGACCACGACTACTGAGCGTATCCTAAAGCTTACTGGTCAAATCCATAAAACTGGTGAGGTTCATGATGGTGAATCTACTACTGACTTCATGGAACAAGAAGCTGAGCGCGGTATTACTATTCAGTCTGCGGCTGTAAGCTGTTTCTGGAAAGATCACCGCTTTAACGTTATCGATACTCCTGGACACGTTGACTTCACAGTTGAAGTTTACCGTTCACTTAAAGTACTAGATGGCGGCATCGGTGTGTTCTGTGGTTCTGGTGGTGTTGAACCACAATCAGAAACTAACTGGCGTTATGCTAATGATTCAGAAGTTGCACGTATTATCTTCGTAAATAAATTAGACCGTATGGGTGCTGATTTTTACCGTGTAACTGAGCAAGTACGTAAAGTACTTGGCGCAACTCCACTAATCATGACTTTACCAATTGGTATTGAAGATGAGTTTGTTGGTGTTGTAGATGTTTTAACTAAAAAAGCATACGTTTGGGATGACACTGGTCTTCCTGAAAACTACGAAATCACAGACGTTCCTGCAGACATGGTAGATAAAACTGACGAGTATTATGAAATGCTTGTTGAAACTGCCCTTGAGCAAGACGATGCACTACTTGAAGCTTACATGGAAGGTGAAGCACCTTCTTTAGAAGACATCAAACGTTGTATCCGTAAAGGTACTCGTGACCTTGCTTTCTTCCCAACATACTGTGGTTCTGCGTTTAAGAACAAAGGTATGCAGCTTATTCTTGACGCTGTTGTTGATTACTTACCATGTCCTACAGAAGTTGATCCTCAACCTCTTATGGATGAAGAAGGTAACGAAAATGGCGAGTTCGCAGTAGTATCTACTGACGAGCCTTTCAAAGCGTTAGCATTCAAAATAATGGATGACCGTTTTGGTGCATTAACATTCGTACGTATTTACTCAGGTAAACTAAACAAGGGTGACACTATCCTTAACTCGTTTACTGGTAAAACTGAGCGTGTTGGCCGTATGGTTGAGATGCAAGCAGATGATCGTAACGAATTAACTAGCGCACAAGCTGGTGACATCATTGCTATCGTAGGCATGAAAAACGTGCAAACTGGTCACACATTATGTGATCCTAAGCACCCAGTAACACTTGAGCCAATGGTATTCCCAACTCCAGTAATCTCGATTGCTGTACAGCCTAAAGATAAAGGCGGTAATGAGAAAATGGGTGTTGCTATCGGTAAAATGGTTGCAGAAGATCCATCTTTCCAAGTTGAGACTGATGAAGATTCAGGCGAGACTATCCTTAAAGGTATGGGTGAGCTTCACTTAGATATCAAAGTAGATATTCTTAAGCGTACTTACGGCGTAGACCTTATTGTTGGTCAACCACAAGTTGCTTACCGTGAAACTATCACTAAAGAAATTGAAGATAGCTACACGCATAAGAAACAATCTGGTGGTTCTGGTCAGTTCGGTAAAATCGACTACCGCATCAAGCCAGGCGAAGTTGCTTCAGGTTTCACGTTTAAATCATCAGTTGTTGGTGGTAACGTACCTAAAGAATTCTGGCCTGCAGTTGAGAAAGGCTTCAAGTCAATGATGGGTACTGGTGTTCTAGCTGGCTTCCCTGTACTTGACGTTGAAATTGAACTTTTCGACGGTGGTTTCCATGCCGTGGATTCATCTGCAATCGCGTTCGAAATCGCTGCTAAAGGCGCTTTCCGTCAATCGATCCCTAAAGCGGGCGCACAACTTCTTGAGCCAATCATGAATGTTGACGTGTTCACTCCAGAAGATCACGTTGGTGACGTAATCGGTGACCTTAACCGTCGTCGTGGTATGATGAAAGACCAAGAAGCTGGTTTAACAGGCAGCCGTATTAAAGCTGACGTACCGTTATCAGAAATGTTCGGTTACATCGGTACACTACGTACAATGACATCTGGTCGTGGTCAGTTCTCTATGGAGTTCTCACACTACGCTGCATGTCCGCAAAACGTTGCTGATACAGTAATCGCTGCAGAAAAAGAGAAAAAAGCTGCTAAGTAATTAGCTCTTTAACTCTTTAAAAAAACCCGCACATGTTGCGGGTTTTTTATTGCCTATAATTTGGTTTTATTTTTTTAGTTGTTTATAACTACTTTTTATTATTAATTAGTCCTATGTTACTAATTAATAAAAAGGTACTAGAAAGCAATTTATTTACCTCAATTACTTAATTGGTTGGTTTATAAGAGGTTAATTGTAAAGTAAATGTAACTGTATGAATTTTAAGAACTTCTGTTGATGCATCTATATACGTAATGTAGAATACTAGCACTTTTAGACTAGAGCTCTAAAGTCAGATAAGGAAGTCTCCGCAGCAGAGACGTTTGCTATTAATTCTATATAAGACGTAACAATCATGAAATCTATTAAATTAGCACCAAACTGGTGGCTACAATTTACAAAATGCGTTTTAGCATTCAGCTTAATATTTTTAATTCATATTATATTTTCTGTGAACCTAAAAATTGTTTTTCTCACTGTAATGCCAGCTCTACTGATTATTACTACTTTTAATATTCTTCATCTTCGTTTTTTACATTGTTATAAAGCAGGCATTTGTTATACGCGTTTATGCACAAAGCGTTATATCAATAGCGAGGAAATTAGTTGCGTATCATTTAGTTCGTTTTTTCTTTTCACCATTTTTAAGGTGGAGTTAGATAATGGTAAAACGTTCCATTTTTATAACTGGCAACTTGATGATGAAACGCAATCAGCTATTTCTAAAATGTACTGCAATAAGTTAGCTAACAAAATTGAAAATATTAGCGATAAATGCAATGCTTGATCTTTAATTTAGATAGTAAAAAGGAGCGATTAATCGCTCCTTTTTTGTTTTATAACGCGCTAATTAAACTTTTTTATAGCCTTAGCTTTTAGCGCTTTCATCTTTAGCCTGCGTGGCTTCTTAAAAGACTGGATAGGCATTGTTACCAACTGCTCTTGTGGTAGTGCCGGTATTGTTTGTGGATAAGCACCTTCCTTTGGTACCGAAATTTCTTTTAGATGTATTTTAAGTGCTTCTAGAGTTGAGTCGTTATCAACTTCACTAGGGCAAATAAATATACCTAACTTTCTTAGTTGTACACCGAGTTTAATGCTACTGGTATAACGGATAATCGGAGCGCCTAATACTAAGCCCAGCAATATAGGTGATAACCACCAAAAGAATACTGGTGTGAAGTAGTAAGCCGTACAACCCCATGCAATAGCCACAATAGTTGAGAATAACGTATAACCAAACGCCTCTTTCCACGGAACCATACGACCTTCGCGCGGTTGTGCATCCCACTTCACTTTTTTACCTAAAAACACACAAAGTACAAAGTAAGCATGAAATACCATCATTAATGGGGCAACAATAATAGCAAATACGGTTTCAATGATTGAGCCTAGTATGAGCTTAATTGAACCACCAAAGCGTTTGTTTCTATGTATTAAGGTGACTATTATGCCCATTAGTTTAGGCATTAATAAAATAACAATAGTTAAATACAAGAGTGAATCAATCAGATCGGTTTTAGCTATTTGCCATGTAGGGAATAATTGATAAACACGGTTAAAGTACACATCACTATTTAATGCGCGCGTTACTGCATCAATAGTACTTAGCGCTAGCATTGAGAGCCAAATTAGTGATGAAATATAGGCTGTGGCACCGAGTAAAAAGTGTAGCTTACTCATTAATTTTAATTTGGATGACGATAGTAAACCTAAGTGCTGAATATTACCTTGCACCCAGCGTCTATCGCGTACAGCGTAGTCTAGAATGTTACTTGGTACTTCTTCATAGCTACCTTCAATATCTGATAGCAACAATACATCCCAACCAGCACTGTGAAGTAGTGAAGCTTCTACAAAGTCATGACTTAAAATTTCGCCGCCAAAAGGTGCATTACCTTTTAGTGTTGGCAAGCCACAGCACGTTATAAATGCTTCAACTCTAATGATTGCATTATGACCCCAGTAGTTGGCTTTATCAGTTTGCCAAAAAGCTGAGCCAGTAGCAAGCATTGGGCTATATAGCACTGACGCAAACTGTAAAAAGCGGCCAAAAAAGGTATCTTGACGAACAGGGATCGGAATAGTTTGGATCAGGCCTGCTTGTGGGTTGTTGAGCATACTTGTAGTAAGCTCTAACATACATTTCCCGGTCATTACGCTATCTGCATCAAGCACAATCATATGGTCGTACTGGCTGCCCCAGCGCTCACAAAAGTCGGTTAGGTTACCTACTTTACGGTGTTTGTTATCTTCGCGACGACGATAAAAAACGTTTTTAGCCGTATCACCTAAACGTTCACACAATGCATGCCATGCACTTAGCTCGTTTTTAGCTATTTCTGGGTCTTGCGTGTCGCTTAATAAGTAAAAATCAAAGTTTGCAAGTTGGCCTGTTTCTTTTAACGATTGCAGACTTACTTCAAAGCCCGCGATAACACGGTGGGTGTCTTCGTTGTAAATAGGCATTACAACGGCGGTTTTTTGGGCGTTAATTGCCTCACTATTAAACTCAATTGGTTTAATACGCTTTAGCGTAAGTGGGTCAATTCGTAATAGCTGTAATACAAAGCCGATTGTTCCACTACAAAATGCCGTTACAATCCAGGCAAAAGTGATTGAGAATAATACTAAAAGAGCATACTCAAGTAATGTCATACCGTTTGAGCTTAAAATCTCAAACATAATAGATATGCCGTAGCCAGATGTGCCAAGCGCTGCAATAGCAAATAGCCAAACTCTTAATGTTTTGAATGGCATTGGAGTGCCCTTACCTTTATTACTTGATGTCATTTGGGTACCAAACATAACTCCATACCTCGCTAATTTCTTTATCACGTAGTTTTAACGATAAACGCATATCAACGGGTTGATCGTCCTGTGGTGCAATTTTAAAGGCTACACGCCATCCGCGTGAATCAGGCAGTTTTTGTACATTCACGTCGGTTACTTCGCCTGTTGTAAGTTGAATGTCGGCATCTAGCTTTAACTGTTCAGAGAGTTGATTTATTTCTGACCCAGTAAAATCAACAGTAAATTGGCGATGGCTTTTTGGTGGAGGGTTGTCCTCACCAGGTAAAGCGGCGCTACCGATCCTTGTGCGCAGTACTCTCGCTTTCTCGTGCTGAGTTAAAACTGCATTAAAGGTCGTCATTTTGTAGCTTAGCTTTAATGAATCACCGGCTTTCATTGGCTTTTCTGGTACCCAGTAACTGACGATATTGTCGTTAGTTTCTGTGTCAGTAGGTATCTCTACAAGTTCTACACGGCCATTTCCCCATTCACCTTGTGGTTCAATCCATAGACTAGGGCGGTTGTGGTAATGTGCTTCTGTGTCCAGATAGTTATTAAAATCTCTGTCTCGTTGAGCTAACCCAAAACCTTTTGGATTATTGTATGAAAACGAAGTTACACTTAGCTGTGAAGGGTTGTTAAGAGGGCGCCATACCCATTTATCATCAGCAGATTGAGTTAATAGGCCATCCGAGTCATGAACTTCAGGGCGATAGTCATCAAAAAATTTGGTACTGTTTTCACCGTGGTAAAACATACTCGTTAATGGAGCTACGCCGAGCTTTTTAATATCTTTACGTGCAAATATCTGCATATCAACATCAACTAGCATATTAGTTGTAGGGTCAACACTAAACTTGTATGCACCCGATATAGATGGGCTATCTAATAATGCAAAAATGGTAATTTGTGTTTGGTCGGCCTTTGGTTTAACTAACCAAAACTCTTTGAACATTGGAAATTCTTCACCTGAATTTTCTGCAGTATCAATGGCAAGGCCTCTAGCTGATAATCCATAAACTTGCTGAGGGCCAACAACTCTAAAATACGATGCTCCCTGAAATACCATTACTTCGTCTTTATACTCGTTAGTATTTAACGGGTAATGTAAGCGAAATCCAGCATGGCCTAGTTGAGTATCCGCAACACTTTTAGCTATTTCTTCTTGTAGTGGTGCAGCAGTGCCATCGTATTGGTAAAAGTCAGTACTGAAAGGTAAGCGACTGCGTTTAGAGTCGCTATCAACGGTATTTATTGTCACAGGTGTTTTATATAAAAAACCAGGATGGAATAATTGCAGCTCGTACAGGCCTTCATCTTTCCATACTGCTTTGTCTTTTTTAAATCGAATTGAACGGTAATCTTGATAATCAATATTGTTAAGTGCTTCAAGCTCAATGTTTTTAGGCGCCACGTATTCTTCGCTTGCTAACTTTTTAGCGCGGGCGCTAATTACGTCAAATAAGCTACTTTGTGGGATTGCTACATCAACGGTTGCAGCAATCGCTTGGTTGCTATTGCCCCAAGTCGAAAAAATAATAAGTAGACCCAGTAGTGGTGCTGACTTCTTTTGCCATTTAGGCAGATTTTGGGTTAGTTGTTTCATTCTCATTCCTTTATAAAAACACGACTTATTTTTACGTTTAGGGTAAATATTGATTTTATTTTGTAAGTACCTTCTAAATAACTTAGAGCAAAATTTAAACCTTAATAAAAGTTCATATTTTTCAATAGGTAATGTTTACATACATAATTCACTGAGGTTTTGTTGTGTAAAATTCACTCAAATGTATGTAGTTGTTACTGATTAATTACTAGAAGATTCACAGATCGTCTGAACATATTACGGGGGGTTTAATGAAGCTTGTCTGAATTACATTTGTATAAAATAAAAAAGCCGCAAGAGCGGCTTTTAAATGTTTAGATTTAACTTAGTTATTTCTTTTTAAATCGACGCACTATTGATAGTGGTGCTAAAAGAAGTGATAACCATAATAATGAACCTGCATCATTATCATCATCTGAGCGTAAGTTATTTACTTTCACGGCTACTTTTTCAACGTTAGATAAGTTACCCACGCTATCCTGAGCTTGCACTGTTAAAGTAATACGATTTTCAAATTCGTAATCAATCTCTCCAGCAACAATTAGCTGCCCCTGATTGTTAATAGAAACGCTGTCATTATCTGATGTAATAAATTTAACAACTGGTGATTCATCGGCATTTGGATCACTAAAATCGAGTGTGCCGATAATTGTTCCAATTGCGCTGTTTTCATCGACTGCAAAAACTTGATCAGCTTTAATAACTGGCGTTTGTTCTTCAGGTGTTAAAGTGATTTCAGATTTAATATCAATAATTACAGGGTCGTGATCTGATGCGCGGTATGCACTTTCAGAGTACAAACTAGATTGTTGACCTTCGCTTTTAAACTCTACATTGTAATCAAGAGAAATAGGTTCATCTGCGTTGATGTGCCAATCTGTTGCTGCGACAATTTTGCTAAGTAGTGATTGGGTAGCTACTGCATGATCTAAACTACCTGCGCGACCAGAAAAACTGTAAGAATAACCAAGCGTATCACCATCAATTTCTGCAACTACATTTTTGTAGCCTTTATCAGCAAATGCACGTATAGGATCTTCCATTGCGTAAGCATTCATATCGCCGACTAAAATAGTATCTTCGTCGTCAACACCGGTTGGTTTGCTATCAAGCCAATTTGCGAATGCATTAGCACCTTCTGTGCGTATTTCATTCCAACAGCCTTGTCCATCACCTGAATCTGCATTGTTTCCAGAAGCACTACCACAGCTTTTAGATTTAAGGTGTGACACAGCAACAGTAAATACTTCATCAGTTTCTAATGATTTAAAGCTTTGTGCAATTGGAGCACGGTTACTAAAATCAAATGGAGCCTCAGTCGTAATAGCAGCAGTACCTACTTCTTCTACTTTGTTAGCACGATAGATAAGTGCGGTAGTAATTGCATCGGTACCAATTTGATCTACGTTAAAATCAACAAATGCATAGTTGTTAGCACTATCAGCGTCATTTAATGCATCTACTAAGCTTGCAATTGCACTAAATTCGCCAAAACCATCATTTTCAATTTCCATTAAACCAACAACATCGGCCTGGATAGCGCTAATGGCACTTACAATTTTAGCTTCTTGGCGAGTAAATTCAGCTTCTGAATCTGCACCTCGGGCTGTAGGGAACCCTCCGCCTTGGCCATCACCATTAAAGTAATTAAGTACGTTAAAGCTAGCTACACGTAAATCTGCTTCAGCATTAAGTTCAGGCGCATTTTCACGTGCATTTGTTGCAATAAACGAAGGTGCTACAGTTGGGTGGATTCTGTAAAGACTAAAGCTATAAGCAAGTGCCCCCGTAACCGTATTAACTGTATCGCCAGTACGTAATGTATTTTCTGCTGATAAACCTGGAGTTGGGTAGGCTGTAGGGTCTAAGTTTTGTACTGTAGAGCCATCATCTAGTAAAATCTTTTTAAGTAGATTTTCAGTTTCAACTGCATTAGCTGCATCTCCAGGTAATGCAACTTGGGTACCTTGATACAAGCGTTCTGTTGCTAATTCAACTTCACCATATCGACCAAGGCCAAAGTTATTAGTTACTACTAATGGTTGTTCTAATGTAACTAACATACCTTCAAAAGCTTCTAAATCAGTTGTATCAGCTAAGGGTAAAGTGATTTTTGTAGCTGCTGCAGCTAAACCAGTGTCACATACGGCAACTTGGCTAACACTGCCGATTTGTGTTGCATCAAAATATTCTTCTACAGTACCTTGTACACGGACATGGTCGCCTACGTTTACGTCAATATCTGCAAAATAAACAAATACACCTTCAGAGGTGAGAGGATTTGCATCTATGTCAGCAGCAAGTGAGCTAACAAAAAAGCCTTTTAATTGATCATCATCTTGGAAGTCTGCGGTTACAATACCCTCAAATTCTACTAAAGTATCAACAAGCGGGCTTGCAGAGCTATCGCCTTGTATAGCGTTAATTAGTACTTTTTCTGCGCCACAAACAAGTGGTTCAAGTGGTTCTGGTTCTGGAATTGGTTCAGGTGTTGTTCCACCATTACCTGCATGTGAACCTAAGCCATCAAAGTCATCTTGGTCAAACTGTACCCATTCTTCACTTGGGTTAAACTCTGCGTCAGGTGTTGTTCTACCTGCGGTAATACTATCTTTTCTACGAAGTGTTTTATTTTGTGTTTGTACTGCGCCCTCAGACCAAAACGAACCGGGATCTACACCGCGCTGGCCAAAGCTATCGACTACAGTGCTACCTTGCATTAGGACTAATGCATCATCACCATTAAAGTTAGCAACACCATGTTCTAAATCGGCTTTTTCTTTTAGTGCATCATTTGAACTTGAATTAACAACAACAAAGGTACTGTTAGCTGCCAAAGTACCAGACAAATCAAGAGTTGATTGAATTGTAGTTTTGCCATTTACATACAAACTTAGTGAGTACTGATCAAGAGTTAGTGGAGATGACGAGTTATTATAAAGCTCAATTGCTTTATTATTACTGCTTCCCTCTATGTATTCTGAAATGATTAGATCTGCGGAGGCTGGTGCACTGAGACTTGCTATAACAAGTGCGAGTGGTGTTATTTTTGTTTTAAACATTTTTTTATTATTCCCGTGTATTAATCCCAAAATGGGACACCAGTTTAGAGAATAAATATGACGAAAATAATACAAAAATGTAAACGAATGTAAATAAAAGGCGGTTTAACCGCCTTTTTATAAAAACCTTACTTTTTAGCTAGGTATTGTGCGGCTTGCTTAGCAAAATAGGTCAATATTCCATCAGCGCCTGCACGCTTAAATGCAAGTAAAGACTCCATTATAGTAGCTTCCTCACTTAACCAACCGTTATCAATAGCTGCTTTGTGCATTGCATACTCGCCACTTACCTGATATGCGAAAGTAGGTACACCAAACTCGTCTTTAACACGACGTACAATATCTAAATAAGGCATGCCAGGCTTAACCATGACCATATCAGCGCCTTCTTGTAAGTCTAATGCGACTTCACGTATTGCTTCATCAGAGTTTGCTGGGTCCATTTGGTAGGTTTTTTTATCGGCACCTTTTAAGTTCCCAGCAGAACCTATTGCGTCTCTAAATGGGCCATAGTAGCTAGATGCATATTTAGCTGAGTAGGCCATAATACGGGTATGCACAAACCCATCAGCTTCAAGTGCTTCACGAATTGCAGCAATACGGCCATCCATCATGTCCGAAGGGGCAATTACATCAGCGCCCGCTTCTGCATGCGAGAGTGCTTGTTTAACTAAAATTTCGGTGGTTACGTCGTTTATTACATAGCCTGTGTCATCAATAATGCCGTCTTGACCGTGCGTCGTGAATGGATCAAGTGCACCATCAGTAATTACACCCAACTCAGGAAAGGCTTCTTTTAAAGCGCGAACAGTGCGTTGCACTAAGCCATCGTCATTATATGCTTCTTCGGCAAATAGTGATTTTTTGTCCGCAGGGGTTACCGGAAAAATAGCAACGGCAGGTACGCCAAGCTCAACAAGTTCTTTTGCCTCAAGTAATAGTAAATCTATCGATAGACGTTCAATACCAGGCATTGATTCAATTACTTCGCGACGATTTTTACCTTCTAGTACAAATACAGGGTAAATTAAATCGTTTACACTAAGTTGGTTTTCGGCCATTAAGCGGCGAGAAAAGTCGCTGCGGCGCATTCTGCGCATGCGAGTATACGGGAAAAGGTCTAATCCTGATTGGGCCATATTAATATGCTCCTACTGTGGTAATGGAAAAGTGATTACTTGATTACGGCCATGTTGCTTTGCGTAATAAAGTGCTTTGTCGGCGCACTCAGTAAAAATTTGAGGGTTGCTAACATCATCAGCAATGCTGGTGTATACACCAGCGCTAATTGTAAATTGAATATCATTATTGGCAACCGTTACTGTACTGGCTGAGATAGCTGCTCGTATTTTTTCAGCTATGTCTTGTGCACCTTCGCTGGGGGTATTAGGTAATAGCACCACAAACTCTTCACCGCCATAACGAGCAACTTCATCGAGTGGTCGCTTTAAATGATCTTTTATAAGGTCAGATACAGCTTTAATAACTTGATCGCCAATTATGTGTCCGTATGTATCGTTAATGCTTTTGAATCGGTCTATATCAAGCATAACAATACTAAGCGGCGTTTGTTCTCGGCGAGACCGACGAATCTCCATTATTAGCTTTTTATCAAAAAAGCGTCTGTTTTTTATTCCGGTTAAAGCGTCTTCGGTATTGAGTAACTCAAGTGAGCGGTTTTTTTCTTCAAGTTCTCTGAGTGTAACTTGTAATTCAAAGGTGCGTTCGTCGACTTGTGATTCGAGTTCTTGGCGTGTTTTTTCTTGTAACTTTAAGCGCTCTTTAAGTAGCGTATCTTGAGCTGCATTTTCAGCAATCAAGGTTTGCTGAGCAATTACTTCTTCATCACGTTGCAAAATAAATAACTTCATTACACTGTAGCATAGACAAAATGTGCAGCTAAAAAAGCATGTAAATACAAATGCTAATGTACTTCTGTCAAAGGCGTATAACCCTATTACTGCAACAATAAAATAAAGCATCACCACCAAGAAAAAAACTAATACGAGCAGTAGCGCTTTATTAGGTTTAGAAGGTGATAAACGTATGCACATAAGTGTAGTTGCAATATAAAAGCCTAAAACGATTGGGATAGTAGTTAAGCAAAATAGTGTCACTATATGGGTTGGAAATAGCCAAATAAACAATAACGAGACACCTAATGCATTAACTATCACTTTTTGAACCGTTAGTAAAAAAGAGGGCTTTGGATGGCAAATTTGCTTTTGTAAAGGCAAAAACATTAAAGCAATAAGCATAAGTAATATAGGGATCATAACTTGCTGTAACACTGGCAAATTAGGGTGAATATATTTCAGGCCAAAGCCACAAATGTAGGCTAATAAGCTACCTAATGTGAGGGTAATTAAACCAGCATAAACAAAATAACGTTTACGTGAAAAACTATATAAAACTAAGCAACTCACGCCTAAAGAAAATATAAAACCAATCAATAAGCCATAGAGTAAATTAAGTTTACCTTTATGTGCCAAATAAGCTTCTGGTTGCCACAGCGTTAAAGGGACTCGCAAGCCGGAGCTATTCGTCACTCTCATAATAATAATGGTTTCGCTATTTGCAGGGCTAATTAGTTTAACTAATAAAGATTCACTCTTAATCGCACGCTTATTAAGGGGGTATCCATCGCCAATTTGGGTGTGAGAAATTAATTGCGAGTTATGTAACTGATATACTTGAACGTCGTTTAGCAGAGGGTTGTTTAGTGACAACAGTTGTTCGGTATCATAACTAAGCGTGTTTTTTATTTTAAATTTCATCCATACAGAACGCTGCTCAAGACCTAGGTTAAGAGGTTTACCTGTGTTTTTTTGCCACTGTATATGGCTACTTTGTTGTGCATCTAATAGCGAAGTTGGTTCAAAAGAGTAATGCAGGTTATTAATGTCTTGGGAGTTAAAATCATGTTTTATTATTACAGGGCTTGCGAAAGAGCAAAAAGTGCAAAGAAGCATCAATAGACTTAGTAATGCTTTTGCGCACGCCATTAGCAGCTCTTTAAACCAAAAACATTGTAAAAGTTTTCTGTAGTTTTGTGGGCCACAACTTCTTCATCTATTTGATAAAGTTGTGCAACCGTTTGACAGATATAAGGAAGCAGAGCGGGTTCATTTTTACGCGATTTAGGTTTTGGCTTAACTGTTCGTGGAATTAAAAATGGTGCATCAGTTTCTATTAATAATCGATCTAGAGGAATGCTAGGCACTAGTTGTTGTAAATCTTTACCACGCCCTTCATCACATACCCAACCCGTTATACCAATATACAGACCTAAATCTAAATATTGCTTTAGAGCTGCTGAGTTACCCGTAAAGCAGTGGAGTACACCGCGAATATTAAACTCTTTTAAAATACTTAGCATGTCGTCACTTGCATCACGTTCATGTAAGTAAACAGGTAAATCTAATTTTTCGGCAAGTGCTAGGTGGCGTCTAAAAACACTACGCTGTACATCGCGAGGCGAAAAGTCACGGTTATAATCAAGGCCGCATTCACCAATCGCTATGACTTGCTTATTGTTTGCAAGTGCAGTTAATTGTGCTTCTAATTCATTCGTCGCCGATTTAGCATCATGTGGGTGGACACCCGCCGTAGAATATTGGAGATGTTTTATCGCAAGTTCAAGTGATTGCTGACTACTCGCAATGTCACAACCTATAATAAGCATATTTTTAACACCGGCTTCGCTTGCACGGGTAATTACATCATAATGCTGGTCATCAAATTGATGATTAGTTAAGTTAACTCCAGCATCAATTAACGTATATGACATTATTTAGTACGTTTAACGCGAATAGAGCGGTTTTTACCGTCTTGTTTCAGTAAAAAGGAGTTGAATGCACCGCGGCTGATTACAATTGTATCGTTTTCTTTTAAACGCATGCTGTCAGAGCCAATTTGACGCCATTGTTGGCCGTTATCTAGCGAAATAATTAACTCGCCATAAGCTGCTTCTTTCACTGAAGTAACCATAGCTTTAATTTCAGTCTCTTTTTCTACCTGTGATTCTTTGTGCTCTAAGCCAAAATCGTCAGTTTTTGCCTTTGCTTGCATTGGTGCAGCAGCTACGGCTTGAGGTACATTGTTAGCCGTTGGTGGAGTGAGTGTTTTTGTTATTGTTGGCTTTGTTAGTGATTTACCAGCAATTGTATTGTCATAGCAAAGTAATCGGTTAAAGTCATTTTCAATAAAGCTACATGCTTGCAGGGCCTGAGTATTAAATTCAGTTTGCGCAGCAAAAGTTGGGGCACTTAATAAAACCAATAGTGAGAGTAGTTGTTTTTTCATTTTATTCCTCAGATTCTTTTTGTGGTTTGGCGGTATAAAATTTTGCTAAAATTAAACCTAGTTCAAACAAAAGAAGCATCGGAAATGCTAATAATGTTTGTGATAAAACATCAGGCGGTGTTAAAAACATTGCCACTACAAATACACCCACCACGATATAAGGGCGCTTTTCTTTTAAGCTTTTTGTTGTTGTTGCGCCACTCCAGCATAGCAGCATAATAGCTACTGGAATTTCGAAAGCGACACCAAATGCAAAAAATAGTTTTAATACGAACCCTAGATAGCTAGCGATATCGGGTGCGAGAGTCATCATCTCAGGACCTGTGCTTGTAAAAAAACCTAATATAATTGGTAGTACTGCAAAATAACAAAAAGCGATACCACCATAAAACAAGACAACGCTTGAGATTAGTATAGGTATTAGCATTTTTTTTTCATTTTGGTACAAGCCAGGAGCTATAAACCCCCAAATTTGATGAAGTATCCATGGAGTAGATAATAAAGCTGCAACAAAAAAAGTAAGCATCATAGGGACTATAAAAGGGTCACTCACATTTATAGCTATCATGGTCGCGCCATTAGGTAAATGAACCACTAATGGTGCAGCTATAAGTTCGTAAATATCATCTTTAAAATAAAACAGTGCGATAAAAAATAATAAAATGCTCAATAGTGCTTTTATTAGTCGATCACGTAACTCAATTAAATGAGATACAAACCCCGATTTTACTTCCTCAACCATTATTTTTTATACCATGTAGTAAGTTGACCACAAAGTGAGAGATAAACTTCACTTTTTTTCATCAAGTTGTTGGCTATTTGATGTATCCGGTTGTTGTTTCTTGTAGCTGTGAGTAACTGACTCAGCCGCTTTTTGTAGCTCTGTTAATGAGCTTTGTAGCTCAGGGCTTAAATCTTTTAGTTCTTGTTGTTCTGCTTTTTTAAGGTTTTCGTGAAGTTCATGAATGCGCAGTTCTTCACTTACTTCTGCTTTTACCGAGTTGGCAACCGACTTAGCGGTTTTAACCCATTTACTCACTGTTCTAATAGCAACAGGTAAGCGCTCAGGGCCGAGTACCACTAAGCCAACAATAAAAACTACAACAAGTTCCCACATACCCATACTTATTAAACCTTATTGTTATCTTTGGTTTTTTCAGTATTGATTGAGTCGCCAACGGTGCTTTTTTCTGATTGTTGAATTTGCTCTGATTTTTCTTGCTCGTTAGCTTGATCATCCGACATTGCTTTTTTGAAGCCTTTAACAGCGCCGCCAATGTCTCCACCCATACCGCGTAGCTTTTTTGTGCCGAAAAGCAAAACTATGATTGCCAAAACAATTAATAATTGCCAAATACTAATACCACCAAAACCCATGGTTTTCTCCAATATATAAAATGGTTAAATGTCTATTTTAAATACTAATTATACGCCAAATAGCGTAAATAGCACTCAGTTTATGCGCTGCGCCATGCTGCTATAAAGCTAATAACAGATAAGCCTATTGCAATACTTGCAGCTACTAAATCGTACTGTAAATAACAAAGTGTTGCCATGATCATTGTAGCACTACCAAATAAACCTAAAATTAAAGGTTTATGAGATACCTTTTGTTCTTGAGGTTGATGAGCGTGTGGTGCACGCTTTAAATTTTGGTAAATTAGATCGGGTAGCTCGGGCATTTTTTCAGCCCAAAATGGTAAGTTAGCATACATTTGTTTCAATATAGATAACGGGCCGACTTGTTGCTTTACCCAATCTTCTAAAAAGGGTTTGGCTGTTTTCCATAAGTCGAGTTGCGGATACAGCTGACGCCCTAATCCCTCAACGTATAATAAGGTTTTTTGTAGTAGGACTAACTGTGGTTGTACCTGCATGTTAAAACGACGTGCGGTATTAAATAAATTTACGAGCACGTGACCAAATGAAATTTCAGCAAGGGGCTTATTAAATATAGGCTCGCATACAGTGCGAATCGCAAATTCAAACTCTTCAATACTGGTATCGTGTGGTACCCAGCCAGAATCAACATGCAACTGTGCTACTTGGCGGTAATCGCGATTAAAAAAGGCAATGAAGTTTTCGGCTAAGTAGCGTTTGTCTTCTTTACTTAAAGTACCAACAATACCGCAATCAATACCGATATACATTGGATTTTCAGGATGCTCGCGAGAAACAAATATATTGCCAGGGTGCATATCGGCATGAAAAAAGCTGTCCCTAAACACCTGCGTAAAAAATACCTCTACGCCACGCTCAGCCAATAACTTCATATTGGTGTTTTGCGCCATAAGCGCATCTTTATCAGATACGGGTATACCGTAAATACGCTCCATTACAAGTACATTACTGCGGCTGTAATCACTATACACTGCAGGTATATACAATGACTCAGAACCTTCAAAGTTACGCTTTAGCTGTATGCCATTGGCACCTTCTCGCATTAAATCGAGTTCATCAAGAAGCGTTTTTTTATACTCCTTAACAACTTCGACAGGACGAAGACGTTTTGATTCGTTGTGTACCTTAGCGAGGACTTTGGCAAGTTTTTCCATTAACGCCAAGTCTGCATTAATTTGCTCGTGAATATTTGGTCGAATGACTTTAATTACGACATCTTGCTCAATGCTTTGCTCATCAATCAGCTTTGCTGTATGTACTTGTGCTATTGATGCTGACGCTAATGGTGTTTGTGAAAACTCACTAAACAATTCGCTTATGTCGTTAACTTCGAGTGCTTTTTCAATTATTTTTTGGGCTAGCTCACCTTCAAATGGCTGAACTTGATCTTGTAAAAATGCCAGCTCTAAAGCGATATCATGTGGGAGTAAATCACGACGGGTTGAGAGCATTTGACCAAATTTAATCCAAACAGGGCCAAGCTCTTGCAGTGCTAAACGTAAGCGTAAACCATGAGATTTTTCTTTGTGTTGATTACGTAGCCAAAATAAACTGCCGCGAGCTACTTTACCAAACCAAGGGATCTTATGTTTTGGAATTAGTTCGTCTAGCCCATAGCTAAGTAACGTTTTGGTGATGTTATATAAACGTGCAGTCGACACAAAAAATCCTTAGAGAGGCTTCGGAGATGAAAAAGAGTTTAATAAAGCATTTATGCGCTGCTCAACGGCAGCCACTTGCCCTTTGAGCTCTCTATTTGTTTGTTTAAACTGCTCAAGTTCTAATGGATGAATAGTAATTGCGAGCTCATCTTGGCATAAACTTGTAAGCATTGTACTTATTTTAGTATTGGTTTTGCTGCCGTTTTGTTTTAGTTTTTTTAAGTGCAGGTATAACTGCTGAGCGGGGGTATCGCCAATATATTTAGAAAACTGCTCAGGCCAATCAATATCAATGCCTGAAAACGCATTACTATAAGTTTGCGCAATATTTAAGTCGCCTTGCAAGTCGAGCTTATCTTGGCGAATTAATTGGGTAAGCATTGCTGGGTTTTTGAGCGCTAAAAGCGTACCTATGTCGGCGCTGATCATACAATCTGCGTTTTCATTGCTTTGGGCACTATATAAGTGTAATTGCTCAGCGCTATAAACAAGTTGGATGCTTTGTTGCCAGTCTCTTACTTCAACCACTAAGCGCTGATGTTTAACGGCGCTTAGCTTTTGAGATAATTGTGGGTCAAGGCTAAGTGCTTGATTTAGTACACGCTCAATAAGCGAAAGTACAAAATTAGGTAACATAAAAAATTCAGATGGCATTGCATCATTATTATTTTTTGTTATTTTCTCAAGCGCCATAACTGCTAGCCTTAATATTTAAAACCACGGTGCAGCGCAACAATTCCGCCTGTGAGGTTTTGGTATGTTGTTTGCTCAAAGCCTGCATCTTCCATCATCGCTTTTAGCGTGTCTTGATCTGGATGCATACGAATAGATTCAGCTAAATACTTATACGATTCACTGTCGTTAGCAACTAGCTTACCCATTGTAGGCAATAAATTAAATGAGTAAAAATCGTAAGCTTTACTAAGTACGTCATGCTCTGGTTTTGAAAACTCTAAAACAAGTAAACGACCACCTGGCTTTAAAATACGGTACATAGAGCGTAATGCTTTGTCTTTATCGGTAACGTTACGTAAGCCAAAGGCAATAGTGATCACATCAAAGCTATTATCTGGGAACGGTAGCATTTCTGCATTCATTTGTACGTAGTCGATATTGCCCACTAATCCAAGATTATGAAGTTTTTCACGACCAACTTTAAGCATAGATGAGTTTATATCACCCAAAACAACTTGACCCGTTTCGCCCACTAATTGGCTAAACTTTGCCGTTAAGTCGCCAGTGCCGCCGGCTAAATCGAGTACATGATGGCCTTTACGAACACCTGAGCTTGCAATAGTTTGACGTTTCCATAAACGATGCACCCCAAAAGACATTAAATCATTCATTACATCGTATTTTGCAGCTACTGAGTGAAATACATCAGCAACCATAGAAGCTTTATCGTTCTCGGCTACTGTTTTATAACCAAAATGCGTGGTCTTTTGTTCGGTTTCGTTCATGATTAATCTCTATCGTGACAATAGAGGTTAGTGTACTTTATTGTACACAGTAGGCGCAATTTGAATATGATTTATCAGGTAATTTATTGCCCTGCAGTGTAACTACTTTGACCTAATGAACGTGCTTTAAAAGCCGCATGAGATGCTTTTTTTGCTAACTGATTAAAATCATCTTCTTGTTGATGCTGAGCAATTCCTAGTGATAAGCCAATACTTGGTAGCTTGATACCTGTTTTTGAACTAACAAAGCGTAGCTTTTCGACCCCATTTCGTACTTTTTCGGCAATAACATTAGCTGTATCTGGGTCTATGTCGGCGAGGAGAACAGTAAATTGATCTTTTGCTGTGCGACCAGGTAAGCCACTTTGAAAAACATATTTTTGCACTTGCTTAGCGACTTTACTCAAAATGACTTCACCAATAATATCACCATAATTTTTAGTAAAGTGATCAAGGTTGTCTATTTGAATCGCTATTGCGCAAATAGATTTTTGTTGATTAGTCCACACTTGGGTTTGTTGCGTTAAATAATGGCGCTTATAAAGCCCTGTTTGGCTATCAATAATATGCTGTTTACGAAGTTGAGTTAGCTGCTTTTGTGTTTTTTCGTGTAGTTGTTTGGCTTTGCTTAGCTCTTGCTTAAATTGCTTATGTTGGTTGAGTAATTCGGCGGTTTGATTATGAAGAACTTCAAGCGCTTGACGGCTTTGTTCTATGTTGTTCTCATCTAGCGAATGTACGCATTCGCTCACTTGACCCGCAAAGCGAATTATTTGCTTTTCAGTAGTTTGAGAATTTTGAGAAAGTGAGTTTATAACACCATCAACATTTTGAATCATGTTGACTTGCGCTTTGTGGCCAGTATTTAAAAACTCAGAATGTAGTTGTTCAATTAAAACGCTATCTATATTGTCTTCAACAGCGATAGCACGGTCTAAAGCTTTATTTAGCTTGAGATTAGTTTGACTGGTATAAGCATAAATAACGTGATAATTCAGCGGCGTAGGTGGGAGCGTATAGCGCTCTAAAAAAACACACACTTTGGTCATTTTTTCTTGTGCAATAGCCATGGAATCATGGAACATCATTTTAAATACCAACTAAGTACGCATAAGTGCAAATTTTAAAATATCTCATTCCATGAGGCGGTTATGCGTCCGAGCTTTTTATTATTTTTTATACAGTAATCATTATCCGGGCTATTTAAAAGCAAAAACGATAGTTAGGGAACTTAAATTTTGCTTTAGCAGCTTAATCGCTGTTTTTCTCATCAATTAGGCTGGTTTTTACTTCATTTAATGTATGTAACGTATTAATACACTTGGTATAAGTAGGGATTATTACTATGAGGTTGGTCTCATTTACTTGCTATTTATTTACCCTACGATAGCTTTATGAAATTAATAACACTGCTAAGTTACATTATAATGAATCATTTTTTAATTAAGCCACTTCGCCAATCTTTATTTGGTATCACGGTTTTGTGCTCATTAAGTGCATGCCAAATGACCATGCAAAATTCAGATCAACAATTTACTCAAGTAGCGCAAAGTATTGTTGATTATAGAGAAAGTATTAACCCTTACGATAGTGTAGGTGGTGTTGAAGGTTATTTATTACCAAATTTATCCCCTGAATTTTTAGCGCAAGAATATAAAAATAAAACGCGATTACTTTCTGAATTAGACATTATTAATATTGAAAAGCTAAGCGACGAAAATCAAATTAACTTCGATATTATTCGAGCTCAAGTACAAAACAGTGTCGATGAATATGTATTTAATGCGCACTATATGCCGCTCACCTCTGAATATGGGTTTCATTCTGGTTTGTCGTACATAATAAATAGCTCTCAATATAAAAACCCGGAAGATTACCAAGTGTATCTTGCACGATTGGCGCAAGTTCCACGCTTTTTTGAGCAAAACATGTATTGGATGACAAAAGGACTTGAAACTGGGCTTACTCAACCTAGAGCTGTATTAGAAGGTTATGAAGATTCAATTAATGCTTACATTGTTGACGATGTAACTACGTCTGAATTTTATAAACCATTTTTAACTAACACAGCTGGTTTAAGTGAAAGTGAATTTAAAGCACTACAACAAAAAGCTAAAAATATTATAAAAGAAGAGGTTATAAAATCTTATAAAGGTTATTTAGCGTTTTTTACGCAGCAATATCGACCTGGTGCACGTACAAGTATTGGTACATCAAATACACCTAATGGCGAAGCGTTTTATAAAAATAGAGCTAAGTACTACACCACTACCGATATGACACCTAAAGAGATTCACGAACTTGGCTTAAAAGAAGTTGAGCGAATTCGTAGTGAAATGGAAAACGTAATAGCAGAGGTAGGTTTTAAAGGCACGTTTGCCGAATTTATCCACTTTTTACGCACTGATCCACAATTTTACGCCACAACACCAGAGCAACTTTTAAAAGAAGCATCTTATATTGCTAAAAAAATGGATGCACAACTGCCTAAATTATTTCATACCTTACCGCGCAAACCTTATGGTGTAGCACCTGTACCGGCAAGTATTGCACCTAAATACACAACCGGTCGATATTCAGGCTCTAATCGAGATGATGAAGCAGGGTATTATTGGGTAAATACTTACGCTTTAGATAAGCGCCCTTTGTATGTTTTAGAAGCATTAACGCTGCACGAAGCCGTGCCAGGTCATCATTTACAGATATCACTTAATGCAGAGCTTGAAAATCTGCCGAGCTATCGCCGTGATGCTTACCTCTCGGCATTTGGCGAAGGTTGGGGGCTTTACTCTGAGTATTTAGGTTTAGAGGCAGGCTTTTATCAAGACCCATATAGCCGTTTTGGTCGTTTAACGTATGAAATGTGGCGAGCAGCGCGTTTAGTTGTTGATACAGGTATGCATATGTATGGCTGGAGTCGCGAGCGTGCCATGAACTTTATGAGCGAAAATACAGCGCTTTCGTTGCATAACGTTAAAACAGAAACCGATCGTTATATAACATGGCCTGCACAGGCGCTTTCGTACAAAATAGGTGAGCTTACTATTAAGCGTTTACGCATTGAAGCAGAGCAAGCGCTAGGAAAAAGCTTTGATATTCGTGAATTTCATCATCAAATATTACGCCATGGTTCAGTGCCTTTATCGGTACTTGAAACGCAAGTGCGTTTATATATAAAAGCAGAGTTAGCTAAACAACAGAATTAGATATAAGGCAGTTAAAGCCTTGAACAAATAAAAGTGTTATGTCATTTTGGTGGTATAGCACTTTTTTATTTTAAAAACAGTCATCAAGGGGCCTTGGGTGAGTAATTTTATAATGTTTAGTATTGATGTATTTGCAAGTATGTTTATTGTTGTTTTAGGGTTATTGGTTTTAATCGTTGTCGTTTTTTATATTCGAGATGTAACACAAACCAAGCATGCAATTAGACGTAATTACCCTGTTATTGGTCGCTTTCGATATTTTTTTGAACGCCAAGGTGAGTTTTTTAGACAGTACTTTTTTGCTCAAGATAGAGAAGAAATGCCGTTTAACCGCGCAGAGCGAAGTTGGGTTTATCGTGCAGCAAAAGATGTTGACCGTACGGCTGCATTTGGCTCCACGCAAAGCTTAGAAGTAACTGGTACGGTTATGTTTATGAACTGTGCATTTCCTACTTTAGACGAAGAAGCGCTCGACCCGAGTAATGTTACTTTGGGTCCATACTGTAAAACACCTTACACGACCAACTCGTTATTCAATGTGTCTGGTATGAGTTTTGGTGCGCTTTCAAAGCCAGCTGTACGAGCCTTATCAAAAGGGGCAAAACTAGCGGGTTGTTGGATGAACACCGGTGAAGGGGGGTTAAGTCCTTATCACTTAGAAGGTGGTGCCGATTTAGTGTTTCAGATTGGTACAGCTAAATATGGTGCACGAGACGAGCATGGAAATTTAAGTACCGAAAAGCTAAAAGAAATAGCGGCTCATGAACAAGTAAAAATGTTTGAACTTAAAATGAGCCAAGGTGCAAAACCAGGTAAAGGCGGTATGTTACCAGGGCGCAAAGTTAACGCCGAAATAGCTAAAATTAGGGGCATACCAGAAGGGCAAGATTCTATTAGCCCCAATGGTCATCCTGAAATTAAAAACCCAGCCGATATTCTCGATATGATTGCCACTGTGCGTAACGCGACAGGTAAACCTACAGGGTTTAAAGCCGTTATTGGTGCTTACGGATGGTTAGAAACGTTGTTCGCTGAAATAAACCACCGTGGTATAGAGTCCGCGCCTGACTTTATTACCATAGATAGTGCTGATGGTGGTACGGGCGCAGCACCACAACCGCTTATGGATTCAGTGGGTTTACCACTGCGCGAAAGTTTACCGCTTGTAGTTAATATGCTTGAAAAACATGGACTGCGAGATCGTATTAAAATAATCGCGTCTGGTAAATTAATTGTTCCTTCAAAGGTGGCTTGGGCGTTAGCGCTCGGTGCTGATTTTGTTGTATCGGCTCGAGGGCATATGTTTGCACTGGGCTGTATTCAGGCAATGCAATGTAATAAAGATACCTGTCCGACCGGGATCACTACGCATAACGAGCGTTTGCAACGCGGCTTAAATGTAGCTGATAAAGCGCAACGAGTAGCTAACTATAATAAATACATTCATTACGGAGCTGGGCTAATAGCTCATTCTTGTGGTGTGACTAGTGCACGCGAATTAAAACGTGAACATGTACGTATAGTGCAAGAAAGTGGTTTATCAGAACCGCTCGATAAAATTTACGAAAACTATAAGTAAGTTTTTAACTAACTAAAAAAGGCGCTAATAGCTGTCTCTTATACACAAATCCCTGCTAAGAAATTAGCGGGGATTTTTTTGAACTAAATCTCAATGTCATGATCAGATCTTCAAATCT
>NZ_WTKY01000002.1:19598-354188 GCF_011378815.1 Pseudoalteromonas sp. 31A1 | reverse complement strand
ATGAATTTATTTTGACAGGATAAGTCAGGCTTATAGTTAGCCATAACAGTTTACCGTGGGTGAATAATATCTATTAGATCACAGCGAACGGATGGATTCAAGGTTAAAAAGCAATCAATTCAAAATAGTAGAATACGTTCCTAAAAAGAGTAATTCTACAGCCTCAACGCCTAATTAACAGGCAAAAAATTGTTGGCTAAAATAGGTGAACGTAGTGAACAAAAAGCCAACTGTTTTTTGTCCTTGTTTAATTTCTTGTTAGGTTTTTGGTAACACCTTGATTTGTAAATTATACCAATGTTCATTTAACTTAATGCTTGGATTGTAATCCCAAATAGTACTGGGGTATTGGCTTAACTCGACTGTTGTAGCATTAAGCCAAGTTATAATTGGTTGCACTTGAACTTGGCTATTCCATACATTTTGATTATTTAGCCAATATTCTGAGTTTTCTTGAACTTTGAGTTTTAGCCTATAAAAAGGTGCTGTATTTGCCCCTGTATTTGTAACTCCATATTCTAGAACAGCAACCACAGAGTTATTTTCATTCGGATACTCGCCAACAATAGTCCAATCAAAAAGATCTCTTTGGATGTTTACAGATTCTGGGTTAAAGAAGTTATATGCATATGAAATTAGACACAACGAAGTAAAAAACCCGATTGTGGCAAATATATTTTTGAATAAACTTCGTACCTTCATAAAAAACCTAACGCCCCATTAAGAGGCTAAAAATTGTTTGCTAAAATGTTGAGGAACGAAAACAGCAAACTGTTTTTTGTCCTTTTGAATGGCTTGTTATATGCCGACTACACCGTAATTGGCCCGAAAACTTTGATACTTAAAGCAAATATGATAACAAAACAAAGTTGCCCTATTATTGGTACAACTATGGGAATTAATATAGTTTGCCAAACAGTTAACTTTAGAAGCTTTCGTATGACAGCTAAAAAGATAATAATAGTTAACAGCAATGCCGCTAAATCGTCAAGAGCAACTAGCTCACATAAAGTAGAGCTAACTAATTGAATGCCTAGTAATAACAAACTTAAATAAGCAGCTCTCTTTCTTCGTTGCTCGCTAACTTTTAGCCTATTCAGAATAAAATTAAAGCTAAAAAAATACCCAACTAAATTTGAAAATAAATATAGAAATGTAAACACAAAATCCCTTTAGGCATATAACGCCCCATTAAGAGGCAAATAATAGTTGGCTAAAATAAGCGACGAAGGAGTAAATAGCCAACTGTTATTTGTCCTGCTTGAATGTCTTGTTAGGTGCAGTTATCACGACCAGTTAATAGATATTTACCATTAAATGATATTTCTCGAATTCCTTCTCCTTCACCAAAGTCTTGATGAAGGTTTATGATTACATGCTCACTTGTAAATTCAATTTGCCCTAAATGTACTTCAACTTTATCAATTGATGCACCAATATAGTTATATTCTAGTAATATATCTTTAGGTTTTATGACTCCTTTTATGCGAGGTATAGTAAAAAGCCCTTTAACTTTTTGGGTGCCACTAATTAATAGAGTTATTGGCCCATGAGCCATTTCAGGCCACTCGGCCTCAATCACTAAAACACATTTATCACCAAAAGTAGTAACTAACGCTTCTTCTGAATATTTTGGTGACTTTAATGCGCCACACCCAGAAAGAAAAAATAGAAATATAAGCACGAATCTCATTTTGCACCTAACAGCTTATTGAACACCACTTTGGGGGTTTATAACACCCCAAAACGGCGTATATTACATTGCTTAATAATTCCACTAAACAACTTCCATGTAAACAAGTAATTACGTATTTTGTAAAGTTATTGTTGTTAAAATACACCAAAACGACTTTTAATAATGTTATTGGACAAAACACGAACAACTGTCTATATATACAGTACGTTTTTAAAAGTTGAATATCATTTATGAAATCTCTCTTTCTAACCATGATTAAAGACCATATGTATAGCAAACGGTATGCAAAGAGCACTATTGAAGCTTATCTTTTTTGGATAGCTAGCTATATCCGCTTTAATAATATGCAGCACCCAAGCTCTATGGGAGACACTCAAGTAGAATCGTATTTGAACCATTTAGTAAACTCGCAAAACGTAGCGCAAGGCACACAAGCGCAGGCACTAAATGCGCTAAGTTTCCTATATAAAGAAATAATTAAGAGCCCCCTTTCATTATCATTAGACTTTGTAAAAAGTGAACGCCCAAGAAAACTACCCGTTGTGCTTACTCAAACAGAAGTTTCAGCGCTATTTAAACACTGTGTAGCAAAGCATTATTTACCCTGTGGATTACTTTATGGCAGTGGTATGCGATTAATGGAGGTACTGCGTTTACGAGTTCAAGATATTGACTTTGACTATAACTGCATTCGAATTTGGGATGGCAAAGGAGGTAAAAATCGTGTTGTAACGCTTGCAGTAGAGCTCATACCGCAATTACGTTCTCAAATACAATTAGTTGATAGTTACCTGCAATTAGATCTGAAAAACCCCTTATATAGCGGCGCTTATATGCCGCATTTGTTACGTAAAAAATATCCAAACCATAATAAGCAGCTGGGATGGCAATATTTATTTTCATCACATAAATTAAGTCTTGATCCCGAGAGTAAGCAATTAAGGCGCCATTATATCGATGAAAAGCAATTACAGCGCGCTGTTAAAAAAGCCGCTTTTGATGCACATATTAATAAACACGTTACCCCACATACTTTGCGTCACTCTTTCGCTACGCATTTGCTGCAAAGCGGCGCTGATATCCGCACAGTACAAACACAGCTAGGTCATAGTGATGTGCGTACTACACAAATATATACCCATGTACTACAACAAGGTGCCAACGGTGTTATTAGCCCTTTTTCAAGATTATAAACTTCCCTATTTAAAACAAAAAAGCACAGCCCACAAGCGCCATGCTTTTTAAATTCAACCGTAAAACTACTTACTTTACAAACGAATACCGCCGTCTATTTCAACTACGCGGCCGGTAAAAAAGTCGTTTTCGATTATGTATTGTGCGGTATGGGCAATTTCGTCGCTTTCGCCTAAGCGCCCTACTGGCGTTACTGCAAGCATACGTTGTTTGGCTTCGGGCTTCATGGCGTCGGTCATGGCGGTGCTTATTACACCTGGTGCAATAGCGCCTACACGTATACCAAAGCGGCCAAGTTCTTTAGCCCATGTGGTGGTAAGTGCCACTACGCCTGCTTTTGATGCCGCATAGTTTGTTTGGCCTATGTTACCTGCGCGCGCTACGCTCGACATATTAACGATTACGCCGCCTTTACCTGATTCAATCATGTGGCTTGCCGCTTCGCGCCCGGCTAAAAACACACCTGTCAGGTTTACATCAATAACTGATTGAAATTGCTCAAGGGACATTTTTTTAACGACTTTGCCGTCTTTAGCTTTTATAAACATGCCGTCGCGTAAAATACCGGCGTTATTTATAAGCACACCAATGTGGCCAAAATCGCTGTTGATGGTATTAAATACGTTTTCTACTTCGCTCTCGGCGGTTACGTTTGCGGCATAACCTTTAATGTTGCCTGTGACACCTTCAAGTTGCGTTAACTGCTCGCATACGTTGTTTAATAAGTCTTGTGCCATATCTATTAAAGCAATGTTTGCGCCCATAAGTGCAAACTTTTGCGCCATTGCAAAGCCTAAACCTTGTGCGCCACCGGTTATTACTACCGTGTTATTTTTAATTTCCACGCGTTGCTCCTACTTAGAAAACAGTTTAAAAATGGCACTAAAGTCATCACTACCCGCACCTTGGTGCTGTAGCATAGTGTATAAATTTTTAGCCATTGAACCCATTGGGGTTGATGAATTACTTTGCTGCGCGGCTTCCATGGCAAGCCCTAAATCTTTAGCCATTAAATCAACCATAAAGCCTGGTTTGTAATCGTTACTTGCAGGTGCGGTATCCATTACACCTGGGCATGGGTTGTAAAGTTCAAGCGTCCAGTTACGGCCCGAACTTGCGGTCATTATGTCGCTAAGTACTTTAGGATCGAGGCCGTTATTAATACCCATTTGCAGGGCTTCGCTGGTGCCTGCCATTAAAATACTTAACAGCATGTTGTTACATATTTTGGCAACTTGCCCTGCGCCAATATCGCCTGCATGGAATATGTTTTTACCCATATCACTCAGCACTGTATTTGCTTTATTAAACGCTGCTTTTTCGCCGCCTACAATAAAAGTAAGTGTGCCAGCAGTTGCGCCTGCAACGCCGCCCGATACCGGTGCATCTACAAAGCTTATGCCTTGTTCACCAAGCGCACTGCCTACAATACGGGCTGATTCTGCATCTATTGTTGAGCAGTCAATTACTAAAGTATTTTTGCTTAGCACTTTAATTAAACCGCTGTCGTCGTTATTACCTAAATAAAGCGATTTAACATGTTTGCCCGCAGGTAACATACTAATAAGTACGTCAGCATTAGTTGCGCACTGCTTTGCATCAACCGCTGCTTTTGCGCCTTTGCTTGCAAGTTCATTTACGACCGATTGGTTTAAATCGAACACACTAACAGTATGTCCAGCTTTAATTAAGTTAGCCGCCATTGGGCCGCCCATATTACCTAAACCAATAAAACCTATGTTTAATTTACTCATAGTTGTTCCTTTTAAATACCAATTTTACTTAACAGCAAGCTCATTGAGCGGGTGATTTTCGCCAAAGCGGTTAGCAAAAAAGCTATCTATTATTGTTTGTGGTACATCACTAAGTGTTTTGTATTGCCAATTTGGCGCACCGTCTTTATCTATTAGTAGCGCTCTTACGCCTTCTTGAAACTCACCTACTTCGCCAGCGCGAACCGACATACCCAGCTCCATTTTAAAACACGCTAATAAGCTTTTGCCTTGGCTTGTTTTTAATTGCTCACTTACAAGTGCACAACTTAGTGGGCAGCCATGCTTAAGTGATTTTTGAGCGCGCTGTAGCCATTTATCGTCAGTAGTTAGCCCTAAAATGTAATCAACCTGCTCCTGCAAGGTTGTAAACTCACCCAGTTTTTGAATCGTTTTTAGGTTAGCTTTTACGTTGCCTTTAGGCATACGCGCCGACTGGTTATCTAAATCGGTGAGTAAATCGGTTAACCTGTCATGATTTAGGCTTGCCGTTTTTCCCCACTTGACAGTTAAAATTTGCGCAAGCATGGCATCATATTTAGTGCTGTCGATAAAGTGATCGGCAAGCGATACAAAACGCGCGTCGTCGCAGTTAATTGATGCCGACGTTAGCCCTAAAAATAATCCAACACTTTGTGGCATTTTATGTAAAAAGTAACTGCCGCCTACATCTGGGTATAAACCAATGGTTTGCTCTGGCATGGCAATGCGAGATGTTTCGGTTACGACGCGGTGGCTAGCACCGGCCATTAACCCTAAACCGCCGCCCATTACTATGCCGTTACCCCAAACAAGGATTGGTTTATCAAAGGTATGAATAAGGTAATCAAGCTTGTACTCTAGCGTAAAAAACTCTTCAACTAGGCTTGTTGGTTTACCTTGCGCCATTGCACGATGAAGGCTTACAACATCGCCACCAGCACAAAATGCTTTATCGCCAGCGCCTTTTAACAATACCATTGCAATAGCATCATCATCTTGCCAAGCTCGCAATTGCGGCTCAAGTAATTTGATCATCTCAAAATTAAGTGCATTTAACGCTTTTGGCGCATTGAGTGTAATAAGCCCTATTAAACTGCCGTTTTCTGCGGTTGCGGTTTCGAATATCACGGGCTCATCGGCGCTATTTAATACTGTTAAAGCACTCATTAGCCGTTTACCCAGTTAGCGCGGCGTTTTTCTAAAAAGGCATTTACGCCTTCTTGTTGATCTTCGGTATCAAATAAACCAACAAATAATTCACGTTCAAGAGGCAATACACTTGCCATTGGTTGATGGCGCCCTTTTTGAATCAATGTTTTACACGCTGCTACTGAGGTAGGGCTTTGATCGGCCACTTGGTTGGCAAGCTTTAATGCCGCAGCAAAGCTTTCCCCTTGTGGTACTACTTCTTCTACTAAGCCAATTTGCAGGGCTTTATCGGCTTTTAAGCGCTCGCCGCATAAAATCATGCGTTTTGCCCAGCCTTCACCTACAAGCCATGCTAAATTTTGTGTGCCACCCGCACACGGTAATAACCCTACTTTAGCTTCAGGTAGCGCCATTTGTGCTTGCTCTTCCGCAATACGTATATCGCACGCAAGGGCAACCTCTAAGCCACCGCCCATTGCATAACCGTTAATAGCAGCGACCGACACACCTCTAAAATTAGTAAGTGCTTCAAACGCTTCACCAAATACACGAGACATGTCGGCGGCTACGCCTTTATCGCCACCAGCAAATACGTTTAGGTCGGCACCGGCGCTAAAAAACTTTTCGCCTTCGCCAGTGAGCACTAATGCATAAATATTTTTATTATTGTTTAGCTCGTTAACGGTATTTTTTAAATCAACTAAAGTGTCTTTTGTCCAGGTGTTTGCTGGCGGATTAGACATCGTTAAAATTGCAACATGACCTTCGGTTGTTAGCTCAATACTCGGATTAGATTTAGATTCTGACATACATTGCTCCTTATAAAACGTCGCTTGCAGACTCAGCCAAAATACGGCGCGCAATAATTACGCGCATGATTTCGTTAGTGCCTTCTAAAATTTGATGAACGCGTACATCGCGTACATGGCGCTCTAGCGGGTATTCTTTTATATAACCGTAACCACCATGAATTTGCAGCGCGTCGTTACACACGGTAAAGCCCACATCGGTAGCAAAGCGTTTAGCCATAGCGCAGTAAGTGGTTTTTTCAACGTCGTTATTATCAAGTTTAAATGCAGCAAGCCTAACCATTTGGCGCGCAGCTACCAGCTCGGTGTTCATATCGGCAATTTTAAATTGCAATGCTTGAAACGCAGCCAATGGCTTACCAAATTGCGTGCGTTCTTTTAAATATTCACGGGCGGTATTAAGCGCTGCTTGCGCTGTACCAATTGAACATGTGGCAATGTTAATTCGGCCGCCATCAAGGCCTTGCATCGCAAATTTAAAGCCTTCGCCCTCAGCCCCTAATAAGTTGTGCGCAGGAATGCGTACATCTTCAAAGCTAATTAGGCGTGTAGGTTGTGCGTTCCACCCCATTTTTTCTTCTGCTTTGCCGTATTCAACGCCTTTTGCATCGGCAGGCACTACAAATGCCGAAATACCTGCAGCGCCTTCGCCGCCTGTACGTGCCATTACCACTAATACTTCGGTTTCGCCAGCGCCCGATATAAACATTTTTGAGCCGTTAATAACGTACTCATCGCCCTCAAGCACAGCTTTTGTTTTAAGTGATGCGGCGTCTGAACCCGAGCCTGGCTCTGTTAAACAATAAGAGGCAAGTAGCTCGCCCATGACTAATTGCTCTACGTATTGGTCTTTAACTGCATCGGTACCAAAACTTGCTACCATCCACGTGGCCATATTATGAATGGTCAACATGGCCGTGGTTGCTGTACAGCCCATAGCAAGCTGTTCAAAAATAATGCTCGAATCTAAACGAGATAAACCAAGGCCGCCGGCTTCCTCTGGCGTGTATAAACCGCAAAAACCAAGCTCGCCTGCTGCTTTAATCGTGTCTTTAGGGAAAATATGTTCGCGGTCCCATTTTGCTGCATAAGGTGCTAGTTCTGACTCGGCAAATTGTCGTGCTGTTTGCGCAAAGGCTTGTTGATCTTCAGATAAGTTAAAGTCCATGTTAGACCTCTTTAATTGTGTAAGTTATGTTAGTTGTGTTGTTAGCGTTTCCCGTTACGGGGATATCGTGACGAGCGGCGAAGGCTTATGTGTGTGTTGTGTGTGAAGTAGCCTTCGCGCCCATCTTTATTATTAGTTATTTAGTTATTCGTTTTAATCATGATTACTTTAAGTTAATGCTCATGTTTGGACCCGAAGCAATATCGTCTTCAAACCAACGTGAGGTAATCGTTTTAGTTTCTGTGTAAAAACGAATACCTTGCTTACCGTACGTATGCGTATCGCCGTAAAATGAGCCTTTCCAACCAGTGAACGAAAAGAACGGAAGTGGCACCGGAATTGGCACATTAATACCCACTTGCCCTACTTCAATTTCGTGTTGGAATTTACGAGCCACTGCGCCGCTTGAGGTAAATAACGAGGTGCCGTTACCGTAAGGGCTGTCATTAATAAGTGCGATTGCTTCATCAAGCGTGTCTACAAACATACACGCTAGTACTGGGCCAAATATTTCTTCTTTGTATAAATCCATCTCTTTGGTTACGTCAGTAAATAACGTTGGTCCAACCCAGTTACCTTGCTCGTACCCTTCAACTGTAAAGTCTGAGCCATCAATTAAACAGGTAGCGCCTTGCTCTTTACCACCAGCAATAAGTGATAAAATACGTGCTTTTGCTGCTTTTGATGTTTGTGGACCGTATGCCGCGTTTGCATCATCCCACACGCCTGGGCGTACATTTTCAAAGCCTGCTTTAATTTCATCTACCCATTGACTTGCTTGACCTACAAATACAGCAACCGAAATACCCATACAACGCTGACCAGCAGCACCTACCGATGCGCCTACTAGGTTGTTTACAACGTGCGATTTACTTGCATCAGGCATAATAACCATGTGATTTTTAGCGCCAACACACGCTTGCACACGTTTAAGATTTTGTGTGCCTTTAGAATAAATATAAGCACCTACACCACACGAGCCAACAAACGAAATAGCGCGCACTGCTTTATCTTCTAATAGGCGGTCTACTTGTGGTTTTGTACCGTGAACAACTTGTAATACGCCTTTTGGTGCGCCGGCTTCAATAAATAGCTCTGCTAAGCGCATTGGTGTAAGTGGATCTTGCTCAGACGGTTTTAAAATAAAGGTGTTGCCACACACAATAGCCAGCGGGAACATCCAAAGTGGGATCATTGCAGGGAAGTTAAACGGAGTAACGCCCGCACACACGCCAAGTGGCTGCATGTAAGAATACGTATCGATTTTACGCGCTACGTTTTCCATTGTTTCACCCATCATTAATGATGGTGCGTTCGCTGCCTGTTCTACTACTTCAATACCACGCCAAACATCGCCTTTTGCATCTTCAAATGTTTTACCCAATTCGTGGCAAATAATGGTAGCAAGCTCATCGTGATGTTCTTTTAATAGCGCAGCGTACTTCATCATAATGCGTGCACGTTCAGTAATGGGTACGTCTTTCCATGTTTTAAACGTCTCAGAGGCTGAGGCAATTGCCGCGTCCATTTCTGACTCGGTGGTGCATGGCACTTGTGCAAGTACTTCTTGAGTTGCTGGGTTTATAACGTCGATAAGCTCTTTAGACGCTGATTGAATAAATTCGCCATTAATAAGTAGTGGAACTTGGTGCATAATTAAATCCTAGTGTGTGAGTTGTGTGTTCTCTTTAAAATTGGTAGCGCCGCTTTGTTAGTATTATGAGTGCAGCGCTTTTATAGTTATTCGTATAGCTTTCTTATAACTATTTAATACCTAGTTAATACGCTTCTACGGCCATCGCAACTGCTTCACCGCCGCCAATACATAAAGACGCAATGCCTTTTTTAAGGCCTCGGTTTTTAAGGGCATGAATAAGCGTTACTAAAATACGCGCGCCGCTTGCACCAATTGGATGACCCAATGCACATGCACCGCCATTCACGTTTACTTTGCTTTCATCAAGTTTTAACTCGTTAATAGCCAGCATGGTTACCATGGCAAATGCTTCGTTAATTTCCCAAAGGTCAACGTCGTTTACAGCCCAACCTGCTTTTTCAAGCACGCTGCTTATTGCGCCTACTGGCGCTACTGTAAATTCACTTGGTTTTTGAGAATGCGTGCTGTGCGCTACAATTTTACAAAGCGGTGTTAAGCCCTGCTCTTTTGCTTTTGATTCGCTCATTAATACAAGCGCTGCGCCACCGTCTGAAATTGACGATGAATTAGCGGCAGTAATAGTGCCGTCTTTTTTAAAGGCTGCACGTAAGCTTGGAATTTTTTCAGGACGGGCGTTACCTGGTTGCTCGTCAATCGATACTGTTACATCGCCTTTTCGTGTTTGCATAGTGTGCGGCGCAACTTCGTTATCAAAGCTACCATTTTGTATAGCGGCTTTTGCTTTACTCAATGAGCCCAGTGCAAATGCATCCATTTGCTCGCGGCCAATGCCGTATTCGTCGGCCGTGTCTTGTGCAAAACAGCCCATTGCTTTGTTGTCGTAAGCATCTTCAAGGCCATCGCTCATCATGTGATCTTTTATTTCGCCGTGGCCCATACGCATTCCGCCACGCGCTTTTGGAATAAAGTACGGTGCGTTAGTCATGCTTTCCATGCCACCGGCAATAGCAGATTGAATAGAGCCGGCTTTAATTAAATCGTTTGCAAGCATGGCTGCTTTTAAACCAGATCCGCACACTTTATTAATTGTTGTAGCGCCAGTGCTAAGTGCAAGCCCTGCTTTTAACATTGCTTGGCGTGCAGGCGCTTGCCCAAGCCCTGCTGGTAATACACAGCCCATAATTACTTCGTCTATTGCATCATTAGCTAAACCAGTTTGTGCAAGTGCACTGGCAATGGCGGTAGCGCCAAGCTCGGTAGACTGCGCATCACTTAACGCTCCCATAAAACCACCCATTGGGGTGCGTTTTGCTGCTACAATTACCACTGATTCTAAAGTCATAACTAACTCCGTTGTAATTTAATGCAAATAATTGTTAGTATATTTGCTCTATTAATTTAGTATTCATTTATTATTTAATACCTACACACAATACTAACGTTTACGCCAACGTCAACTAAAAACAGCTTAATTTTTAGTTTTATAAGTGTAAGCATTATTTTCCAGCTGTTAGGCCACACTGAGGAAATAAAATTAACCTACTGAAAATTAATAATATAAGTCAACTCTTCGCGCCAACACTCCTTTATAAATAGTTTCAAAACACACCAAGCTTTACCTTTACGTAAACTTCACTTATATTGGAGTTATTCGAATGAGGTAAATACAATTATGAAACCAGATAATCAAACAAACTTTGCAAGCTCAGCCAAAATGCCGGCCAGTAATGAACAAACATTCAGCATTAGCGAACTCGCTAAAGAATTTGACATTACAACCCGCTCTATTCGCTTTTACGAAGACCAAGGGTTAATAACGCCTGATCGTAATGGTCAAACACGTATTTATTCAAAACGCGACAAAGTGCGTTTAAAACTAATATTACGTGGTAAACGATTGGGCTTTACGCTTGCTGAAACAGGCCGCTTGTTTGAACTGTACGACGCTGATAAGTCGAGTGCTAAGCAGCTGGTTACCATGCTTGATTTAATTGCCGATAAAAAGTCTGACCTATCTCAACAAATGGACGACATTAAAGTTGTTCTTATGGAATTAGTGACGGCCGAACGCCGCTGCAGAGACACACTTAACAAAATAGACGAGTAGCCTATTTTAAGAATAACAACACACTGACGACACACAGGAATGAATCATGAGCACTATTTCACTATATAAAGAAATGAACTTTGGCCTAGGCGAAACCGCCGATATGATCCGCGACCACGTAAACAGTTTTGCGAGTCAGGAAATTGCCCCGCTTGCTGAAAAAACTGACTTAGATAACGCTTTTCCAAATCAACTTTGGGCACAAATGGGCGAAATGGGCGTACTGGGTATGACCGTATCTGAAGAGTTAGGTGGCGCGGGGTTAGGTTACTTAGAACATGTTATTGCTATGGAAGAAATTAGCCGTGCCAGTGCCTCTATTGGCCTAAGCTATGGCGCGCATTCAAACCTGTGTGTTAATCAAATTAACCGTAATGGCACACAAGCTCAAAAAGAAAAATACTTACCTAAGCTTATTAGTGGTGAGCACATTGGTGCCCTTGCAATGAGTGAGCCTAATGCAGGCTCTGACGTTGTATCAATGAAACTTAAAGCTGAGAAAAAAGGCGATAAGTACATTTTAAACGGTAACAAAATGTGGATCACTAATGGCCCAGACGCACATACATTAGTTATTTACGCTAAAACAGATTTAGATGCTGGTGCTAAAGGCATTACCGCGTTTATTGTAGAGAGTGACTTTCCGGGTTTTTCTACGGCGCAAAAGCTAGACAAACTAGGCATGCGTGGCTCAAACACCTGTGAGCTGGTATTTGAAAACTGCGAAGTACCCGAGGAGAACATTCTAGGTAACTTAAACGAAGGCGTTAAAGTACTTATGAGTGGCCTTGATTACGAACGCGTAGTACTTGCAGCAGGCCCGCTTGGCATAATGCAAGCGTGTATGGATATAGTAGTACCGTACATTCATGAGCGTAAACAGTTTGACACCCCTATTGGGCAGTTTCAGTTAATTCAAGGCAAAGTAGCCGACATGTATACACAAATGAATGCTGCGCGCTCATATGTATACACGGTAGCTCGCTCTTGTGACCGAGGTGAAACCACCCGTAAAGATGCCGCCGGTGCAATTTTATACGCCGCAGAGCTTGCAACCAAAATGGCGCTAGATGCGATTCAAATTTTAGGTGGCAATGGCTACATAAACGAATACGCAACAGGCCGCCTGCTGCGTGACGCCAAATTATACGAAATTGGTGCAGGTACATCAGAAATACGCCGCATGCTTATTGGCCGCGAACTTTTCACTGAAAGCCGTTAAGGATTAAACCATGACGATTTTAAAATCGAGCGTTAATCCTCACGATCCAACGTTTGTGCAAAACCATAAAAACATGTCGACGCTGGTGGATGATTTACGCAGTAAAGTAGCCACTATTAGCCAAGGCGGAGGCGCCGCATTAAAAGAGCGCCACGAAGGCCGTGGTAAGTTATTTGTACGCGACCGTATAAGTACGTTAATTGACGAAGGCTCACCGTTTTTAGAAATCTCACAATTTGCGGCATTTGGTGTGTACGAACAAGCAATACCGTGCGCCGGTGTTGTAGCCGGTATTGGCCGTGTTAAAGGCATTGAATGCATGATTATTGCAAACGATGCCACGGTTAAAGGTGGTACGTATTTTCCGCTTACTGTTAAAAAGCATTTACGCGCACAAGACATCGCAGAGCGCTGCCACTTACCGTGTATTTATCTTGTAGATTCGGGCGGTGCAAACCTGCCTGAGCAAGACGATGTATTTCCGGATAAGCTGCATTTTGGTCGTATTTTTTACAATCAAGCCCGTATGTCGGGTAAAGGTATTCCACAAATTGCCGTGGTAATGGGGTTATGTACCGCAGGTGGTGCATACGTACCGGCAATGGCAGACGAAAGCATTATTGTAAAAGATCAAGGCACTATATTTTTAGCAGGTCCGCCGCTTGTAAAAGCAGCAACAGGCGAGGAAGTAACAGCCGAGGAGCTTGGCGGTGCCGATGTGCACTGTAAAGTGTCAGGTGTTGCCGATCACTACGCTGAAAACGATGCTCATGCGCTGTCTATTGCGCGCCAATGTATTGAGCGCATTAACTACACACGCCCTACTGCGCCGTTACTTAAACAAGAGCTAGAAGATGTAAAACCACCGCGTTACGATATTAACGAGCTTTACGGCATTGTAGGCACCGACCTTAAAAAGCCGTTTGATGTACGCGAAGTAATAGCCCGCACTGTAGATGACTCATCATTTGATGAATTTAAACGCTATTTTGGTGAAACGCTCGTCACCGGTTTTGCCAGCATTTATGGCAACCCCGTTGGCATAGTGGCTAATAACGGTATTTTATTTAGTGAGTCGGCGCAAAAAGGCGCGCACTTTATTCAGCTGTGTGCTCAGCGCAATATTCCTTTAGTGTTTTTACAAAATATTACCGGCTTTATGGTGGGTAAAAAATACGAAGCCGAAGGCATTGCAAAACACGGCGCTAAAATGGTGATGGCGGTTTCGTGTGCTGATGTGCCTAAATTTACAGTACTTATTGGCGGCTCTTACGGCGCAGGTAACTACGGAATGTGTGGCCGTGCATTTGAACCCACCATGATGTGGATGTGGCCTAATTCCCGAATTTCGGTAATGGGCGGCGAGCAAGCAGCCGGTGTAATGGCGCAAGTTAAACAAGATGGTTTAGCACGCAAAGGTCAAAGCATGAGCGAGCAAGAAATCACTGACTTTAAAAAGCCAATTATTGATCAATACGAAGAGCAAGGTCACCCGTATTACGCCAGCGCCCGCTTGTGGGATGACGGCATTATAGACCCTGCCGACACGCGTAATGTCTTAGGGCTTGCGTTAACGGCTGCGAACAACGCACCAAAACGTGATTCAAAATTTGGCGTATTTAGAATGTAACCGGAGCGCAAAATGTCAGTAACACTACAAATAACAAAATCTAATGTGGCTGTACTTGTGTTAAGCCGCCCAGAAAAAAGAAACGCATTTAATAGCGAAGTAATACACGAGCTGATTCAGTGTATTGAACATGCAAATACGCTTGATATTCGTGCTTTGGTTTTAAAAACAGAAGGTAAACATTTTTCAGCTGGTGCCGATTTAGCCTGGATGAAATCAATGGCTGATAACAACTACACCGATAATTTAGCTGACTCAATGCAATTAGCTAAATTAATGCAAGTGTTAGCAAGCTCGCCGCACCCTACAATTTGCGCCGTGCAAGGGGCTGCTTTTGGTGGTGCACTGGGTTTAATAGCTTGTTGCGACATAGCCCTTAGTAAAGACGATGCGCAATTTTGTTTAAGCGAAGTAAAGCTTGGCCTTATTCCGGCTGTTATTAGCCCGTATGTAATTAAAGCCATTGGTGAGCGCTCTGCTCGCAGATACTTTTTAACGGCTGAAGTATTTGATGCGCATACTGCTAAGCAACTGGGTTTAATTCATCAAGTAACCGGTAATTTAGACTGTGCGCTCGATAACATGTTGCAAACACTGGTTGATAACGGGCCTGTTGCAGTAAAAGCCGCAAAAGCATTAATTAACGATGTCGCAAATAAGCCAATTACCGATGAACTCATTGAGCTTACCGCTGAGCGTATTGCAAAAATTCGTGTATCTGAAGAAGGTCAAGAAGGGCTTACTGCTTTTTTTGATAAACGTCCACCCGCTTGGCAACTGTAGGATTAATTATGAACACACAACGATTACAAAAAATACTGATTGCCAATCGTGGAGAAATTGCGTGCCGCGTAATGCGCAGTGCAAAACAAATGGGCTTAACCACGGTCGCGGTTTATTCTGATGCAGACAAAAATGCCCAGCACGTAAAAATGGCTGATGAGGCTTACCATATTGGCGCTGCGCCAAGTAAAGACTCGTATTTAGTGGCAGACAAAATTTTACAAGTAGCCAAAGACTGCGGCGCTGATTGTATTCACCCAGGGTATGGTTTTTTATCTGAAAACAGCGAATTTGCTAAAGCCTGCGAAGCGAACAACATTGCTTTTGTAGGGCCACCAGCAAGCAGTATTGAAGCTATGGGGTCTAAAACCCGCGCTAAGGAAATAATGGCAGCTGCTAATGTGCCGTTAGTACCAGGTTATTACGGCGATAAACAAGATCCTGCTTTTTTACAAACTGAAGCTGAAAAAATTGGCTACCCTGTACTTATTAAAGCCGCCTTTGGTGGCGGTGGTAAAGGCATGCGCGTAGTTGAAAAAGCAAAAGACTTTATGAGTGCACTACAAGGCGCGCAACGCGAAGCTATTGCCGGTTTTGGTAACGATTTAGTATTGCTTGAGCGCTACGTAAACCAGCCTCGCCATGTTGAAGTACAAGTATTTGCAGATAACCACGGTAACTGTGTTTATTTAGGCGATCGTGATTGTTCTTTGCAACGCCGTCATCAAAAAGTAATTGAAGAAGCCCCTGCTCCGGGTTTATCTGACGAGCTACGCAAAGAAATGGGCGAAGCAGCTGTACGCTGTGCACTGGCTATAAATTACCGAGGCGCTGGTACGGTTGAGTTTTTACTGTGTGGCGATGAATTTTTCTTTATGGAAATGAACACCCGCCTTCAAGTAGAGCACCCCGTGACCGAAATGGTAACCGGTGTAGATTTAGTCAACTGGCAAATTAATATTGCGGGTGGGCAAACATTGCCACTAACACAAAGTGATATTCAATTGCAGGGTCATAGCTTTGAAGCGCGCATATACGCAGAAGATCCAGCTAACGACTTTATCCCGTGCTCGGGCACTATTGAAGCACTGCATACACCGCTTAACAGTGAATTTGTACGCATTGATACAGGTATTGCACAAGGCGATGAAATCAGCCCATTTTACGACCCGATGATTGCAAAGCTGATTGTGCACGACGATAATCGCGAACAAGCACTGGGCCGTTTACAACACGCCCTTGAGCAATTTCATTTAGCGGGTTTTAGCACTAACATTGGTTTTTTACATAATTTAGCAAGCCACCCTACGTTTAAACAAGGTGCGCCCAGTACGCACTTTATTGCAGAGCAAGGTGACTCGTTAGTAGCGGTTGATGAGCAGCTGTTGCAAGCAAGCCAACTTATTGGTGCTTTTGCATATTTAGAATCGTTAACTAACACACAAAATGCGCCAAGCAGCGCAAGTCCGTGGCAACAACTAAGCGGTTTTACACTCAATGCGCCGCAAGCAATTAAAATTCCTTTTGCCGATTTACAGCTAAGCGCTATAAAAACGACAGAGGGCTATAGTATTACGCATAACGAGCACGTATTTACCCTACAAGGCACATTAAATAACGGCCTATGCACTGTATTTATTAACGGCGAAAAACACAGCGCACACGTAACTACGTTAGGTAATAATACTGTGGGCAATAGTACCGTGAGCAATAGTACAGTAGCTAATAGTGTGACGGTGATGAATAAAGCACTGCAAACTAAGCTTGAACTAGTTGATAAACATTATATTAGTTCGCACGAAAACGAAGCACTGCCCCTTGCCGCCCCGCTCAATGGCACGGTAGTAAAGCACTTAATTGAAATTGGTAGCACAATAACCAAAGGTGATGCGGTTGTTATTATCGAAGCCATGAAAATGGAATACACGCTTAACGCGCCTCACGACGGTATTTTAAAAAGCTACTGTTTTGGTGAAGGTGAATTGGTAACGCATGGTGCCCTGCTTGCGATAGTCGAAGATACGACTGAGGAAGGTGCATAATGGGTGCCTTTCCAAGTAAAGTACGTATTGTTGAAGTTGGCGCGCGAGACGGCTTACAAAACGAAAAAACAGTAAGCACAGCCGATAAAGTAGCGCTTATTAACGCCCTAAGCGCTGCAGGTTTAAAAAATATTGAAGCTGGCGCGTTTGTCTCCCCTAAATGGGTGCCACAAATGGCAGACTCAGCGGATGTAATATCAGCGCTAGATTTACCTGACGTAAATTTAAGTGCCCTTACACCCAACTTAAAAGGTGCACAAGCAGCGCATGCTGTTGGCATTAAAGAGTTTGCTATATTTACCGCTGCGAGTGAGTCGTTTTGTCAAAAAAACATAAACTGCTCAATAGATGAAAGTATTGAACGTTTTAGCGAAGTAATGGCGTTTGCTAAAGCGAATAATATTCGCGTACGTGGTTATGTAAGCTGTGTGCTAGGTTGCCCCTATGAGGGTGAGATTGACCCACAAGCAGTACTTAGTGTATCGCAAAAGCTGTTAGATTTAGGATGTTACGAAGTAAGTCTTGGCGATACCATTGGTGTTGGCACCGCTAAAAAAGTAACGCAGCTAATAGAATTACTTTTAACACACATTGATAAAGCCAAGTTGGCCGTGCATTTTCATGATACTTACGGCCAAGCGCTCACAAATATTTACGCAGCCTTAAGCCTAGGTATAGCAACGGTTGACGCGGCAGTTGCAGGCCTTGGTGGTTGCCCTTATGCTAAGGGTGCGTCAGGAAATGTTGCCACCGAAGATGTAGTTTACTTACTGCAAGGGCTTGGCATTGAACACGGAATTGATTTACAAAGGTTAAGTGATGCTGGATGGGAGATAACCAAAGCACTTGGCAAACAACCTGTGAGCAAAGTATCTGTGGCACTACACACTAAATAGCTATCTTATAAAATGATAACTCACTACTAATACAAGATAGTTAACAACAAATAGCACACAATGAGGAGAGACTCATGGCCGGTTTTGATAAAGTAGTTTCTAGTTACGAAGCTGCAATGGAAGGATTAAAAGACGGCGATACTATTATTGCCGGTGGTTTTGGTTTATGTGGTATTCCTGAGGGCTTAATTAAACAAATTAAGCAGATGCAAACAAAAAACTTAACCGTGGTATCTAATAACTGTGGTGTTGATGACTTTGGTTTAGGTATTTTATTACAAGACAAACAAATTAAAAAAGTAATTGCCTCATACGTTGGCGAAAACGCCCTATTCGAGCAGCAGTTATTAAGTGGCGAAATTGATGTAGAACTTACGCCACAAGGTACTTTGGCTGAAAAAATGCGTGCTGGTGGCGCAGGTATACCTGCATTTTACACAGCAACCGGTTACGGTACTCCAGTTGCAGAAGGCAAAGACGTAAAAGAATTTAATGGTCGCCCGTATATTTTAGAAGAGTCTATAACAGGTGAATTTGCCATAGTAAAAGCATGGAAAGCCGATCGTTACGGTAATTTAGTGTTTAGACACACCGCCATGAACTTTAATCCAATGGCAGCAACGGCGGGTAAAATTACCGTTGCCGAAGTAGAAGAAATTGTAGAGCCGGGTGAGCTTGAACCAAGCCAAATTCATACCCCGGGTATTTTTGTAAATCGCGTTATTAAAGGCAACTTTGAAAAACGCATTGAACGTGTAACAACACGAGATTAAGCAGGAGCATAATTATGGCATTATCACGTGAACAAGTTGCAATGCGCGTTGCACAAGAACTTCAAGACGGCTATTACGTAAATTTGGGTATAGGAATTCCGACACTCGTCGCAAACTATGTACCGGATGATATTGAAGTTATGTTACAGTCCGAAAATGGCCTTTTAGGCATGGGCCCGTACCCTACTAAAGCAGAGCTAGATGCCGATATGATTAACGCGGGTAAAGAAACCGTGACAGCAGCTAAAGGTGCAGCCATATTTAATAGTGCAGATAGTTTTGCCATGATACGGGGTGGTCATGTAGACTTAACTGTTCTGGGTGCATTTGAAGTTGACCAGAACGGCAACATCGCATCGTGGATGATCCCTAAAAAGCTGATTAAAGGCATGGGTGGCGCGATGGATTTAGTCGCTGGCGCGAAAAACATTATTGTTACTATGACCCATGCAAGTAAGCATGGTGACTCTAAACTATTAGAAGCCTGCTCTTTACCGCTTACTGGCGTTAATTGCGTTAAAAAAATAGTGACAGATTTAGCCGTACTAGAAGTTAAAGACGGCGCATTTCATTTATTAGAACGCGCTCCGGGCGTAACTGTTGATGAAATCATTAGTAAAACAGCAGGTAAATTACTTGTTGACGGTGAAGTACCAGAAATGGTTTTTTAGGAACTTTTTAACAAGTTAACTTAAAATAACGCTTTACCCTGTACCGACCTCATTCCCAGTGCCAATGGCGCTGAGTTACCCAAAATCCCTCTCACGAGGGATTTTTTTTATCTTTTGCCATTATTTTTACCGTCATTCATACATCTGTAGTAAATTTTATCTATAATACAAATATAAATTAAATGTAAGCGCTTAGATTCTTTGCACTATTTTGTGGATAGTCTGCACCTTTTTTGTGAACTAGCGTTAAATTTATTTTTAACCTACTGATATTTAAATATTAAATAGTTGGTTCAAATTTTGCCTAAGTAAGGCGTCTCAATAAATTAAATAATTCTGGAAAACATGCAAACTCCTATTCGTGGCCTTCGCTCTTTTTGCTTTGCCGCAAGAAGCCTAAGTTTTAAGCATGCAGCTAATGAGCTGTACTTAACGCCGTCTGCGGTAAGCCATCAAATAAAACAACTTGAAGAACAACTTGGTATTGAACTTTTTCAACGTAAAACGCGTTCAATTAGCTTAACCACAGCGGGTAAAAACTTTTTTGATGCAGTGTCTCCTATCATCACAATGTTAGAGGGCACCATTAACGAGTTTAGTCAGATGCAGCAAAATACAAATTTGACAATTACGTTGCCTGAGTTTTTTGCCAGCGAGCTACTCATGCCTAAATTAAGTGAGTGGACGTCAGAGCATCCTAATATAAACCTGCAAATGGACACGCTTAAAACGCGCAAAGAATTAACGCGTCATAGCGATTTATCTATTGTATTGTCCTCAGGTAAACCTACTGAAGGGTTAGCGACAGAGTTATTTAACCTTGAATACATCCCTGCATGTAATAAAAAATTGCTCGATCAATGGAAAGACGATCATCGTCAAGCGCTTAACCAAGTTCCGCTGATCCTCCACAAAGCTCGCCCTTGGGCATGGCACCAGTGGGCCGAAAAAGCGGGTATTGATGACTTTTCTCCTTCGCAGATTATTCAAATAGATAGCATGTTTGGTGTAGCGCGTGCAGCGCAGCAAGGCATGGGCATTGCGCTTATTCCACTGCCTATTAGTCAAAGCTGGTTAGATGAGCAATGGCTGTACAAATTATTCGAGCAGCCTTTAACAACTAAAGATAAATACTATTTAGTGCAGCACGAATCAAGCACGCCTAATCACCCGCTTGATTTATTTGCGAAGTGGGTTGTAAATACGTTTAGAAAAATCCAAGAATAATCCCCTATTAGACGAGTTCAGTAATACAACCCACTCTGTGTTTTATTACTGAACTCGTCTAAACCTCTCTGCAATTTTTAATAATATTTTTTATTTAAATACATAAACTTAACGCCGAGCATTAGACTAAAGTCTATAGTTTAATTTTTTTCACTCATTGGTTTCATTTTTATCGTTTGTCGAAAATAGAGTTAAATATTAAAGTTACTTTATCGGCTCGAAACAGTTAAGTTTAATTGTTTATTAAGAGTAATAAATGCAACCTTTTGAGTTTTAGTGACTCAAACCTTGCAGTGAAAAGAATCTTTATATTGTGTGTGAAGATGTTGTCAGTGTGAAAAACGGTTCAAGTTAGGTGGTGACTTGGCTTGAACTGTTTTTATTATTAAACCACATACATAATATAGCTATATACAGGTTAAATACCTTTGTAAAAAGCCCCGTAAGTTATAACTTACGGGGCTTTTTTAGTTAATTTTTTATTTGATATTCTTTTTTTAATTTACGTATCTGCGCTTTATGTGAAAGCAAAAATGTATCAAATTTCTTAACTACCTCAGGGTAGTCAATGGACGATAATAAAAAGGCTTGTAAATCTGTCGGCAATTCGTTTTGAAAATAAACGGGTCGGGTTAATTTGAAATATTTAACAATATTATAGTTTAATACATCGTTAGATATGTAAATACACTCCACTCGCTCTTTCAAAAGCATTTCTATTAATTCCATTACATTAGCGGTTTCAATTAGCTCAACGTTTTCGTTATTCATTAAAGGTTTAAAGCTTTGAGACGTAAACCCTCTCACCGTTGCAAAACTAACGCATTCATCAATAGTGATATTTTTATTTAAACTCGCAATACCCGTTTTAGTCACAACGGTTGGCTGCGAATAAATAATTTCATTTAAATCATCAAAGGAAGCTTTATAACTTGGTTTCCATTGAGGATTATCTGGATATTTAAAATCAACATGATGGTGATCAATAAATTCTTTATAAAGACGATTAATTGGCAGCGTGTAAAACTCAAATTTAAAGTCGTGCTGCTGTGCAAACAAAGTTAGCAACTCTTCACTGAAGCCATAATAGTCAGCACCATTTGCTCCACTACCATCAAAGTAAGGTAGATACTCTATATTCTCTACGCCGACGACATAGTGCGTTGCCGACTTAGCATCGGTTATAAAAATTAATAAAGCTAAAGGCAAATACATTAACTGCGTTGTTATTTTTATAAATTGATTCATTTATAACCTAAGTAATATTATTGATTGATGTGTAGCTGAACGCTTTAATTTTAACAAATTTGCAAAAAATATGATAAATCTATTTTATTTTATGCAAAAAAAAAGCCTGATTAAAATCAGGCTTTACAAAGTAAAAGGTTTAGCTTTTATCTCTTGGTACAAAATCGAGTACTGTTGCGTTTATACAGTAGCGGTCTGTGCCTCTAGGGCCTTCTCCTGGGAATAAATGGCCAAGATGAATACCTGTACTTTTAGAGCGAAGCTCAATACGTGTTATTCCCCAGCTGCTATCGTCATGCTGCGTTACACTACTTTTTACTGGGTGCTTAAACGACAACCAACCAGTGCCTGAATTAAATCTATCACGTGTATCAAATAGTGGCTCTCCACTTAATTTATCAACAAAAGTGCCATCAGGTGTATTTTTAAACTCCTTGTACTCTTTACAGTAAGGTCTATCTGTTCTTGCATCAAATGCGACTTTATAAGCGTCACTTTTACCTAACTTAAATGCACCCAATGCTTTATAAAATTCTTCAGGTGTTGCATAACCTTGACGCCCATATACTTCAATGCCATTTTCTAAAAACAAAATAGTCGGTGTTGCCCACGTGGCTGACTTAATAGTTAAACCTTTAAGCTGGTCAGCATGGCGAAACGACATTGGTATAGTCCCTTTGTAATCATTTGCGACTGTTTTTTTAAATTTTTCACAGTATGGGCAGTATTCACGTGAATCTAAGACTACGATCTGCTTACCTGCGAGTAAGTCACTGTTATCGACTTTTTCTACGGGTTTTTTATTAAAAACAACGCCTGTTGAATGATCTGGGCAATAGCCATTAGGGTTCTTTTGTAGATAATTTTGATGATATTCTTCTGCCGATACAAAACCTGTAAGTGGTTTAATAACCGTTTCGATTTTGCCGTAGCTCGCATCAGTTAAAAGCTGCTGATATTGCGATTTAACTTGCTCAGCTACTTTAGCTTGTGCATCAGTAGTGGTTAATACAATTGAGCGATATTGCGTACCGATGTCGTTACCTTGGCGATTTTTTTGCGTAGGATCGTGGCTTTCAAAATAGTTTTTTAGTAAATCTTCAGCCGAAATTATATTACTGTTATACATAACCTGTACAACTTCAGCATAGTTGTTTTCGTCAAAGCGACGAGACTGATCAGTAATGTTTCTGTATGTTGCTTTAAAGCCATTGCCGTCTGCATAGCCTGACTCGGCATCAATAACGCCATTAAGCGCTTCGTAGCGTTTTTCAGCCCCCCAAAAACAACCTGATCCAAGTACAATGGTTTCTACATGCATGGTGGCTTCTATATTGCTGTGCTCGACCTTTTCCATAGATAAAGCAAAGCTACCTGCGCTAAATATAATAGCAGCGCCTGATAAATATAATAAATGCTGGTGTTTCATAATGTACCTCTTAAACAAGTGCGTGCTAATTAAGACCTCCTTACCTTAATTTTCATTTCAACCTAATTACTTATTTAATACGAAGTGCATTTAGTTTTGCTCTTCAATAAGTTAAATACGATTAATTAAATATAAAAACACTCTTAAACCAGGCTGAGCAAATAAAAATAACCACTTAGTCGCAATGGTGTAAATAAATTAATAAAACTGTGTTACGTTTAAATTATGTTGTACAAATAGGTTTATTTAATGAAGCCAACTCCTCATATTTATGCATTAACAAACAGTAGCTTACTGTTTGATGCATCGCATTTAGACGCAAAAGATAAACTCTCCATTCAAAAGAAAATTTGGGCTTTAACCAACCACTGTAAAAGCACTGATGAATTTACCGGTTTAGTCCCAGCTATGAACTCGCTCACACTTTATTTAAAATCTGATAAACACTTAAATAAATGGCTACAAGCATTGCCCTCGTTGTGGGATGACATTAAAAGCAGTACTTTTAAGGGGCAGCATCACTTAATTAAAACCACATACAATGGCGAGGATATTAATTACGTGGCTAACTATCATAATTTAAGCGCTGATGAGGTTATTAATATTCATAGTAAAGCCAAGTACCACGTATTATTTTTAGGCTTTCAGCCCGGCTTTGCCTACCTTCACGGCTTAGATGAGCAATTACATACCCCAAGGCGTGATGAGCCACGTACTAGGGTTCCTAAAGGCTCTGTTGCGATAGGTGCTGCACAAACCGGAATTTACCCCGCAGATACCCCTGGCGGTTGGCACATAATAGGCCATACAAATACCTCTTTGTTTGATTCAACCTCTGCGCAACCTTGTTTAATTCAATCTGGCGATACGCTTGAATTTGTTCCGCTAGTTAATAAAGGAGCAACTCATGATTAAAGTACTTAAAAGTGGTGTATTGCTTACAATTCAGGATTTTGGCCGTAATGGCTACCGCCATTTAGGTGTAAGCAAAGCGGGCAGCTTAGACCCCTTTGCGCAAATAATTGCTAATAGATTACTTAACAATAACGACAATGATGCCGTTTTAGAAATAACCGTTGGTTTGTGCGAACTTGAATTTACTTGCGACACAGTAATTGCACTTCATGGTGCAGATTTGCAAGCAACCCTTGATGGGCAAGCAATCTACCCTGGTTGGACATACGCAGTTAAAAACAAGCAAGTGCTTAGCTTTGGTACAGGTAGAGCGGGCTTAAGAGCTTATTTTGCGGTGAAAGGCGGTATACAAAATACTGAGGTTATGGGCTCTAAATCTACAGATTTAAATGCACGTTTTGGTGGTATTGAAGGTAGAGCTCTCACCACAGGTGATGAAATACCTATTACTCCTTATTATGGAAAGTTTATAAAAGTAGGTGCAATTGCTCCACCTCAGCGCAAAATTATACGCTTGTACCCGAGCCCTCACGCTAACTTACTGGGTAAGCCATTATTGGATACCTTTGCAGCTACTGCATTCAAAGTCAGTATTAACAGTAATCGAATGGGCGTAAGGCTTGAGCATAATAAGAATAGCTTGGTGCATTCGCACTCTTTGCCATCACTAGGGGTGAGTCCTGGGAGCATTCAACTACCACCAAATGGTGATCCTATTGTGCTACTTAACGATGGACAAACCACTGGGGGCTATCCTCTTTTAGGAACAGTTATTGAAGCCGACTTACATCAATTTGCACAATTTAGACCTTTAGATACAGTTGAATTTAAATATGTAACGTTTGAAGAAGCAGCAAAGGCAAAGCAGAAACTTGACGGGCACCTACATCAATTGAGCCTTGCACTTAAAAATAACCTATAAAATATTCTAGAATCAACACGCCCTAGACTTAAAAGATAAGTACCATGTAATAAAGGCCCAAATTCCGACGGCAGTTACCTTACTCGCCGTTAATATTATTTTAATGTATAGCTTGGTGTTTAATGACTAAATCAACTTCTACTATGCCGTGTGTATTAATAACCGGTTTTGCTCCTTTTGGTGGCGAAACTATCAATCCTTCTTGGCAAACAGTGCAAAAACTTGATGAAACTATCATCATGAAACACAAAATATGCACACTAGAACTTGCCTGTGAGTTTAATACGTCTATCAGTCAGCTTATAAACGCCATTGAGTCGCATAACCCGGCGGTTGTTTTGTGTATAGGACAAGCTGGTAGGCGCAGTGAAATATCAATCGAGCGTATTGCAATAAACGTTGACGATGCACGCATTAAAGACAATGCAGGTAAGCAGCCTATCGATACGCCAATTGAAAAAAATGGCCCTGATGCCTATTTCACAAACTTACCCATAAAGCGCATGTTACAAGCATTGCACAACAGTAATATCCCTGCTGCTATTTCAAATACGGCAGGTACGTATGTGTGTAATCACGTTATGTATGGCCTTATGCATTATATAAACGATCACTGCGCGGTGATGAAAGGTGGCTTAGTACATGTCCCTTATTTACCAAGCCAAGCGGTGCACCACAATGGCGCACCAAGCATGAGTGAAGAAACCATTATTAACGCTTTAAAGGTCATGATCGCACAAGCTTTGAACAACAATAGTGATGTAAAAATAGCAGCAGGCACCACGCATTAACCATTTCGGTGCAGTTACATCTAAGTTGGTGCATAAATTATTCTTAATTAATTGTAAAAGCTATGTGACTTGAGTAATTTTTTCTGATAAAACAATGTTTCGCAGTACAGTAAATTAGCTCTGCTGCACACATAATAGGAATGAGGAGTTACTATGTGTTCAATTTTTGGGGTATTAGATATTAAATCTGATCCCACTCAATTGCGTACCCAAGCAATTGAAATGTCAAAGCTGCTTAGACACCGTGGTCCGGATTGGTCTGGTGTATATGCATCTGAAAAAGCTATTTTAGTACATGAGCGTTTAGCTATTGTTGGTGTATCAAGCGGTGCACAGCCTTTATACAACCCAGAAAAAACAAATATTTTAGCGGTTAATGGCGAGATTTATAATCATAAAGAACTTGCTGCAGAGTTAGACGTTGATTTTACTTTTCAAACTCAATCAGACTGTGAAGTTATTTTAGCGCTATATAAACAAAAAGGGCCTGACTTTTTAGATGACCTAAACGGCATTTTTGCATTTTGTTTATACGACGAAGAAAATGACGCTTACTTAATTGGCCGTGACCATATTGGTATTATCCCGCTTTACACCGGTCACGACGAGCACGGTAACTTTTACGTTGCTTCTGAGCTAAAAGCACTTTCTCCAATTTGTAAGCATATTGAAGAATTTCCTCCAGGGCATTACCTGTACAGCAAAGATGGCAAAATGACGCCTTATTACAAACGTGATTGGGAAACATTTGATGCAGTTAAAGATAACAGCGCAGAAGCGCAAGACGTTAAAGATGCATTAGAAGCGGCCGTTAAACGCCAGCTAATGTGTGATGTACCTTACGGTGTATTACTTTCTGGTGGTTTAGACTCATCGGTTATCTCTGCTATTACGCAGCGCTTTGCCGCAAAACGTATTGAAGATAACGACGAAAGTGACGCATGGTGGCCTAAGCTGCATTCTTTTTCAGTAGGCCTTGAAGGCTCACCAGATTTAGCTGCTGCACAAAAAGTAGCTGACATGATTGGTACTATTCACCACCCTATCATTTTTACTATTCAAGAAGGCATTGATGCACTTCGTGAAGTGATTTACCACATTGAAACGTACGATGTAACAACAATTCGTGCCTCTACACCTATGTACCTAATGGCTCGCCAAATTAAAGCAATGGGCATTAAAATGGTGTTATCGGGTGAAGGTGCTGATGAGCTATTTGGTGGTTACTTATACTTCCATAAAGCGCCAAACGCACAAGAGTTTCATGAAGAGTTAAACCGTAAAGTATCAAAACTGCATATGTTTGACTGTTTACGTGCTAATAAATCAATGGCGGCATGGGGCGTAGAAGCACGTGTACCGTTTCTTGATAAAGAATTTGTTGATGTTGCTATGCGTATCAACCCTGAAGCTAAAATGTGTAAAGATGGAAAAATTGAAAAACACATTTTACGCGAAGGCTTTGAAGGCTACTTACCTGATGAAGTTTTATGGCGTCAAAAAGAGCAATTTTCAGATGGTGTTGGCTACAGCTGGATTGATACATTAAAAGAGTTTGTAAACGAGCAAGTAAGCGATCAAGAGCTTGCAAATGCTAAATTTAAATACCCTATTAATACGCCAGATTCAAAAGAAGCATACTACTATCGTGCAATTTTTGAAGAGCATTTCCCAGGTGATGCATCAGCTAAATGTGTACCACATGGTAAATCGGTAGCGTGCTCGACTCCTGAAGCACTTGCATGGGACGCATCGTTCCAAAACAACGCTGATCCATCAGGTCGTGCTGCAGGCGTTCATAACGACGCATATGCAAGCAAAGGTTAACACTTTTTGTATATCGCAGCGTAGGCCTTTATGGCTCACGGTGCGCTTTATAAAGTACACTTACACCCAATCTGTTTTTTTTAGCCCTGCAAATAACTTAAAAGGCTCAAGCGCCTTAATTGTTATTTATGAAAATGGGTTAACATCAAAAAAAATGCAATATATTGCATCACAATCAATTCACCCTGCTACCGTATTTTTAAATCAAAATGAAATAACTAAACGTCATTGTAAAATTCGTTGGTTTAATCAAACAAGTGAAATTAAACGCTGCGGGCATGGCACTTTAGCAGCCGCTAATTTTTTAATAGATCATTTTGGTTATTGCCCTAAAGCGTTCATCTCAACAAGTTATGAGCGTTTCACTATAAAAGAAAAAAAACAACGCGCTCAGCTATTACTAAAAAGCATAGAGCCACAAAAAAGCAAATTGGCTAAAGATGAGTTACAAAACGTGTTTTCATTAGCAATAAAAGCAGCCTATAGCACCGGTGATAAAAACGGTTACACTGTTGTATTATTTATTAATAAAGAATTTAATAAAGAATTTAATAAAGGATTTAATAAAGGATTTTATAAAAACCCCGATGAAAAACAGGACTTAAAAAATTTATACATTGATTTTAAAGCTTTGAGTAAAGCCCATAAAAATGCAGTTATTACACTTAATATACAAAATATAAATGAGAAAACTGCCATAGTGCAGTTTAGATACTTTGCCCCTCAGTTTGGTGTTAATGAAGACAGTGCTACTGGCTCTGCTCTATCGGTTATTGCCCCATTGCTTTTTAGACTGTACGGTTTAAATAAAGCCAAACTTATCCAACAATCAAATAATGGCGCACTGCTAAACTATGAATTTAACAATGCTAAAGTTTTGATTTACTAAATCATATGGTAAGTAACTGTTTAAAGAGGCCTTAATAAGCACAAAGCAAAATAGTTACTATCGTCTTGCCATGTTTGCTCTAACTTTAAATTAGCTTGCGCTGCAAGCTGCTTAAACGACTCGAGCGTGTACTTGTGAGAGTTTTCTGTATGGATACTTTCGCCTTCTATAAAGTCTATTTGCTGATCATTTATAATCACGCTTTGAGTACGATTACTTACTAAATGCATTTCGATACGGCTATGTTGCTCGTTAAAGCGTGACTCGTGGCTAAAGTTATCTATATTAAATGTGCCGTTTAGCTCGTTATTAATACGTTGTAGTAAATTTTTATTAAAAGCAGCGGTAACTCCCGCTTTATCGTTATATGCATCAAGTAACACTTGGCGCTCTTTTACTAAATCAACCCCAATTAATACATAACCATTTACACCGCATAAGCGATGGAAATTATTCATAATTTCTATGGCTTTAACTGGGGCAAAATTACCAAGAGTGGAGCCCGGAAAGTACACCAAATTAGTTTGGCTGTCTAAAGCGGTGTCTTTGGTTAACTGTTTGACCATTTGGCTGTGTGTAAAGTCTCCTAATAATGGCGAAATTGCCAAATCTGGAAATAACGGTGACAAATGTGCAAGTGAATAACTGAGCATCTCCTCAGATATTTCAAACGGTACAAAGGTTTTAACGTTTGCCATATGCGCTAATAAATAGGCTACCTTTTTACCCGAGCCACAGCCGGGCTCTATAATAGAGAGGTTTTCAGGTAGCATTTGAGCAATCGACTTCGAATGTTGCTCTAATATAGAAAGCTCCGTACGTGTTACGTAATACTCTTGTAAGGTTGTTATTTGCTCAAATAATGCAGCACCTTTATCATCATAAAAATATTTACACGGAAGCGTTTTTTGTTGTTGAGTTAATCCGCTTATCACGTCGTTTAGAAATTCAGTGTCGGTTATGTTGCTTTGCTTAATCGCTGTTACTTGGCTCATACTATATCCTTAGCTAGTCTTATCCCGCTGCACATCCACGCTTGATGCGGGTAATAAAAATTACGGTATGTTTGTCGTAAATGGTTTTGAGGGGTAAACACACACCCACCACGTAACACAATTTGGTTATTCATAAATTTACCATTGTATTCCCCTGCTATTCCTTCAATAGGCTTAAAACCGGGGTATGGTAAATATGCACTGTTCGTCCATTGCCAACACGAATCAGTTAACTGATTTATTTTAGTATCACCTTTTGCTTGCTGTGGTGTTAGGTAGTGATTATTAGTGTCTTTTGAAGGAGTATTTTTAGCTGCATATTCCCATTCGAACTCTGTAGGCAAGCGAGCTTTTACAAAATTAGCATAGGCACTGGCCTCAAAATAACTAACATGGCAGATGGGTGCATTTAAATTAAGAGGCTGCAACCCATAGTGTGTAAACTCAAACCATTCGTTATTTATGCAATGCCAATATAATGGCTGTGTTAATTTGTTATTTTGAATGTTTGCCCAACCATCGCTCAGCCAATACTGTGGGTCGCTATATCCACCGGTATTTATAAACTCTAAATATTCACCATTAGTGACTAACCTGTTAGCAAAGCTAAATGGATGAATTAATACTTGGTGCTTAGGTAGCTCGTTATCATATGCAAATTCATCGTCGGCATTTGTGCCTATATTAATAATGGCTTGCTCAAAGTTTATAAAATTAAGAGGCTTAATATGAATTGGTTTATTTTGATTAGTTAAAAGTGATGTTTGATATTGTGGAAATAATGGGTTTACTGAAAAGTTATATTTGATGTCCATAAGCATTAGTTCTTGATGCTGTTGCTCGTGGTGTAACCCAAGTTCAATAATATCTTTAATTTGTGGGCTAACTTCAGTTTTAAGTAATTCAACCACACAGCTATCTACATGCTCTCTGTAAGCTAGCACTTCAACTAAACTAGGCCTAGATAAACTACCTCGGTGCGCGCGCTTAAATTGCTCTCCAATCCCATTGTAGTAAGAATTGAAAAGCATTCTATAGTGAGAGTTAAACACAGTGTACTGCTTGCAATAAACACTAAGTAAAAACGTTTCAAAAAACCAGGTGGTGTGCGCTAAATGCCATTTACTTGGGCTGGCATCTGCCATAGCTTGTAATTGGCAATCTTCTACAGTGAGTGGTTCAATAATAGCCAGACTTTCGCCTCTAACGCTGCAAAAGCGTTTAACAAGTTCGTTTTGATTGGTATTGTTTAAAGCGCATTCACGCATAATAGTATTAATCCTTTGCCTATCTATTTATAAAATATAGCTTAGGGCATGCTGAGTTTTTTGGATTGAAATTTATTCAATCTAGGGGTGATTAAATCGCGGCACGAGGTTTGTAACCTAGCGGGCTAAGTAAAAACCGAGTAACAAAGAGTTAATCGTCCCTAGAAAGAACCCAAAGGGCAGTGTATGTTTGGTATTTATGCTGCGTTATCGCCTATTTATGGGGAATGACCACACTACATAGGCTCTGCCTTGCCTAAAAACCAAACATACTACTGTAAATTCAATCGCCAAAATTCAACATGCCCTAATGTTGTGTTAAATCATATTCATATTACAACTTGATTAAAGATGCTTATCAGCTTATAAATTTATACTAGCCCTGGAGGGAAATTTGCTCTTTACTGCTCAGCTTTTAATTATTCTCACGTGTATGTAAGCATGTAGAATAACGCAGATTTGAAACAGCACCGTTAGGTTACAAACTTAGGATCGATTAAATCGCTCCTAAATAGAACAAATTTCAATCCTAAAGGGTCAACAAGCCCTAGTATTTAAGCATTAATTAAGTTGCTTAAAAGTGATCTTTTTTTACTTAACCAAGTAAATTAATACTTTTAATAGCAAACTAATTTTTAACGTTCACTGAATTTATAATTTTAAAGCTTTTAAACAAAAGAATCATGAATTTGGCCATATAAACAGCGATTTAAATACAAATTCATTTACATTTAATATTTAACTCATACACTACTAGCTGTATGATCACTCTTCAAATTAGTTAGTCTTCAAATAATTACGGTATTACTTTTACTTAATATTTAAAGGCTAATGTAATTCGATATGACGCCGAATTTATTTTCGGCTTGTTAGGACAACTAAAGAGGTATTGCATGAAGGAAAATCATGACAAATATAGTATTGACAGTACAGACTACACTGTAGGTCAAGACAACGTACAAAAATGGGGGCTTGATATACATAACTCTGTTTTCGGCATAAGTGCCGGACTGATTGTCATTTTTTTAATCGCCATTCTTGTTACCGATCCACAAACGGCTAAATCTGCGCTTGATGGTATAAAAACAGATATCATCAATAACTTTGACGCCTTATTTATGTGGGCTGCTAATTTTTTCGTTGTTTTTTGTTTAGCGCTTATTGTTTCACCTTACGGTAACATTCGTTTAGGTGGTGATGATGCTAAACCGACTCATTCACGTATTTCATGGCTAGCTATGTTATTTGCTGCTGGTATGGGTATTGGCTTAATGTTTTGGGGCGTTGCTGAACCACTCGCATATTATACAGGCTGGTTTGAAACACCACTGAACGTAACACCTAATACACCCGATGCAGCAAAAGTAGCAATGGGTGCGACTATGTTCCACTGGGGCCTTCACCCGTGGGCTATTTATGCAGTTGTCGGACTTTCGCTTGCATTTTTTACTTATAATAAAGGCTTACCGCTTTCTATTCGTTCTATCTTTTATCCTATTTTAGGTGATAGAGCATGGGGCTGGCCAGGTCACCTTATCGACATTTTAGCCGTACTTGCAACCCTGTTTGGTCTTGCTACTTCTTTAGGCCTTGGGGCACAGCAAGCTTCTGCAGGTATAGACCATGTATTTGGTACCTCAGGCGGAGTTGGTTCACAAATTTTAGTCATTATAGGTGTTTCACTTTTAGCTATTGTTTCAGTAGTTCGTGGGATTGATGGCGGCGTTAAGGTACTTAGTAATGCCAATATGCTAATCGCCTTAGTTTTGCTTATCTTTGTTTTTTTAGTAGGCTTTGCTGTTTCTGTAGGTAATATCCCGACTACTGTTATGGGCTATATAGAAAATATAATTCCACTAAGTAATCCTCATGGTCGTGAAGATGAAACTTGGATGCACGGTTGGACCGTATCTTATTGGGCGTGGTGGATTTCTTGGTCACCATTCGTAGGTATGTTTATCGCGCGTGTTTCACGTGGTCGTACAATTCGTGAATTTTTAATTGCGGTATTACTTGTCCCTACTGCTGTTACTATTTTATGGATGTCGATATACGGCGGCATTGCTATTGACCAAGTAGTTAATGGTGTGGGTGAATTAGGTGCTAATGGCTTAACTGAAGTACCTCTAGCTATGTTCCAGATGTTTGATGCATTACCTCTATCTAATATCTTATCGTTTATTGCGATTGTACTAGTATTAGTATTTTTTATTACGTCATCGGACTCTGGTTCTTTGGTAATTGATTCAATCACTGCCGGTGGCAAAATTGATGCTCCAGTACCACAGCGTATTTTTTGGGCTGTTACTCAAGGTGCGGTAGCCGCTGCATTACTCTGGATAGGCGGGACTGAAGCGATTCAAGCACTTCAAGCTGGCTCTGTATCGGCAGGTTTACCTTTCACTATTGTATTGTTATTTATGTGTTTAAGCTTAGTTTTAGGTTTACGAACTGAGCCTCGCCCAATTAAATAATACTTTTAGGTAACACTTTTACTTAGTAGTACTTTTACTTAGTAACAAAGCGTCGCAATTTTTTGCGGCGCTTATTTGTTTAATACCAATCTGCTTATATAGGGTCTATTTAACGTTAAGAAAATTATGCTAGAACTAGGCAAAAATTTTTAACGACGTTATAGTGAAATTTAATTCGTTAAATTGATCAAAGATTTATGCAGGTTGGTATAACTATTTAAGATTATCAATTCGCTTAATAAAGTGATCTAATTGGTATTATACCCACAACTCTGAAATTGGAGTATCTACACGGTAATGATGACTCAGCTGCGCTTGTAATAGCTCAGCGGTAGCAAGAGCATCTGTTAATGCATTATGGTTTTGATACGCGGGCAAAGAATAACGCGCACGGCAATCTGTTAATCTGAGTGAGCCAAGTTTTGTGTTAAACAATCGACCTAATACTCCCTGCCTTGCTTTTAGTGCTCTTTTTTCTAACTCCATTGTATCAACAAGTGCAAACTCAATACCTTCTTTAAGCCTCAGTAATAACGCATTATTTAAAAAATGGCGCTCTATTGCAGCGTAATGCACCACGACAACTTTGCCACTTAGCGCTTCAAGTAAAGGTTCAATAATTCGGTTAAAGTCAGGAGCGTCATCCACCTCAGAGTGCGTTATTCCATGGATTAAAATAGACTCTTCATGCAGGTTACGTCTAGGTTGAACAACCCAATGCCGGCTGTGCTTACAATAAATACGCTTTAAATTAAATGGCACTATGCCAACACTCACAATATCGTCGTTCTGGCTATTTAAACCTGTTGTTTCAAAGTCCATTGCTACAAAAGGCACATCTTCTACTGCGGCTTTATCTTGGTTATAAGCACCTGCATAAAAGTGTTTTAACAATTTATTTTTGGTGTTGTTGGCAAGCTCGTTATATCTAGCTTGCCAATCAAGTACTTTATAATTACGTGGATTCATAGGCTACTTCACACCAGAATTTGCTGTGTAGCTAAATTTTAAATAGCTTTGTGCTTTTTCTAAAATAGCAAACGCCTCTTTTAAATTTCGCTGCTCGAACGGAGACAATAAATGTGGATCTAAGTCATTATCAGGCTCTTCGCCCTTCTCTATTTGCCACGCTTGATGACGAATTCGCATCATAGCAATATACTCAAGTGCATCACGTAAATCTTGGGCTTTACCCTGCGGTAATAGTTTAGCTTCAATAATATCTTCTAAACGCTCAAACGAATTTTGTTTACGCGAACCAATCGCTAACGCATGCACGCGTATAACATCAGAAAGCGGTGCTGTACCTCTTCGCTTTAAGTTCATTGAACGTTTATGCTGGCCATTATGCTCCATAACAAAGCCTTTAAAAAAACCAAGTGGCGGTGTTCTATTTCGAGCATTTGCTGCCATGTTAGCTAGAAATATACGATTCGCTTTACTTTGTTTCGCTATAAATATTTTAAGCTCATTAGCCCACTTAGTTTTACCCCACACCCCGTCTAAATCAAAAAATATAGAACTATTAAGCAGCGCTTGTGGTTTTGGCTGAGCAATCCAATCAGCAAATTGATCAAACCACTCTGAGCGAGTTTTACGCCACTTTTTAAACGACGCCATTATTTCGCCATCACAATAGGTATAACCACATTGCGCTAGGCCATCACAAACAAAGTCTGAGATATTTTGAAAATATTCATTATGTTTTTCGTCGTCGTAACTGTCATCTAAAATTAATGCGTTATCTTGATCAGTTACAATAAGTTGCTCGTCGCGAGCCATTGAGCCCAGTGCAATAAAGCAATAAGGAACGGGAGGTGGGCCAAATTTTTCTTCAGCTAATACGAGTAATCTTTGCTTAAATGTACGCCCGATAACAGCCATGGCAGTACCAATCATGTGTGAATTTGCATCTTCATTAACCATGCGTACAAATACATTGGGTAATTGGCGTGCATAATGCGCTAAATCCTCAATTGTTTGTTGAGCAAGTATGCCGCGCACAAGTAATAAGCTGCTTTGCGATTCATAACGTAAAATATCAGAGAGTGATATAACTCCTATAGGACGTCTTTTTTGTACTACAGGCAAATGATGTAAGTTGTCTCTAAGCATGGCCAGTACGGCTTCGAAAATATAGTCATTAGCATCTAAAAGCACTAAGTTAGTCGACATAATCTCTTTTGCTTGAGTATTAAAATCAAGTCCTTTAGCCACTACTTTTGAGCGTAAATCCCTATCGGTTATTATGCCAACGACTTGCCCATCATCTTCCTCAGGGTCATCATTTATAGGTTTATTTACATCAGTTACCAAAACTGACGAAACGGCCTCTTCGGTCATCAATTTTGCAATATCTTGTATTGTAGACGTTGCATCTACGGTGACTACATCTCTGTGAATTAATGATTTTACCTTCGCAGTTGTAAGGTCATTGCCATCAGCTTGTTCAACAATAGCTTGATGTAAACGCACGTTACCATCTGTTTCAAAGTAGTCAGCAAATGCATCAAACTCATCACAGTAACGATTAAATAGTTCAACATTTATGCAATAAACTAACGTATCTTCAAGAGCAGTTGCAGGAAAACGGACCTTACGGTTCATCAATAAACCCATTTGACCAAATATTCCTGCGATAGCCAAACGATTGTATAGCTCACCATTTCGGCGATACATTTCTACAGAACCACTTCTAATCACATACAGATCAGATATGTCTTGTCCAAAACTTAAAATGTCTGTTTTTGCTCTAAAATAAGCAACTTCTACTTGTTGAGCTAGCTCATTAAGCGCTTTTTGAGGTAAGTCATCAAAAGGAGGATGTTGTGCTAAAAATTGTGCGATTTCAACTTGTTCGGCTTGCATAAATCCCTTCCTGTATGCGCATTAAAATGACTAAATATGTTTGCAGATTAACACTATCATCGGAGCGTGAAAACAATTACTGCACAATTTTGGGCACAAAAAAAGAGCCCAGATAGACTCTTTAAATGTAATACTTATTGTAAAAATTTATTTACCGCGCTGAGCGTCTTTTTGTGCTTTTTTAGCTTCTTTACGTTGCTGTAAAACGGCTTGCGCTTCATTGCCAATATGACCTTCACCACGGGCTTGTGCTAGTTCTATTTGCTTTTGGCGTTCAGCAAATCGCGCGCGTTGCTCGTCTGTTACTTCCTCAATACAATGATGACAAGATACACCTTCCATGTATTCAGGCTTTAACTTTTCTTCTTCTGTAATTGGCATACGGCACGCGTGGCATTGATCATAAGAACCTTTTTGTAAGTCGTGATCAACCGCAACGCGATTATCAAATACAAAACATTCGCCTTCCCACATGGTTTCTTCTTTTGGCACTTCTTCAAGGTATTTTAAAATACCGCCTTCAAGATGATAAACCTCATCAAAACCTTGCTCTTTCATGTAGGCTGTCGATTTTTCACAGCGAATGCCGCCGGTACAAAACATTGCTACTTTTTTATGTTTCTCAGGGTCTAAGTTTTCTTTTGCCCACTGTGGAAATTCACGGAATGTCGTTGTATTTGGATCGACTGCATTTTGAAAAGTACCAATCTCAATTTCGTAGTCGTTTCGTGTATCAATTAAAATAACTTCTGGATCAGAAATAAGCGCATTCCAATCTTTTGGTTTTACATAGCTACCCACAACTTTTAGAGGGTCAATTCCCTCAACGCCCATCGTTACAATTTCTTTTTTGAGCTTTACTTTAGTGCGATAAAACGGGCATTCATCATCGTAAGATTCTTTTGTTACGATGTTTTTTAAATTTGGTTGCTTATCAAGCCATGCTAGTAAATTGTCTATCCCTTCACGTTTTGCAGAAACAGTGCCGTTTATACCTTCGGCAGCGAGTAGTAAAGTACCGCGTACTTCATTTGCTTCCATCACTTCAAGCAACGGCTTACGGATAGCTTCAAATTCAGGTAAACCAACAAACTTATACATCGCACACACTACAAAGTGCTCATTTGTTACATTATCTTTATGGACAGCCGTCATTTTATTTCCTATTTTGCTTTTTTAGCCAGTATTGGCGTTTACCGAATCGTAAATCCGGCGCATATGGGGCGCGTATTTTACGCTTTTTTAATTTAATTGCAAAAAATAGCGCTATAGATTGGTTTTTACTGTTAGCGACCTATCTGTGTAAGCTATAATGCGCTGATAAATTTATAGACTTAATTTGCTCATTTTGGAGAAACACACATTGCAGTTTACTGATCTTGGGATTGATACACGCCTTGAAACACAATTAGCACATCAAGGGATCACCCAGCCCACCGACATTCAAGCTCATGCGGTGCCTACAGCACTTGCGGGGTATGATATTTTCGCTCAGTCTAAAACTGGGTCGGGCAAAACCTTGGCGTTTTTATTACCTGCTGTACAAAGGGTTATGAAACAAAAAGCACTCAGTAAACGCGATCCTCGTGTACTTATTGTTGCTCCTACGCGTGAGCTTGCTACGCAAGTATTTACTCAACTGCGTTTATTAATTGCAGGTACAGCCATTAAGGCCGTAAAAATACTTGGCGGCGAAAACTTTAATGACCAAATAAAAGCACTTAGAAACGATCCACAATTTGTAGTTGCTACACCTGGGCGTTTAGCCGATCACATTACAAAACGCTCACTACAATTGAGTGGACTAGAACTGCTTATTTTTGATGAAGCCGATCGTATATTAGATTTAGGCTTTACCGAGCAGTTAAAAATGATTAACGAGCAAGCGAATCATCGCTTACGTCAAACGTTATTGTTTTCTGCAACACTTGACCATGCGCAAGTAGATGCACTATCACGTAATCTATTAAAAAAGCCAAAGCAAATTACGCTAAGTGCAGCAAACGAGCAACATAGCGATATTAAACAAACGTTATATCTTGCCGATCACCTTGATCATAAAGAAGCGCTTTTAGAGCATTTCTTGAATCAAGATGATGTTGGCCAGTGCATTATCTTTACAGCAACACGTTCTGACACGAGTCGTTTGAGTGAGGCGCTTAATGCTAAAGGCTTTAAGTCTGTAGCGCTTGCTGGTGATTTAACACAAAATAAACGTTTAGATATTATGGATTCGTTTAGTCGCGAAAACTTTAAAATATTAATCACAACCGATGTTGCATCTCGTGGTTTAGATTTACTAAGCGTAACGCATGTTATTAACTTTGATTTACCAAAACACGCAGAAGAGTATGTACACCGCATAGGTCGTACTGGGCGTGCTGGTTTTAAAGGTAACGCAATTTCATTAGTTGGTCCTAAAGATTGGGCAAGTTATTTAGCTATTAAAGCATTTTTAAATGACGAGTTAAAATTTGCGAGTGTAGAGGGTTTAAAAGCTAAGTTTAAAGGTTTAAAAGAGAAAAAACCTGAGACAACGTGGGATAAATCTAAGGAAAAAGCAGCTGCTGTTAAAAAGCCTGTATTTAAACGCAAAGCTAAACCTAAAAAGCCAACTGCACCAATTAAAGCACCAATGAACATTGATGGCGATACACCAATGCGCCGTAAAAAAAAGACTGAGCAGGAATAATTATGAGTTACCTAGGAACCACACAAACATTATTTGTAAAAGAAGTGAGTAACGAAGGTGCTTACTTAGACGGCCATGATTTAGGTGAAGTGTTTTTACCAAAGCAAGAAATTAAACATGAGCTTGAAGCTGGCGATAGCATAAGTGTTTTTATCTTTTTAGATAATGCTAATTTAGCGACTGCGACAACTAAAAAGCCACACGCACAAGTAGGTGAATATGCCCTACTTCGCGTTAAAGAAATTAATAGTATTGGTGCATTTTTAGATTGGGGTCTTGAAAAAGATGTTCTAACTCCGTTCAACGAACAAAAGCCACGCATGCAAGAAGGTCATTCATATTTAGTTCGTTTGTACCTTGATAATGCAAGCCAACGTATTTGTGCATCAAACAACTTTAATCGTTTCTTATCTAAAGATGAGCCGCAATATACTCACTTACAAGAAGTGGATTTAATCGTCGCTGGCAAAACAGATATTGGCTACAAGGTATTAATTGAAGAATCGCACTTCGGTGTTGTTTTTTACAATATGGTATTTAAAAGTTTATTTGTAGGCCAAAAGCTTAAAGGATTCATTCAAAAAGTACGTGAAGACGGAAAAATTGATGTTGTACTAGAAAAGCCAGGCATGGGTAAAGTAAGTGACCTTGGTGAAACTATTATGCAAAAACTTAAAAACGAAGGTGGAGTTATTCCATTAGGCGATAAGTCTGAACCTGAAGCGATTAAAAAGATGTTTTCTACTAGTAAAGCTAATTATAAAAAAGCGATTGGTGGATTGTTTAAACAAGAGTTAATAGATATTGAAGCGAAATCCATTCGCTTAAGATCTTAGTCATAAATAATAGGCTTTAATTACCAATAATATCTGTTGGTAATTAACCTAAAATATACTTATAAGGCAATGTACATTGCGTATATTGCCTAGAATAATCAAGCACTTCACCTTTCGACTCAATATTGAGTGGCGCTAAACGAAAAACCTTTTTTTCACATTCTGTTTTTTTATCATCAAGTTTCGATATGCATTCACTCACACTTACATGCTGAGATATGAGTGTATCTTCATTTTTGTAACACAGGTGATGAGCATAATCTTGCATTGTTTTTTTAAAATCAAACATATTGATTGGATATGTTTGAATTATATCTGTAACGGTTGTTACACCGTCATATGCTTTGTTAGAAAAAACATATTTATTTACGCTAAATCCCGCAACAATAATTATTAATGAACCAAATAATAACTTCAAAACAAACCCCTACTTCATCTTCATTCTAATAATGTAACATAAAACACACATTAGGTAAGGGTTATTAGCACTATATTGCTGCTTTTTGTTAATTTATACTATAGAACTATTAACATCACTAAGAACTTTTACGGGATCATCCGCCTGAGTAATAGGTCGGCCTATTACTAAATAATCACTTCCTGCATCTATTGCTTGCTTAGGAGTCATAATACGCTTTTGATCGCCAGCATCACTGCCTTCAGGACGTATACCTGGTGTTACAAGTTTAAAGTTCTCACCTAACTCTGCTTTTAATGCTTTAGCTTCTTGCGCAGAACACACAACGCCATCAAGCCCTGCTTCCTTTGCAAGCTTAGCTAAATATATAACTTGTTCTTGAGCAGATTTATCAACGCCTAAACGCTTTAGTTCTGTTTCATCCATGCTTGTTAATACAGTAACCGCGATAAGTAATGGCGCTTTATCGCCAAATTGTTCTAGAGCCGATTTAGCTTTGCTCATCATTTCAAAACCACCAGAAGCATGAACGTTTACCATCCACACACCCATTTTCGCAGCTGCAGTAACAGCTTTAGCTACTGTATTTGGGATGTCATGAAATTTTAAATCTAGAAAAACATCAAAACCTAAATCAATTAACTCTTTAACAAATGCAGGTCCAAAATAAGTAAACATCTCTTTGCCGACTTTAAGACGACATGTATTAGGAGAAAGTTGTTTAACAAAGTTTAAGGCAACTTCTTGATCATCGTAATCTAATGCTATAAGAATTTTTTTTGAGTGTTCGAAAGACATGACTATCCTAATGTATGGCAGTAAAATTATTAATATGGGGTTATTAAAATCCGTCTAAGCCTCGACTTGGAACAATGGTTTCCCAATGCTTACAAGAAGGGCAATTCCAATATATTGTATAACTTGTAAAACCACAATGCTGACATTGAAAGTCAGGCTTTGTAGCAATATAAGAGGTTACAAGTTTATCAATTTCGTTAAGTACTTCTTTGGTATTTTTATTTTGATCGCCCATCAATTGCAGTAAAAAACTGAAACCACGAATAGTAGGTTGACGTTTTAAGCTATCAGTTAAAAATTCAAAGGCTTGTTTTGTATGCCCTTGTTCAAGTAAGGCTTGGCAATGTTTTATTTTAATTAATACACCGCCCTTTTCTAATAAATCACTGACTAATTCATGAAATTGATGCGTTAAATTTAATTGTTTATAACTGTGGGCAAGCTCATCAATAAATAAAGGCGCAAACAAAGTGAATTGAGTAACAAGTTCACGCCAGTAATAAATAGCTTTAACGTAATCTTCTTTTGCGTAAGCAACTAAACCTAATTCGTACAGGGGACGCACAGCTTTATAATTTAAGCTAATCGCTTTTCTCATTAGTTGGGGGGTACTGTCACTTAAAGCCGACTCACAATAAAAATTAGCAATCGCTTTAAATTGTTGTTCTTTTGAAAATAGCTCGCTATGGGCTTCAAACATGTTGATGCCTTTCTCCCATTCACGGGTTTGCGAGTATAAAGTAATAATAGGATCTAGCGCTTCTACATGCCCTGCTTTAACTAACCAAACTAAGTGCTCTTCCGCACTGTCTAGTAGCCCAGCCATTATGTAATCTTCGGCAAGTTCTAAACGGCTTGTTGCAGCTTGTTGTTCATTTAAGCTTGGGTGTTTTAATAAAAGTTCATGAATTTTTATTGCGCGGTCTAATTCACCTCTACGACGAAACATAGCGGCAAGTGTAGAATAGTGTTCAACCGAGTCGGCTGACACTTCAAGTAAGTTAATTAAATGCTCTAAGCCTTGATCTTCTTCTCTGTCGAGTAGAAACTTTAAGCCTTTGCTGTATTCAGAAGTGATCTGACGATTAAGTTGATGAGCTTGGTTTTTAGCACTGTTTTTACCCATAATCCAACCGTAACCGGCGGCAACAGGTAATAGTAAAAACAAAAGCTCAATCATAGTTAGGTGTCTTTATTCGCGGCAAGCTTTTTTTTATCTTTTTCAGGCGCTAATTGCTTTTTTAAACGGTAGTTTTGCCACTTTAATTGCGAAAACAATTTAAAGCTAATAAAACAACCAATCAAAACACCTAATAAAAAGCAGATACTTATTATTACAGCTAAAGGTAATGTATTACTGGCTATAATATAATTTATTTGTACTAACTGTGGGTTTTGTGACCCTAATACAAATGCACTGATAAGGCATAGTGCAACCAGAATAATTTTTAATACCTTGAACAAGTAACTACTCCACTAAGTTAACTAGGCAATGCTTTCATTTACGCGGTCGCGTAATTCTTTGCCTGGTTTAAAATGAGGTACATGCTTTCCTTCAAGCTCAACTGTATCGCCAGTCTTAGGATTACGACCTGTGCGAGGAGCGCGGAAATGCAAAGAGAAACTACCAAAACCTCTGATCTCAATACGATCTGAAGTAGATAATGAGCCGGCCATTTGTTCAAGAATTTCTTTTACAGCATTCTCAACATCTTTCACTGGAACGTGTGCGTGTTGTTCCGCAAGTGTTTCTATCAGTTCTGACTTAGTCATAGCGTTTCCTTAAAAAGAGATATAGGAAGGGCAAAAAATGCCCTTCCAACTAAAAACTAATTATATATTAGTCTTTTTGTGCATTTGCGAAAGCAGCTGCCATTGCGTTTTCAAACACTGGCTCTTCTTTCTTAAGCTTCTCTAGTACTTCTTTCTCTTCTGCTTCGAAAAGAGCTTTTACAGATAAGCTTAAAGTGCGGTTCTTACGATCAACACCAACGTATTTAACTTCAATCTCGTCGCCTACAGAAACAACAGTAGTTGCATCTTCAACGCGCTCTTGAGCGATATCAGCTACACGGATGTAACCTTCAACGCCTTCGATAAGTTCAACAGTTGCGCCTTTCGCATCAACTTCAGTCACTTTACCTTTAACAATAGCACCTTTTTTGTTTGCATCAAGGTAGTTATTGAATGGGTCAGCTTCGATTTGCTTAACACCTAGAGAGATACGTTCACGCTCTGGGTCAACTTGCAATACGATAGCAGTGATTTCGTCGCCTTTCTTGAATTCACGTACAGCTTCTTCGCCAGGTGTATTCCAAGAAATGTCTGAAAGGTGTACAAGACCGTCAATACCACCGTCAAGACCGATAAAGATACCGAAGTCAGTGATTGATTTGATCTTACCAGTAACTTGATCGCCTTTGTTCTGTAGACGAGCAAATTCCTGCCAAGGATTAGCAATACATTGCTTAAGACCAAGAGAAATACGACGACGTTCTTCGTCAATTTCTAAAACCATAACTTCAACAGTGTCGCCTAAGCTAACAACTTTTGAAGGATGGATATTTTTGTTAGTCCAATCCATTTCAGAAACGTGTACTAAACCTTCAACGCCTTCTTCGATTTCCACGAAACAGCCGTAATCTGTAAGGTTAGTAACACGACCAGAAAGTTTAGAACCTTCTGGGTAACGACCAGCGATAGCTGCCCATGGATCTTCACCAAGCTGTTTAAGGCCTAGAGATACACGAGTTTTATCTTTGTCGAATTTAAGAACTTTAACTGCGATTTCGTCGCCAACATTAACGATTTCTGAAGGGTGCTTAACACGCTTCCAAGCCATATCAGTAATGTGTAGTAGACCATCAACACCACCAAGGTCAACGAATGCACCGTAGTCAGTAAGGTTCTTAACGATACCTTTAACTTCTTGACCTTCAACAAGGTTAGCAAGAAGCTCTTCACGTTCTTGTGAGTTTTCAGATTCGATAACTGCACGACGTGAAACAACAACGTTGTTACGTTTTTGGTCAAGCTTGATTACTTTAAATTCAAGCTCTTTGCCTTCAAGGTGAGTTGTGTCACGTACTGGACGAACATCAACAAGTGAACCAGGTAGGAAAGCACGGATTGAATCAACTTCAACTGTGAAACCGCCTTTAACTTTACCGTTGATAACACCAGTAACAGTTTCTTGCTCTTCACATGCTTTCTCAAGACGGATCCATGCTTCGTGACGCTTAGCTTTCTCACGAGAAAGAATAGTTTCACCGAAACCGTCTTCAATTGCATCTAGTGCAACATCTACTTCGTCGCCAACAGCAACTTCAAGTTCACCAGCAGCATTTTTGAACTGCTCAGCAGGGATAGCACTTTCTGATTTAAGACCAGCATCTACAAGTACAATGTTGTTCTCGATTGAGATTACTGTACCTTTAACGATAGAGCCTTGCTCTGCTTCAAAACCCTTTAAGCTTTCTTCAAATAACTGCGCAAAATTTTCTGACATACGAATATACGTCTCTATATATTATACCAATAAGCAACCATGCTGCATGGGGTTGTTAAAATAGCACTGGCATCCTGCTGGCGCATAAAATGTGTTTTAGCTTCGTTTAGGAAGCTTACCTTCAGAGATAGCAATATCTAATAAAGTTATTACTTTATCAAACACTTGCTGTGCATTAAGTTCGCTAGTATCGATCTCAATAGCATCCTCTGCAGGCACAAGCGGAGCAATGGCACGATTCATATCGCGCTCATCACGAGCTTGAATATCCTGTAATAGACCACTTAGTGTAACATCAAGACCGCGCGTATTCAACTCAACAAAACGTCTACGAGCACGCTCTTCTGCGCTTGCTGTTAAATATATTTTTAACGGTGCATCTTGAAAAACCACAGTGCCCATATCACGACCATCGGCGATTAAGCCATTTTCAGTGCGAAATGCACGCTGACGGCGTAATAATGCTTCACGAACGCGAGGTAATGCTGCAACCTTTGACGCTGCAGCGCCTACTTCTTCATTACGAATAGTAGTCGTTACATCTTCGCCTTCTAAAATAACTTTTCCTGCATTAGTTTGGCTATCTACCAAAAACTGCACATCTAAATTTGCAGCAAGAGGGACAAGCCCTTCTTCATTGTCTAATGCAATTTGGTGATGAAGTGCAGCTAAAGATAAAACGCGATAAATCGCACCACTATCTAGTACATCCCACCCCAACTTGTCGGCTAACAAGCGACAAACAGTTCCTTTACCTGAACCACTTGGGCCATCAACGGTGATCACGGGCATTAATAACGCCTGCATTTAAAACCTCCTGCAATGCACACCTAAATAAACCGCGACATTATACGTCAGTTATTAAAATATATCTGCTATTAGTGTGTAACTTTTGTAATTACTTCTAAATAGCTTATTCACTGACTGATGCTAAAACATTGAAAAATGTAGGAAATGTTTTATAAGTACACTTTGGATCATTAATCGTTATTGGCTTTCCGCCTACGGCAACCATAGCAAAACACATAGCTATACGGTGATCGTCGTAAGTGTCTATTGCTACATCGTTGAAGTGTTTAGGCGGTGTAATTTCTATAAAGTCATGCCCTTCTACAACTTCAGCGCCTACTTTTCTAAGCTCAGTTGCCATTGCGTACAAACGGTCTGTTTCTTTAACGCGCCAGTTATAAATATTACGAATAGCGGTTTTACCTTTAGCAAACAAAGCAACTGTTGCCAGTGTCATTGCTGCATCAGGAATTGCATTCGCATCTATATCTACGCCATTAAGCTCGCCTTTGCGAACAACTAAACGCTCATCATACCAATCAATTTTAGCGCCAACCTGCTCCATAACTTTAGCAAAGCCAATATCACCTTGAACCGATTTAGCGCCAACACCTTTAATTTCTATCTCGCCACCGGCTATCGCTGCGGCTGCAACGAAATAAGAAGCCGATGAAGCATCACCTTCAACCATAATACGCTCGATTGATTGATACTGTTGACCACCTTTAACGTTAAAAGTTGCATAGTCACTGTGCTCAACATCAATACCAAAGCGCGCCATAACACCTAACGTAATATCAATATAAGGTTTAGATACTAAAGTACCCTTAATAGTTATATTTGTATCGCCGTTAAATAAAGGTGCTGCCATTAACAAGGCAGTTAAAAATTGACTTGAAATACTGCCGTCAATTTCAACTTCACCGCCGTTGATTTGGCCGCCTACGATTTTAAGTGGTGGATAATCTTTATGTTTTGTATAGGTAACATCGCCACCCAGCGTTTGTAGAGCATCAACTAAGTGCCCTATTGGACGCTCTTCCATACGCGGCTCGCCTATTAGCTCGTACTCACCACTTACAGCAGCTAGTACGGCGGTTAGAGGTCGGTAGGCAGTACCTGCATTACCTAAAAATAATGGTTCGCTCGGTGTTTTAAACACACCACCAACACCCTCTACAGTGGCTACAGTGCGTTCTTCATTAAGTGTTACATTTACACCTAAAAGCTTCAGAGCACCCAACATATGACGAATATCATCACTATCAAGTAAGTTCTCTACAACAGTTGTACCACTAGCAAGCGCTGCTAATAATAAAATACGGTTTGATAAACTTTTTGACCCAGGTAAGGTAACTGTGCCATTTACACGAGAAATGGGCTCTAAACGAAGCTGCTCCATTAGCTATTTTCCTTTGCAAAGGCAGCCATAAAGTCAACTAGTGCTTGAACACCTTCAAGTGGCATTGCGTTGTAAATGCTGGCGCGCATACCGCCCACTATTCGGTGACCTTCCAAAGCAAGTAAACCCGCTTCGTTAGATTGAGCAACAAATTTGCTATTTAAGCTTTCATCATTCAACCAAAAAGGAACATTCATACGTGAGCGACAATGCTTAGCAACAATATTTGAATAAAAATCAGAGTTATCGATAAAATCATACAGTAAATCTGCTTTAGCAATATTTTGTGCTTCCATGGTTTTTACACCACCATTGCTTTCAAGCCATTCAAATACTTCAGCCGCTAAATACCAAGCAAAAGTCGGTGGGGTATTAAACATACTGCCCTGCTTTGCTTCAAGTGCGTAATCTAAAATACCAGGTTTTGCTAAACCTTCACGCTCTAGTAATGTTTTACGCACAATAACGATTGATATACCTGATGGACCAATATTCTTTTGTGCACCGGCATAAATTAAATCAAATTTATTAACGTCTATTTCGCGCGATAAAATAGTTGACGACATATCAGCAACAATTGGTGCTGTTGGGTGGCTAGGCACATCAAAAATCTCTAAGCCATCAACGGTTTCGTTAGGGCAATAGTGGATATACGCTGCATCTGCTGGTAAATCCCAGTCAGCAACCGCTTTAATAGAAAACTCGCCATCAGCATCATTACGTATGTCGGTAAAAGTCGTTTGAGTAAATTTACTCGCTTCATCTCTCGCGCTTTTTGACCATACGCCATTTTCGCAATAAAAAGCGGTTTTACCTTCTTGATGTAAGTTTAGCGGTACAGCACTAAATTGTCCTCGGCCACCACCATGCATAAACAACACTTCAAACTCATCACTAATATTCATTAAGCGGCGAAGGCTAGCTTCACATTTTGCAGTAACCGCTAAAAACTCTTTACTACGATGGCTTATTTCCATCACAGAAACACCCAAACCTTGCCAATCTAGGAACTCTTTTTGCGCTTTTTTCATCACCGCTTGCGGAAGCATAGCCGGTCCCGCACAAAAATTATATTTACTCATTACCTTTGCCTCATTCCAGTAATTTAACTACTAAGCATGAACGTATAATACCAACTCACTAAAACTTTAATGAATGAGTATAATTTCACACCCTATTAATTTTTTTCAACAAGATTAAAAAAAGCGGCCTTAGCCGCTTTTTCAATTTCAATTATTCAGAAGGAGGATTGTCATCCACTACTTCTTCAATAACCGTATCAACTGTTTCAACGTCTTCGATATCAATTAAGTCACTCTCAGTAACTTCAATCTCTTCTATACGTTGTAAACCAACTACTTGCTCTCCGTCAATAGTTCTGATCAAAATAACACCTTGCGTGTTACGTCCAACCGTAGAAACTTCATTAACGCGAGTTCGTACTAAGGTACCACGATTAGAAATAATCATTATTTCATCGTTGTCATCAACTTGCACAGCACCAACAACAGCACCGTTACGTTCACTCACCTTGATAGATACAACACCTTGTGTTGCACGACTCTTAGATGGATAATCTTCAAGCTGTGTACGTTTACCGTAACCATTTTCAGTTACCGTTAGAATAGCACCGTCAGTTTTTGGTACAATTAACGATACTACGCGTTGCTCGTCTGGCATTTTAATACCACGAACACCGGTAGCAGTACGACCCATTGGGCGAACACCTTTGAAGCGAATCTCAGGGTTGCCTTCTTCATCAAGTACTGGGTTACCGTTTTCATCAACAACGGTTGTTTCTTCAGCTTCTTTAAAGCGTACTACTTTACCAGCATCTGTGAACAACATAATTTCGTTGCTACCATCGGTAATATCAACACCAATTAAGCTATCGCCATCATTTAAGTTAACAGCAATAATACCGCTTGCACGTTGACGACTGTAAGCCGTTAATGGTGTTTTCTTAACAGTACCAAATGCAGTTGCCATAAAGATGTATTTATCTTCTGCGTACTCGCGTACTGGCAATATAGCTGTAATACGTTCATCAGCTTCAAGTGGTAACAAGTTAACAATTGGCTTGCCGCGCGCTGCACGACTTGCTAGTGGTAACTGATAAACTTTAAGCCAATATAAACGACCCGCTGTAGAGAAACACAATATAGTATCGTGCGTATTTGCAACTAACAGACGTTCAATGAAATCTTCATCTTTCATCTTCGTTGCTGACTTACCTTTACCACCACGACGCTGCGCTTCGTAATCAGACAATGCCTGATACTTCACATAACCTTCGTGAGAAAGCGTTACTACAACGTTTTCTTCAGTAATTAAATCTTCTAAGCTTATATCGTGAGCTGCGGCGTTAATTTCTGTACGACGTTCATCGCCATATTGCTCTTTAATTTCTACTAGTTCGTCACGAATAACTTCCATTAAACGCTCAGGCGTAGCCAAAATATATAAAAGATCAGCAATTAAATCTAATAAGGTTTGGTATTCACTTATAATTTTTTCGTGTTCAAGACCAGTCAACTTATGTAAACGTAAATCTAATATTGCTTGAGCTTGTTGCTCAGAAATATAATATTGACCATCACGAATACCTAAATCAGCGGCTAACCAATCAGGACGAGCTACATTATCTTCACCCGCTTTCTCAAGCATGCCTTGTACATGACCTAGTTCCCACGGACGCGCTGTTAAAGCAATTTTAGCTTCAGCAGGTGTAGGAGATTTACGAATAAGCTCGATAATTGGGTCAATGTTTGCAAGTGCAATCGCTAAGCCTTCAAGCGTGTGTGCACGGTCGCGGGCTTTGCGTAAATCAAACACGGTACGACGAGTTACTACTTCACGACGGTGAATAATAAACTCTTCAAGCATTTCTTTTAAATTAAAACACTTAGGTTGGTTATTAATTAAAGCAACCATATTCATACCAAACACAGTTTGTAACTGAGTTTGTGAATATAAGTTATTTAGAATAACTTCGCCTACGTCACCACGTTTGATCTCAATAACGATACGCATACCGTCTTTATCTGATTCATCTCGTAGCGCGCTAATACCTTCAATTTTCTTATCTTTAACCAGCTCAGCAATTTTTTCAATTAGGCGAGCTTTGTTAACTTGATAAGGAATTTCGTGAACGATGATTGTTTCACGGCCTGTTTTTTCATCGGTTTCGACGTCGGCGCGTGCACGCATGTACACTTTACCACGGCCAGTTAAGTAGGCTTGTTCGATGCCCTTCTTACCGTTGATAATTGCAGCCGTTGGGAAATCAGGACCAGGGATATAATCCATTAACTCTAAAATAGTTAAATCAGGATTTTGAATAAGTGCCAAACACCCGTTCACAACTTCAGTTAAGTTATGTGGTGGAATGTTTGTAGCCATGCCTACTGCAATACCCGACGAACCATTCACTAATAAATTAGGAACTTTCGTTGGTAAAACATCAGGGATGAACTCTGTGCCATCGTAGTTAGGAACGAAATCAACCGTTTCTTTTTCAAGATCGGCTAATAACTCATGCGACATTTTTGCCATACGTACTTCTGTATAACGCATTGCCGCTGCTGAATCACCATCAACCGAACCGAAGTTACCTTGGCCATCTACAAGCATATAACGTAGTGAGAATGGCTGAGCCATACGAACTATCGTGTCATAAACTGCACTGTCGCCGTGTGGGTGGTATTTACCGATTACGTCACCGACCACACGGGCCGATTTTTTGTAAGGCTTGTTCCAGTCATTACTAAGCTCGTTCATTGCAAACAAAACGCGGCGGTGAACAGGTTTTAAACCGTCACGTACGTCTGGTAATGCACGTCCTACTATTACGCTCATTGCGTAATCTAAGTAGGAGTTTTTTAACTCGTCTTCAATATTGACTGGCAGAATTTCATTGGCGAGATCAGTCATTTGATATCACATTCCTTCAGTATCAGCTCTCAACAACCCGGTATTGGGTATTAAGAGTATTTGTTATTATTACTAATAGCCATGCTATCACAATTAATTTCAATTTACAGGCGCAAAACTTTGCGATTTATCAATTTAGCCCTATATAATGGCCTCAGATTGACGAGGAAGTATTTTATGACCGAACATCAAAATGTAGATCACGCAGAAATAGCAAAATTTGAAGCCATCGCAGAGCGGTGGTGGGACCTAGACGGAGAATTCAAACCTCTTCACGAAATTAACCCGTTACGTTTAGATTTTATAGCAAACAAAACGCAAGGCTTATTCGATAAAGAAACACTCGATGTTGGCTGTGGTGGCGGCATTTTAAGCCAAAGCATGGCGCGTATGGGTGCTAAAGTAACCGGTATCGATATGGGGCAAGAGCCTTTAACTGTTGCTAAATTGCATAGTTTAGAGACAGGCGTAAATGTAGATTACATAAAAGTACCTGCCGAAGAGTTTGCATCGCAGTACCCTGAGCGCTTTGATGTAATAACGTGTATGGAAATGCTTGAGCACGTACCCGACCCAGCTTCTATCATTCATGCTGTAGCTGCACTTGCCAAACCAGGTGCAGACGTGTTTTTTTCAACCCTGAACAAAACCCCTAAAGCATATTTATACGCGATTGTTGGCGCCGAAAAGCTGTTGAAAATGGTACCTGAAGGTACACATGACCATAAAAAGTTTATAAAACCTGCGCAACTTATTGTATGGGCGGAGCAAGCGGGTTTAAAAGTACGTGCAAGTACAGGGCTTTCTTATAACCCACTATCAAAGCAATATACGCTTAATAACGACGTTAGCGTAAATTACATACTTTATTTTGAGAAGTTAGCTTAATGGCTAGCTCTCAAGCCCCACTGCCTCTTATTGAGTACGATGCATTTTTATTTGATTTAGACGGCACCCTGCTCGATACCGCTGATGATTTAGGCGCCGCTTTAAACGCAGTGCTTATAAGTAATAAAATCACACCTGTTAGTAGTGATGTATACCGCCCTGCAGCATCTAACGGCGCAGGCGCATTATTAGAGGCTGGTTTTAAAGAATTATGGGCTAAACAACCCCAAAGCGAGCTTATAAAGCAATTAGTTGACGAGTACGCTGCAAACATAGCAAAGCACACGCATTGCTTCTCTGGTGTTGAATCGTTACTTATCGCCCTTGATCTGAAAAAGATCAAATGGGGGATCATGACTAATAAACCAGGGTTTTTAACCGATCCTTTAGTGGCAGCTATTCCCGCATTAAAAAATGCCAGTGTGATAATAAGTGGCGACACATTAGCTGAAGCGAAGCCATCACCTCTACCACTGCTACATTGTGCAAAGCTTATGCAGGTAGAACCAAGCCGTTGTTTATACATTGGTGATGCACAACGTGACATACAAGCAGGCAAAGCGGCAGGTATGCATACCGCAACGGCACTTTGGGGTTACATCCCAAGTAAAGATGAAGCGATAGCTTGGGAAGCCAATTTTAACTGGCTAAGCCCAATTGATGGTTTTAACCATATATAGTGCTATGTTAATTATTAAACACTATATATTGTGATTGTGTTAGTTTTCACACAAAGCTTGCTGATAAGAAAAGCAGTCAGAATTTATTTTTAAAATGCGTAAATTTAGCAGATCATTAGTTTACTTTTTAAACGCCTTTGGTTGAGTGGTCGTTTAAGTGTGAGCGTCTACTAACACAAATACGCTATACCGAAGTTATCCACAAATAGGGGCAATTATGTCCCTTGCAAAACAACTCAGACCACATTAGAGTTTTATTAACACTTTGATGGGATTGATATTTCAATTAAGTGGAGGGGCTAACACCATACTCAAATTTTGAATATGATGTTAGCAAAGACACTTGCTCGAGTTTTAAGAAAGTGCCCAAGTTTGGAAGTTTGAGCGTAACTTATTCTTATATTCTCAGCAAGTGACTAACTCAGATTTAGGATAACTAAAATTGAAGTTCAGTTTATCTATAGAAATATCAGAAAGTGTAATAATAGGTATTTTTAAAATTATTACACTGAGCAGCATGCTCTTTGTATAAACTTAAATGGGCTATCTTTTAGCCCATTTCTATATCTTCCCTCTAATTATGCTTTTTATTTATAAAAGCGTTCAACCATGAACACTAAACAACTCACTTAGATAGTGCACTGAAACCATATATAGTGCCATGTTAATTATTAAACACTATATATTGTGATTGTGTTAGTTTTCACACAAAGCTTGTCGATAAAAAAAGCAGTCAAAATTTATTTTTAAAATGCGTAAATTTAGCAGATCATTAGTTGATTTCTGCATATTCTAACTTAAATGATTGTTCGAAGGTGAGTGTCTACTAACACAAATGCGTTATCCCAAAGTTATCCACAAATAGGGGCAATTATGTCCCTTGCAAAACAACTCAGACCACACTATCTTGTGATCTCTAAATTGAACAACACCAGATATTGTGGCCAAATGTTATTCAATTAAATTCGCCATTACGGTGAAACTTATAATAAATGAGTACTTACCTTGCCATTGCGAGGTATGACGCATTGGTCAAAATACATAATTCCCAAGGAATACAGGCAAATGAACCAACAGTTATCTGTAAGCAAACGTGACGGGCGTAAAGAGCCACTTGATCTTGATAAGATCCATCGCGTTATTGAATGGGCCGCCGAAGGTTTAAAAAACGTATCGGTTTCGCAAGTTGAATTAAAATCACACATTCAGTTTTACGACGGTATTCGTACTAAAGACATACACGAAACCATTATTAAAGCTGCTGCAGATCAAATTTCAAAAGAATCGCCTGATTACCAATACCTAGCGGCACGTTTAGCTGTATTCCATTTACGTAAAAAAGCGTACGGCCAATTTGAGCCACCACGTTTATTCGACCATGTAACAAAAATGGTTGGCGATAAACGCTACGACGCTCACTTACTTGTAGATTACACTGAGCAAGAGTTAGACGAGCTTGATGCATACCTCGATCATTCTCGCGATCTTAATTTTAGCTACGCGGCTGTAAAACAGCTTGAAGGTAAATACCTTGTTCAAAACCGTGTATCGGGTGAGATTTACGAAAGTGCACAGTTTTTATATATTTTAGTCGCGGCAAGCTTATTCTCTGACTACCCACGTGAAACACGCGTTTCTTACATTAAGCGTTTTTATGATGCAGTCTCGTTATTTAAAATATCATTACCTACGCCTATTATGGCAGGTGTACGTACGCCTACTCGCCAGTTTAGCTCATGTGTATTAATTGAGTGTGGCGACAGCCTTGATTCAATTAATGCTACATCGTCTGCGATTGTTAAATACGTATCACAACGTGCGGGCATTGGTATTAACGCAGGTCGTATTCGTGCGCTAGGTAGCCACATCCGTAATGGCGAAGCGTACCACACAGGTTGTATTCCTTTTTATAAGCACTTTCAAACAGCTGTTAAAAGCTGTTCACAAGGTGGTGTACGTGGCGGCGCAGCAACATTGTTTTACCCGCTTTGGCACCTAGAAGTAGAGAACCTACTTGTGCTTAAAAATAACCGTGGTGTAGATGACAACCGTGTTCGCCACCTTGATTACGGCGTACAGTTTAATAAATTAATGTACTCTCGTTTAATTAAAGACGATTACATTACGTTATTTAGCCCATCAGACGTGCCAGGCCTTTACGATGCATTTTTTGAAGACCAAGAAGAATTTGATGCGCTTTACGTAAAATATGAACAAGACGAATCTATTCGTAAAAAGCGTATTAAAGCGATTGAGCTTTTCTCTATGTTTGCACAAGAGCGTGCAAGTACAGGTCGTATTTATTTACAAAATGTGGACCACTGTAATACACACAGCCCGTTCATTGCTAAAGTTGCGCCTATTCGCCAATCTAACTTATGTTTAGAAATTGCATTGCCAACTAAGCCACTAAGCAACGTAAACGACGAAGAAGGCGAAATTGCCCTTTGTACACTGTCTGCGTTTAACTTAGGTGCCATTGAGTCACTAGACGAGCTTGAAGAACTAGCTGAGCTTGCTGTTCGCGCACTTGATAACTTACTTGATTTCCAAGACTACCCAGTACCGGCTGCAAAAAATGCGACTATGGGTCGTCGTACACTAGGCATAGGCGTAATTAACTACGCATACTACTTAGCTAAAAACGGTAAGCGTTACTCAGATGGCAGCGCAAATGCACTGACTCACAAAACGTTTGAAGCGATTCAGTACTACCTAATGAAAGCATCAAACGAGCTTGCTAAAGAACGTGGTGCATGTCCTAAGTTTAACGAAACAACGTATTCACAGGGCATTATGCCAACAGATACGTACAAACGTGACTTAGATAAAATTTGTGATGAACCACTTCACCTTGATTGGGATACATTACGTGCCAGCATTAAAGAGCACGGCATGCGTAACTCAACACTAAGTGCGTTAATGCCTTCAGAAACATCGTCGCAAATCTCTAACGCAACAAATGGTATTGAGCCACCACGTGGTCACATTAGCGTTAAAGCAAGTAAAGACGGTATTTTGAAACAAGTAGTGCCTGAGTACGAACGTTTAAAGAATAACTACGAGTTATTATGGGATATTCCATCAAACGATGGTTACCTACAACTTGTGGGCATAATGCAGAAATTTGTTGACCAAACTATATCGGCAAACACAAATTATGATCCAAATAAATTCGAAGGCGGTAAAGTACCTATGCAAGTCTTATTAAAAGACTTACTAACTGCGTACAAACTGGGTGTTAAAACCTTGTACTACCACAACACTCGCGATGGTGCCTCAGATATGCAAGAAGATACTCCAGAAGTGGAAGATGATGATTGTGAAGGCGGCGCGTGTAAAATATAGTTATTAATTTTTATTTTAAGCGGGCATTTAGCCCGCTTTTTCTGATAGTTTTTTGAGTGATAAACATGTCTTATACTACATTTAGCCGAAACCATAATAACCAAATGCTAGAGCCAATGTTTTTTGGCCAAACTGTTAACGTATCTCGTTATGACCAACAAAAATACCCAATTTTTGAAAAGTTAATCGAAAAGCAACTATCTTTCTTTTGGCGTCCTGAAGAAGTAGATGTAAGCAAAGACCGTTTAGACTTTCAAGCATTACCAGATCACGAAAAGCATATATTTTTAAGTAACTTAAAATATCAAACTTTGCTTGATAGCGTACAAGGTCGTTCACCTAACGTTGCCCTACTTCCTATTGTATCGTTACCAGAGCTTGAAACATGGATAGAAACGTGGGCATTTAGTGAAACGATTCACAGCCGCTCGTACACGCATATTATTCGTAATGTTACGCAAGCCCCTGAACTTATTTTTGATGACATAGTTAGCAACGATAAAATCAGCGAACGTGCCGATGCTGTAACCACATACTACGATGACTTAATTAATTCAGTGTCGCTTTACAACCTTTACGGTGAAGGCAAACACGAAATTAACGGCAAAACAGTGATCGTTAATTTGTTCGAACTTAAAAAGAAACTTTACCTTGCCATGATGTCGGTAAATATTCTTGAAGCCATTCGTTTTTATGTAAGCTTTGCGTGTTCGTTTGCGTTTGCTGAGCGTGAATTAATGGAAGGTAACGCTAAAATCATTAAGCTTATTGCGCGTGATGAAGCACTTCACCTTTCGGGTACTCAGCATATTTTAAATATTATGCAAGACGGTAAAGACGACCCAGAAATGGCAATTGTTGCAGCTCAGTGCCGCGACGAAGCGATTAAAATGTTTGTAGAAGCCGCAGAGCAAGAAAAAGAATGGGCAGAGTACCTATTTAAAGATGGTTCTATGATTGGTCTAAACAAGCATATTTTATGTCAGTACGTTGAGTACATTACTAACGCACGTATGACCGCTATTGGCTTACCAGCACAGTTTGAAAATAACAGTAACCCTATTCCATGGATTAATTCATGGTTAGTGTCTGATAACGTGCAAGTAGCACCACAAGAAGCTGAAATTAGCTCATACCTTGTTGGTCAAATCGACTCGCAAGTAGATGCCTCTGAATTTGGTGACTTTGATTTATAATGAGTGACAAGTCTGCTGCAAGCATAACGCTTACAGAAAACAGCCAGTGTATAGAATTTACCACTGGCTGCCCTTCTGTTTTACAGTGCTTAGAATCCATGAAAATAGACGTTGCATTCCAATGCCGCGAAGGTTACTGCGGCGCCTGTAGAGCAACGTTAGTTTCAGGTAACGTCGAGTATAACGAAGAGCCACTGGCGTTTGTGCGCGAAGGCGAAATACTCCTGTGCTGCTGCAAGCCTAATGGTGACATAAGCATAAATTTAAAATAATTTATGAACAAAATAAAAAGCCGATAATAAATTATCGGCTTTGTTATTTATAAATCAACGACCCAGGGAGATTGTTGTTTTATCATATTATTTTTCTTTTAAGTAAACGGTTTTCTTTTCTAGATATTGCTCTAAACCAAACTTACCGTCTTCACCGCCAAAACCACTTTGTTTCCAGCCATTATGAAAACCTTGATGCTGCTCACCCATACCACGGTTAATATAAACTTCACCCACTTCTAATTCGTTAATGGCTTTATTAATATCTGAAAAGTTTTGCGTAAATATATAAGCGCTTAAGCCATAAATACTGTCGTTACAGTACTGTATTGCTTGATCCATATCTTTAACTTTTACAATAGGGAGTACTGGGCCAAAAGTTTCTTCGTGTACTGCAATGTTATCTTGCTTAACGTCTACAAGTAACGTTGGTTCGTACCAACAACCACCTTCGAAACCCTCAACAGACGCAACTTTACCACCAGTGGCAATGCTTGCACCTTGCTTAATACTTTGTTGAACAATGTGATCAATGTTGTCTATTTCACGTTGATTACATTTAGGCCCCATTTGTGTATCTGGGTTCATAGGATCCCCAACACGAAGTGCTTTTACTGCTGGTATAAATTTAGCCATAAATGCATCGTACACAGACTCTTGAACATATAAACGCTCAACACAGGTACATACTTGCCCGCAGTTAGCAAAGCGACCCCAAAGCGCACCTTCAACAGCCTCATCAAGGTCGGCATCTGCCATAACAACCATCGGGGCTTTACCGCCAAGTTCAAGCATTACAGGCGTCATGTATTCTGCGCTAGTTTTATAAATTTGCTTACCTGCCGCAGTAGAGCCTGTCATGGTGATCATTTTAGTAATTGGGCTTTCACACAATGCTTGGCCAACAACAGAACCTGATCCATTAATAACGTTTAGCACGCCAGCAGGAATCCCCGCTTCGTTTGCTAAACGACCCAGCTCGGTGGTTGCTAAAGGTGTTTCTTGGGTAGGTTTTAATACAATAGAGTTACCTGTAATCAACGCAGGTCCAATTTTACGACCAGCCAATGCCAGCGGAAAATTCCACGCAGTAATACCAACAACTACGCCACGCGGCACTTTATGAATGTATATTTTTTCATCTTCGTTATCTGAAGGTAAAATATCGCCTTCAATAGTAAGTGCATGGTCGCATGCATAGTCAATAAAAGTCGCTGTTACGTCGACTTCCATTTGTGCAACTGATAGCAATTTACCTTGCTCTGCAACAAGCATTGGTGCAAGAATATCTTTATTTTCACGAATTTTATTAGCAAACACGCGCAATATATTTTGACGTGTGCGAGCTGTCAATTTAGCCCACTTTTTCTGGCCTACATTCGCTGACTCAAGTGCATACTGCGCATCTTCTATACAGCCTTTTGGTATTTCACCAATTTTTTTACCCGTAGAGGGGCTTAGTATTTCAATGATGCCGCTCGCTTTAGACGCAACATATTCACCGTTTATAAAATTTACATTATTATGGAAGTTCATTGAACTATCTCCCCATCCATCCGCCATCAACCAATAAAATAGCGCCGTTTACATAACTAGCAGCCTCAGAAGCCAAGAACACTGCGGGCCCTTTAAAGTCTTCAGGATTTCCCCATCGACCTTGTGGAATGCGCGCTAAGATGGCTGCATTACGCTCTTTGTCATTGCGTAATGCTTCAGTGTTATCGGTATCAATGTAACCTGGCGCAATGGCATTTACATTAATGCCTTTACCTGCCCATTCGTTAGAAAGCGCCATAACCAATTGCCCAATAGCACCTTTACTAGCTGCGTAACCTGGTACTGTAATACCACCTTGAAAGGTAAGCAAAGAAGCTGTAAAAATAACTTTACCCTCGCCATGTTCTATCATTTGTTTGCCTATTTCGCGGCTTAAAATAAATTGAGCATTTAAGTTAACTTCAATCACTTTATCCCATAAATCATCTCCATGCTCAGCCGCAGGAGCACGTAGGATTGTACCTGCATTATTGACTAAAATATCAATTTTAGGAAAATCGCTTTTAACATCATTAATAAAAGAATAAAGCGCATCACGATCACCAAAGTCACATTGATAGGCTTTAAAGTTTCGGCCAAGAGCTTTAACTTCTTTTTCTACTTCTGAGCCTTCAAGCTCTAAGCTTGCAGACACACCAATAATATCAGCGCCAGCCTGTGCTAAACCTAGTGCAATACCTTTACCAATACCGCGCTTACAACCTGTAACAAGGGCTACTTTGCCTTCTAAGCTAAATTTTTCTAACATATTATTCATTTTAATACCTTTATAATTTTTATTATTGTGGATTACATTCAACAAGCGCTTTCATGCCTTCTGGATTTCCATCCATACTCGAAAATGCACTACCAATATCAGTTAACGAACTAACCGAACTAATAAAAGGTTTAAGATCTATTTGGCCCGATGAAATTAACTCTATTGCCCAATCAAAATCTGCCGCTTCGTATACGCGCGCACCTAATAACTCCAACTCTTTCCAAAAGAATTGAAATAAATCGATTTCAGGTTTAACACTGTGAATAGCCACCATGACTATACGACCCCGACGCCCTGATATTTCGGTCATAGCCTCTATTGCGGGTTTTACGCCTGATACTTCAAATACAACATCTGCACCTTTTGTTTGCGTCCAGCTATCTACATAGGCAGCTAAATCTTCTTCAATGGGATTAACCGATTTAACACCTAGCTCATTGGCAAAAGCACGGCGGCTTTCGTTAGGCTCAGACACGAGCACTTCTGCACCAACACTTTTAGCAACCGCAGCAACTAATTGCCCAATTGGCCCGCCACCAAGTACAACCACTTTCTCACCCGCTTGTAAGCGCGAGCGTCGTACATCATGGCACGCAACCGATAACGGCTCTATTAATGCGCCTTGTTTTAAATCAACGCCTGCTGGTAATTTATGCAAAGTACGCGCTTTAACTGTCCAGCTTGACTGAAAAGCACCTGGCGTATCTATTCCCATAAACTTTAAGTTTTGACAAATATGCGTATGCCCTGCATTACACGTAGGACAATCGCCACACCAATCTAATGGACGTACTACCACGTTTTCGCCTACAGCAAAGCCTTCAACGCCTTCACCTATTTCTGCAACAACACCTGATATTTCATGGCCAATTGTTTGCGGAATAGACACTCGTTGATCCATTACGCCGTGGTATATGTGCATATCTGTACCGCAAATACCAACGTATCCAACACTCAATCTAATCTCACCCGCTTTAGGTTTAATAGATGTGCCTTCAACAATGTTAAATGACTTGTTACCTATATATTGTGCAGCTTGCATATTTTTATACCTTCAAGAATGTTTAATTAAATAGTAACCAAGTAAAGCATCATTAAAACAATGCCGATACGAGGAATATCAAAGTGAACTATCATACCTTGATATGGTTTATTGTTAACAATTTACACCTAGGTATGTTGTTTGTAAAGCCACTATCAAAATTTAATATAACTTTAGAGCGCAAAAGCCAATACGTTAAAAAGCATTAAGAATAGTTATTAAAATTTACTTGTATGTTTTAATATCAACATATATTGTCAACAATTAACACAGTGTAAAGAGGGACAATAATGATTAAAAACAAAAAATCTGCGCTTAGCGTAGTGATTATCAGCGCTCTAAACTTAGCGGGATGCAGTCAAAACATACAAACACACACGCCCAGTAGTAAAACAAATAACAACGTAGTCTTTTCTGACGTATCTGAACAAGCAGGTTTAATAACACAAAAAAACTGGAAGTATGGCGGCCCTACCATTGCCGATATAAACAGTGATGGTCATTATGATCTGCTGCTAACAAATCACGACACCACCCCTATTCGTTTATTTATGGCAAATGGAGATGGCACATACACACTACAAAACGATATTTTTCCACGAGCAGATCTACACGGTATGTCGGCCGGTGATTACGACAACGATGGCGATCTCGATGTACTTATTGCACTAGGCGGTGGAAATGGCACCACACCTCAACCCCAGCGACTACTTAAGAACAATAATGGTAAATTTGAAGATAAAACTGTTGAAGCTGGCTTATCTAAAATGGGGGCTCGCGGGCGCTCTGTGCGCTGGGTTGATGTAGATGCCGATGGTGATCTTGATTTTATACAAGTAAACGCCGAAAAATTAATTCACGAAAACTCACCACGCAATATCATTTTTGAAAATCTCGGTAATGGAAAGTTTACTTATCACCCATCAGCTACTTTTGAAAATATAAAAGCCGAGCGTGTATTATTAACCGATTACAATAACGATGACATACTCGATATTTTTGCTTTTGATGGATACAACGATTTAACTATTTATCAAGGTAATAACGACTTTACCTTTGCCAATGTTACTAAAGATCTATTAGGTGCAAATAGTGAAGCCTACAAAGGCACGCTCGCAGTTGCACAAGCTGATATAGATAACGACGGCGATATGGACTACTACCTTGCTCGCGGAAAGCTAAGCTACGCTATCGCTAATAACAGTCTATCGTTTAATAAAGGCAGCAAACGGCTAGACCTGCGTGATGAAGGTAATAAAAGCCACGATGGCATAACACTCATTACCGACAACACAAACTCAGGAAGTCTTATACTAAGTGACTTTTATCACTTCCCGCGTGCCAAGCTATTAAGCCAAATGGATGTATACATAGGTGAGAAAAAAGAACTAATAAATACACCTAGTAAAAACACCACCATTAGCCAGAAAAAAGCGCAAGGGTTTCCAACTAAGCTTGATAAAACCGGCTGGTACATTGGGTATTTAGGGAATAATAAATGGCGAGTGGAATGGGTACTTACCGACAACCTTGCATGGGATGTACGCGCATCATTCAAAAATGTAAAAAACTATCAAAGCGATTGGCAACCACAAAATCTCGCCCTTCCTGATGTATTACTACGTAACGATAATGGTAAGCTGGTTGATATTTCATCTAAATTAGATGCATTAACAAACAGTAATAACTGGGGAGTTGTACCCGGCGATTTTAATAACGACACAAAAATAGACTTTATGGTCTATCGCTTTGGCGAACTAAAAGAGCGAGTTGCTGATGTTTTACTCATTAACCAAGGTGATTACAAATTTAAAGCAACAATCACTCACAACGCTGATACCGAACGTGGCTTAGACTCACACGGCGATATGGGAGCCGCATTTGACTTTAACCTAGATGGAAAACTCGACCTACTAAGCGGAGATGAAGATAACGGCCAATGGCATTTATATAAAAATACCACTGAGTTAAGTCACGCCCACTTCACCCTTATTAGAGTTGGATACTCAAAAAGTGGGGTTGATCCGTATGGTGCAAAAGTACAAATTAAAACAGCAACTGCGAACCAATATCAAGTTATTGGCTCACAAAGTGCTACTCACTCGCAAAGCTTACTTAATATTGTGCATTTTGGATTAGCACAAGCTGATACGCTTTCATCAGTTGTAATTACATGGCGAGATGGCAGCCAAAAAACGCTCACTAATGTTAAGGTAGACTCACTAATAAAAGTGGGAGAATTTAAGTAAGTCCTGTTTAATATGTACTAGCTCAGGCTTGATCTGACAGTTACCCATTTTTCTAATGATGACTGTTAGTTTAGATTTGAGCTAAATTATTTTCTGCCCAAACCGTTTTTCCATCCAGTGATGTTTTAAGTGGTGTTCGACCGCAACATACTTTCCCTTGATGAGTCCGATCATTGTTGTAGTAATCCATCCATTCGTCCAGATCTTTTTATAGTTCTTCCTTAAGCGTATAGCTAACAATTGAACGAACACCACTACCTGAAAAAAACACGCCTAATTTACGAAGCTCATTGCTGCTTCTATGATGGCCGTGAGCAGGATAGTCAACTGCATATTTAATGACGGCTTGCTCTGTTTCTTCGTCAACGCGATTCTTTATATTTAGTGTACGGTGGTTCTTTTCGATTAACGCATCAATCCCCCCTCATTAACGAGTTCTTGATAACGATAAAATGTATCTCGTGATACGCCCATGACTTTACAGGCTCTTGATACATTGCCTAGTTCTTCAGCAAGGTTAAGTAAACCGGCTTTGTGTTTTATGGTTGGGTTGTTAGTGTGCAACATGAGAGTTACCTTTTTGTTTGTTTTGATTTAAAGATTCGACACCTTTATCAAAACGGGTAACTCTCACTTTTTCAAGTTGAATTGTCAGATATTGTCTGAACTAATACATATAAGTTAACTTAATATATTTTTGCCTTTATTCTCTTGTTGATGAATAGTTACTGGCCATCCTGGATACTGATTACTTGCTTTACCATCGGCTATATCTATTAAAAACTTATATGCTTCCATTGTGTATGTCAGCTTTTCAGAATCAAATGTAATAAAGCCAAAACCACTCCCTTTCTCATGTGCCTTTACATAACGATTACTGGATTTACCAACCTGTGGATTTCCTACCGCATAGACATAAATCTTATTACCGAAAGTGTCATTATATTCGCCAGTTTCGCCAAGGCCGTGTGCTGGCCGGTTTTGGTAAGGCATGCTCATCGAATCAGGTTTCCACCATCTTGGCCAACCGGCAGAAATAGCTGGCGTACAAAAAGCCCAATTGCTATCTCTTTGCTGGTTTACGCCATATTGCGATAAAGAACCTAAATGGGTATCTCCACAAATATGTAACGCCATAGAGTCACGCATTGCGTCAATCGCACGGTTACGTGCAGATGCAGGCCAACCACTCGAATCAAAATCATATTTCAAGAAGCGATCAGGTAGGGGCTGATGAGTAGAAATAGCAGCAAACACCGTTTGACTTAATACCGCTTTTAATTTATGCCCACGCCAATCATTACCCCACTTTATAAGAAAGTTCTCTTGGCGGTTTCCTAACAGGTCTAAGCCGGGGGGATTGAATATAGGATTATAAAAAAGTGGGTCTTCATCTTGTCCCGTTTCGCCAACCGCAACATTAATACGCTCTGGGCCACTTTTCCATTGTCTGTCGGCAAGAATCGCAAAACCGACACCGCCATATAGCATAGTGCCATAATACGAGCTAATACCATTAGTTGGCGTTGGATCATAAGGATCTGGATTATGGTTGAGAGTGGTTTTATGTATCATATTTATCACGCGTGCAGAATCAATATAACCACCTAATGCACTTGCTGAAGGGTCTTTGGAAATGTTTTCCATCCTTGCACCACCTTCCCCCCACAAATTACCTTGGAGTACATCATGATCATCGGGCAAACAAATTGTCGGTTGATTACGCATTACCTCTTTGAAAGCCAAGCCAAACTGATAGAATTTGCGTAAGTAATTTAAAATCGCTAAATTATCTGGAGTACGAATTACACCAAATCCGCCATGACTTTCATAAATTTGATCACCAGAAAAGAACACCAAATCGGGGTTTAGTTTTTCGACATTTTGAGCAACAGGTTGGTACGGAAAACCATAATCATTTTGACACGTGAGCGCGGCCATTCGTAATTTTTCACTCGCTGGGTTCGCTTTTATAATCCCTGAATATATATCTGGGGTTTGTGTACCATCTGTGTGTTTTTCACGGTATACAACCCGAAAAGGCGTATCGCGTGTTTCATCCCAATTAGCAATACGAAAGGTCGCCAACCAGCCATCATGGTCTATGACTTGCGAATCAATAGCGAGCCACTGATCATCACGCTGTATTTGTAGTTCTATTTGCTGATTATCTTGTTCACCTATAGGCCCTGTGTAAGCACTCAACTTCATCACAAAGCCTTCATCACTCAATGTATCGTTTAACGAATACATAGTCCAAAGTATCGGACCAAACGCTTGTTCATCTATTACTGAAAATGCTTCACCTTGCATGGTCCAATTACTAAATTTATATCGTGCGCCCAACTTGTCTTCAGGTGCATTTTCATATGTGACGGATGGAATCGAAAAGTTACTCACCAACGCCACATTGCCTAATAATTCAGTGGCTGCAGCCAAATGAGTGAGAGTACCTATCACTTTTCCTGACGACGTTAAACTAACCGTTAACTCTAAAGCCATGGCACCTGATTGAGGTGTTCCAGTCAGCGTTAAAGTAACAGCTTGATCCTCTATCGGAATCGATATAGGCACGGTGTTATTGCCTAACACTAAATCGTTGTTTTTAATACCAAGGTCATAACCCTGCTGTACAAAACAATTACTACGGTATTCATTTAATTCACTTTTAGCACCAAGACGAATACCCGCGCCACCATCGTTGCTGTTTTGCTCTAAGCGAGACACTTGCACCGACATTGTAAAAGATTGGTCAAGATGCGCTATTTGGTGAGTGAGTGAATGAACACTACGATTACCACCTCTACTTCTACATTCAGCAGCACCATTAACTACGCGCCAATCCTCCATTGGATTAGCCCAATATTGTTTTCCAAGCCATACTCTATCATACGTTTTATACCAATTATCATGATGAGATTTAGTACCGCGGGTAGTTGTTGAAGCCACTGTCCCAAAACTGCTAGTGCAACCAGAAATTCCTGTAGCAGCAACACCAGCAGCAAGCATTTTGAGGACTGAACGACGAGATATGTTTTTGTTCATAGTTTTAATCTCACAAATCAAATATTGTTAACAGTAAACAAACTATATTTGATTTTTTACTAAAGATCAGCATTTTTTTTTTCTAAAAACGGTTACAAATTGATAAAAGTTAATTGCAAGTATTATCAGAGATGTTTACCTAGACACTAAATATTTTAGCTAGCTTGTTATAAAAAGGTATTATTGCAGATAGTTTTCTTAACCCGCCCTATATAAAGCTTTGTTTAGATAACCGATTAGAGCTTCCCACTATGAGAAAACTACAGTAACAATTTCTAAAATGAGATAGATTCTCCACTTTCAGTTAATAAATTTTTTGGGCTTGTTTATAAGTCATATCGCCTTTTTCTACAGCGTCGACAACTTGCAATTTAAAGCCTAATGAATAATCTCGTGTGTTCTTTTAATCGGTGTGTTCTTTTAATCGGTGTATTATTTGACTTGGTCATAATAAGTCCTAAATGTGTAAACACATTTCAGGACGAGACAAGTAACAAAAGCCAAAAAGCCCGCAGAAATGCTGCGGGCTTTTTATTAGATTAAAAATTTAGAAATTAATACGGGTATTAAGTCTCAATGTCCGGCCTGTTTTATATGCGTAAACAGTACGTGATTTAGTTGCATCGCCTTCAAGCGGGCTGCCTTCAGAAAACGTTTGGCCACCAGCATTTAAGAAACGACTGGTAAAGTATTGTCTTACGCCTTCGTCGGTTACATTGGCAACTTGTAGTGATACCGTCATGTAGTTATTTACTTTATAACTTGCAGAAAAGTCGAGCGTTTTACGTCCCTCTTCCCACAGCGATCCGTTTTCCCATGAGCGTTGTACTAGCTGATCGGTTGTCCCTTGGTAAGATAGACGTAATTGATGACCATCTTTTTCCCAAAAACCCGTTACGTTGTAGCTATGCTCTGGCGTATAGGCAACCGCCAATGAAGGAATTTTTACATTATTATCAATCGATGATACTTCTTGATCGTACTTACTGTCTTGATATGTATAGTTAGCCTGCAAGCCAAGGCCGGACCAAATACCCGGTAAGTTATCGTAGGTTTGCATGTATTGAAGCTCTAACCCTTTAATACTTGCCCCTTTACCATTTTTAATTCGGGTGGTGTTAAATTTGGCACACATTTGCTCTAAGTCGCCCGAATACATCCACTCTTTTTGATAATCCTGGCCACCTTGAAAACGCTTAGGCATACATTTTTCTAAGCTATCTTGGCCTGCAATAAGTACTAAATCGTCTGGGTTATAAGATTCGCCCTCTTCGAGTCCCACTCCACGTAGGTCATCCATGTAGGTAACAATCGTTTCAGACTCTTCAAAGTTTGTCATGTCTTTATAAAATAATGATGCTGCTAATAATCCCGAATCGTTGAAATACCATTCATATGATAAATCAAGGTTTATTGATTCAAGTGGATCGAGTTTAGGATTGGTAAGCGTAATTGAGTTGTTACGGTTTTCACCGCCCCATTGTGTTTCTCTTACTTTAAAACCAGGGCGAAGCGAGTCAATTTGCGGGCGTGCCATTGTTTTAGATGCTGCAAAACGAATAATGGTGTCTTCACTTTGCAAGTAGTTAATATTGATACTGGGTAAAAACAAATCGTAGTCGTGCTCACCAGTTACTGCAAACGAGCGTAAGCTTCTGTCTTCTGTTGGTAATAAGTTTCCATTTGCATCAAATTTACGCTCGCCATATATCCAGTTTTTTTCGGTTGATACATCAGAATGGCGCCATAACCACCACTCAGATTCATTTGGATTACCACGTACAGCGTTAGGATCATGACACGCGCCTTGAGCAGGAATAGCCACATCGTCTGATTTATCAATAGTGCCTTTTGTGTCGTAGCCTAGACCATCGGTTCTCGACCAGCGTATTTCTTCGTTGTAATCTGCACCATAAAATTGCGTTGCAGCACACAGTGGTAAGCTAGTATCACGCAACTCTGCTAATTTAAATGGGTCCATTAAACGAGCATTATTTGAAGGGTCAAATGCAAACTGTACACCCGATGCACCTTGCACTTCTACAGTCGTTTTTACATAACGCACACCCACATCACCTGTAACACGTCCATCTGCTAATTCAAAATTTAGCTTGGTGTAAAATGCTAAGTTATCTAGCTCTGTATTGCGAGTGTTTGAATCGTCTGTGGCAAAAGCAACTTCTGGACTCCCTAAAGCTACTTCAAATGCTTTAAAAGCCGAAAATCGATTCCACCCATCGGTTACATTGTCGCGGCCATAACCTAAATCAGCCATAAAATCGTCAACAGGAAACCCTTCACCGTTGGTTATTAAATCACCAGAAATATCTCTTAAACCGCTACCAAGTACTGCAGGTTGGCCTGTTGCAGGGTTTATAACTACAACCCCCTCGCCTACACTATTAAAGGCACCTTGCTGAGCATCTACATATTTTGTACGTTTTGACCATTTTGCACCAAATTCAATTGAGCGTACATAGCTTGTGTCAAGCACGTAATCAAAATCGACAAAGAGCGATTTTTGTTCATCTTCGACTTCGTTGAGGGTTCTGCCCATGTACGATAAATGCTGCGCTTTTAGCTCATCCGGATTAAATCCCGTGGTGCTGTAGTTATCCCATAGATTTGTTGGGTCACCAAAAGTGTCGTTTTCGCCGTAATCAATTAAGCCGGTGCCTGTAACTAATTTACACGGACCGCCTGCTGTACAGTCATAACCAACAGGCTCCATATCCTCTGGTGGCACATTTTTTAAACTCCATGCACTAATATTGGCAAAATTTTGCAGTGCAACGTACACTGAGTTTTCTGGTATTTGCTGCGTTTTAGAGTACCCAACGCCAGCTTCCATCGAAAATGAGTCACTAAAACCGTGATTCATATCAAGTGAGTAAACTTGGTTTTTATTTTCAAATTCACCTTCTGACTGCACTAAACCACCGTTACCAAAGCGGTTGATAAATTTAGTAAATGTATTCGTTTTTAAATCAATGGTACGCCAGCTAGCTTCAGGATCAGTAAATTTAGCTGTCACGCCAGAAAGGCCTGGGTCTTCACCTTCAACTAAGTTTTTAGTTTCCATTGAGCGCGTATTAATACCATGCATTGAGTTATTAACATCTTGTTTTGCAAGGTTTGCGTTAAAGTTAAACTCTGTGTTTTCACTTGCTCGCCACTGCAAACCTAAGTTAATACTGGTGCGGTCATTTTGACTATCAAAAAGCTGATAATTAACTAAACGAGGTGTAATACCTACCGCATTTTCAACAACGTTGCCATTTGTATCTGTTGCTAAAGGCGACTGAACTGCTGTCCACTCTGTAGCAGAGTATTGGTCTTTTCGGTATTCGTTAGTCTCTTTAACTGCAGTAAAAACCACGCCAAAGGTATCGTCAAAAAGCTTTTTCGACATCGTACCCGATATTTTATAATTTTCTTTATCAGATAAATCGTTGTACCTACCTTCTAAAGTCATAGTGGAAATTTCATAATTTAAATCAAGCGGCTTTGTAGTCGAAAGATTGATATTTGCGCCTAGCGAACCCTCTTCATGATCTGCACTCGGTGTTTTTACCACTTCAATTTTAGATAAAATATCGGATGAATACTGCGATAAGTCTACGCCTTGGCTAAAACCTGTAGAACCTAATTGCACACCATTCATGCTAATATTGTTTTGTTGTGAGTTAGCACCACGCACAGATATTCGTGCACCTTCACCATCAACGGATTGTACTGATACACCAGTTACACGCGAAAGCGCATCAGCAATATTTTGATCGGTAGACTTACCTATATCTTCCGCGTTAATCGAATCAACAACGTTTTCAGCAAAACGCTTATCATTAATAGATTTTTTAAGACTGGCGGCTAACCCGCTGACTTCAATTATTTCAATATCGGCTTCTACTTTCGGTTTTTCTTGTGTGCTTTCGTCTTGCTTGGCGTAAACCAATTGTGTTGCAAGTACTGCAGCTGTAATCGCGCTCAACTTGAACGCTTTGTTGATGATTGTCATGTGTGTTCCCTTTCTAAGGTATTATTATGTTGTCAGGTTAATCTTTTGTAAACAATAATATAATAACCAAACAATTGTCAACTGTATTTTGTTAACAATATTTATTTGATTATAAAAAACCAACTTAATGCGTAAGCATTAAATTGCTCTTAAGTAACAGTGTTAAAGTAAATATTTACACAGAGTTTATCGTCAATAGTTCTAGCCTAATCAAAATTCTTTTATATACGGCCAACCAGTAAACTGCTTTTCTGTTGATGGATCTGTATTCCACTCCCAGCACTCTAATTGATAATATTTTTTTGCATGGTTTATTTTAATAATTCCATAACCTTCACTTTTTAAGTTTCTGTCAGCTAAAAACTTACCCCACGTTGTATTTTGTTTAGCAAAAAGTTTATGCGTAACTTTTGGGTTAGCTGCCGCTAGAACTCGCATTTTATTGCCAAACGTGTCGGTAAAATCACCGGTGTTTTTGTCGTTGTTTCGCTGATTTGGTAAAGGTGCGTAGGGTTCAAACCATCGCTGCCAAAATGCTGCGCTAGCTGGGCCTGCAAAAAACAAGCTGCCATCATCAAAGGTATTTATTCCTTGGTAGGCAAGCAACCCGAGGTGTTGATCTCCCGCAATTACTAATGCGTTAGCGTCACTTACTAGTTTTACTGCGCGTGTACGCCCATCAGCCGGGTAGCCATTTGCATCGTAATCTATTAATGCTTTGCCATTTTCATCGGTTTGAGGCGACCCCCACATGGAAGCTGTAATACATATTTTAGGTTTACCCGGGTGCATAGTTTGCCAGTCTTTTAAAAAGGCTTCTTGGCGTTTACCTAATAACTCACCCGTTGTGGCAAGCTTATTAGCTTTGTAGTCAGGTGGCGTTTTAAATTTACGATCCTCAACCATCGCAAAACTAATACCGCCATATTCAAATGCAGCATAACTAACCGGAATATCATATTTTATCGGTGTGGGATCGTAAGGGTCCGGATTATGCCCATTTTGCATACGGTAGATCATTCTAACAAGGTCTTTGTCCCACTTATAACCGCCGTCTTCCTCTTTTAGCATATCGGAGTGATCGCCACCATCGCCCCACAAGTTACCTTGCAGCACATCATGGTCATCAACTAAAACAAGTGTAGGCTTATCTTTTATACTATCGGCAAACGCCCAGTACCATAAGTACCATTTATATAAGGTATCTAGTTTGGCATCTTTGGTGTGGCGACCATAGCGAGTCGGGTATGTTTCGTAGTACTGATCGCCACAAAAGACATACATATCAGGGTTATGGTAATTAGCATTTTCTACAAGTTCAGTGTGAGGAAATAAAATATTGTCTTTGGTGTAACGTCCTAAATCGCGCTCGCTACTAATAAGGCGTGTGTAATGTGTGTTGTCTAAGCTTTTAGAAGTAGGAATAATACAAGAGTACAATGCAATCGTGAATTCTTTAGTATTTTGTGGGTCCTTAGCAATAGTGCCAAAGTATAAAGTGTCTTCAGGCTTTTGTGGGTTAACAATTCTGTATTGAGCTTGTTTTAAATAGTTCCAATTACTTAACCTAAACCTTGCTACAAACCCATCTTCAATTTTTGCTGTGCCTGCATGCTGCCAATCCAATTGGTTTTCAAACTTATATTGCAGCTCTACGCGTGAAAATTCTTTAATATTAATAGGCATTAACTGACAAGATAACTTGAGGACCTGTTTATTAACGCTATACATACACCCCATAACCGGGCCTAAGGTATTGGCATTATTTAGAGTTATTTTACCGCCACCGGTTTCAATATCACTAAACCCCCAACGTGCGCCTGCTACAAAAGGCTCTGAGGAGCTTAATAACGAAATCCCCCCTTGCAGTTGATCTGCGGGTACTTTGTGAAGTACTGCAAATCCTAACTCCTGGGCTGTATTTGTGTTACTTGCCACAAGACGAATATCAAAATGGTGTGCATCTATTGGGTCTAAATGGCAATCGAGTGTTATTTTATCGCCGCTTTTATATTGTTGTATATTAAATGGAGCACGATTAATAATAGTAAAATCAAGCGCTTTGCTTTCATCATCAAACTGTCTAAATGATAATTTACCTAAACTGTCAAAGGCGGCAATTATTCCGCCATTTTCGCCACCAGCTCGCTGTGCTAAAGCAGCACCTTTAGCTGATAGCTCACCTTTGCCAATTCCTAATAAAAATCCACAAAAGCCCTCTTCATTCGGTGTTAAATTGCGTACGGTGGCTTTTATACGCCCACTTTGTAATGAGCCATTAAGTTGCCTGGTGAGTAACGATACAGTACGCGCTTCAAAATCTTTTCCTTCTCGGGTACATAAAAGCTCATTACCTATACGCTGCCAATCTTGTAGTCTGTTGCCCCAAAAATGCTTACCAAGCCACACCTGCTTACTAAAATTCGTATTATCTAATGGCGCAGTTGAGGTTAAGTCACCTCGGTATGATGCAAATAATCCGCTGCAACCACTTAACAGGCTTGAACTTAGTAGACCAGCGCTGAGTTTTAAAAAACTTCTCCGTTTCATTTTAATCACCTTTATTATTGTGTGTGGATTAGGGCGCCTTGTGTAGACAGTGCTTTACATAAGGAAGTTATACATTTGGATAGCCATTAGGGTTATTACTTTGCCAGCGCCATGTGTCTTTCATCATGTCTGCGAGGGTATATTGACATTGCCAGCCTAAAACAGACTGGGCTTTAGATGAATCGGCCCAAAAGGCAGCTAAGTCGCCATCTCGGCGCTTTACAATGTCAAAGTTAATATCAACTCCGGTATACTCAATAAATGCTTTTACTATGCCAAGCACAGAATAAGGAGTACCAGTGCCTAGGTTAAATGCTTCATATAGACTGTGGTGTTGCTCGCCAAGCCATTTAAGGGCTTTAATATGACCATTGGCTAAATCACTAACGTGTATATAGTCACGCTCACATGTACCGTCTTCAGTAGGGTAATCGCCTCCAAAAATAGCTAATTTGTCACGTTTACCTACAGCAACTTGAGCAATAAAGGGCATTAAATTGTTAGGAATACCTAATGGGTCTTCTCCTATTTGGCCGCTAATATCTGCGCCAATAGGATTAAAGTAGCGCAGGCTGGCTACTTGCAAACCGGTATTTGAGGCGACTATTTCTTGTAGTATTTGCTCAATCATTACCTTTGTTTGCCCATACGGGCTTGCTGCACGCCCTAGAGGTAAACTTTCGGTATAAGGCACCGATGCGCCTTGTCCATAAACTGTAGCTGATGAGCTAAACACGAGTTTATCAACATTATATTTAAGCATGCATTGGCATAAATTTAAGGTAGACACCAAGTTGGTATAATAATACTCAAGTGGTTTTTCTATGGATTCGCCTACCGCTTTTAAACCTGCAAAGTGAATAACCGAATCAAATTTATGCTCGCTAAACGTGGCAGACAACTTGTCGTTATCAAGTAAACTGGCGTGAATAAATTCAACTTTTCGCTTTGATAACGCTTCTACGCGAGTTAGCGATTCACGACTCGAGTTACTTAAATCGTCTATTACTACTACGTCAAAACCATCTTCTAATAAGCTTAAAACAGTGTGGCTGCCAATATATCCCGCGCCTCCTGTTACCAGTACTTTTTTCATTAGATTGTCCTTATGCTCTTATAAGTGATACACCAGCTGAAGGTACGCTTGTGTAAATCGTTTCTTTTAATCCTGTTTGTTGCTCGTACTGCGTTTCAATAGCACTAATTACATTCTCTACCAAAAAATTAGGAACAAACGCCACTACACAACCACCAAAGCCACCGCCCGTCATTCTTACGCCGCCGTGTTCATTAATTACTTTTGCGATAATATTCACAAGAGTGTCGATTTGGGAGGTGGTTATTTCGAACAAATCACGCATAGAGGCATGGCTTTGTGCCATTAGTGTACTTAGTTTGGTTATATCGTTATTACTAAAGGCTTGCATGGCTTCTAATGTGCGCGCATTTTCATACACAATGTGCTCTACACGCTTGGCTACTTCAACGCTTAATGTATGTTTTTTTGCCTCAAACTCATCAATACTTACATCGCGCAAGCTCGGTTTAGACAAAGCTTCTGCCCCTGCATAACATTGCTCTCGGCGTAAGTTATATTCGCTATCAAGCAAGCCTCGTTTAACGTTTGAGTTAACCATTAAAATAGTCATCTTTGGGTCAATGCTCACTTCAATTAAATCAAGTGAGCGGCAATCTATACCCAATGCTTGTCCTTGCTGACCACACGCCGATATAAGCTGATCCATAATTCCACAGTTGCAGCCCACAAAATTGTTTTCAGCGGCTTGTGCAATTTGAGCTATGTCTTTTCGCTCAATAAACAATTCACATAAATGATTAAATGCATAAGCAATACCTACCTCAAGTGCAGCCGATGAACTAAGACCAGCTCCTTGCGGGACATTACCTGTGATGCATATATCGCAGCCACTGAGTTTATGATTTCGTTTTTGCAGTTCATCAACTACGCCGCGAACATAATTACTCCACGTTTGCGTACTGTGGCTATTAAGCGGTTTATTTACTAAAAAGTTGTCAGTTTGGTTATCGCAATCAAGTGCAAGTACATTTACTACATCGTCTGTTCGAGGGGACACAGCAATGTAAGTAGCGTATTCAATGGCACAAGGCAGTACAAAACCGTCATTGTAATCGGTGTGCTCACCAATTAAATTAACACGCCCTGGGGCTTTGACAACAAAGTCGGCATCGCGTCCAAAGTGGTTTGAAAAAGCTAACCGTGCGCTTTGTTCAACATTCATTTAGTGTTCTCTTTATAATGCGTTAGTGATTGTTTCTTCAAAATAGTGGCAGCTTGCTCGGGTGTAATATCACGCTGTGCTTCGGCCATCATTTCGTATCCAACCATAAATTTTTTAACACTGGCTGATCGTAGTAATGGCGGTAAAAACTGCGCATGTAATTGCCAAAATAAGTGGCTTTGACCATCATAAGGCGCGCCATGCCAGCCCATAGAGTACGGAAATGAACACTGAAATAAGTTATCGTAACGAGTTGTTATATTTTTAATAATTTCAGCTAGACTGCTTTGTTGAGCGTCTGTCAGCTGTATCATTTGAGTAATCGCAAACCGAGGCAATAGCAGTGTTTCAAATGGCCATGCAGCCCAATAAGGTACAACCACCAGCCAATCATCGTTTACACAAACCACGCGTTCTTGCTTTTCAATTTCACGTTTTGCGTAATCAAGCAGTAAATTACTTTTATACTTTTCGTAATATCGTTTGAGGTTTTCGTGTTTACGCGCAACCAAACTAGGTAATTTATTTTGTGCCCAAATTTGACCATGTGGATGTGGGTTAGAGCACCCCATTACAGCGCCTTTATTTTCAAATACCTGAATCCATTTGTAAGTTTTTGATAACTCTATGCATTGCTCTTGCCATGTGCTTACTACATTTGTAACTTGCGAAACACTAAGCTCTGGTAGTGTTTTTGCATGATTAGGCGAAAAACAAATAACACGCGCAGTGCCACGCTCTGTATGCATACTAAATAGGGGATCGGTTTGCTCCACATCAGGCACACCTTCACGCAAGGCGGCAAAGTCATTAGTAAACACAAAGGTGTTTTTGTAATCTGGATTTACTTCACCGTTAATACGCGTATTGCCTTTACATAAAAAGCAGCTTTCGTCGTACTCTGGTTTAACCTCAATATCTACACTTTCTTCTTGACCTTGCCATGGGCGTTTAGCCCGGTGTGGCGACACCAACACATATTCATTTAATAATGGGTTTAAACGCCGGTGTGGATGCTCTGTCGGGTCAAATTGATTTTGTTGCTCACTCATTCTTTACTTTCCCTAGTTACTGTTTTGAAAGGTACCGGCGTCGAGCACTTGCTTACGAGGAGTAAAACGACAAATATAGTTCCAGTTCCAACTGGCATCGTATTTATGGCACAACCCCCAGCTAATTCCAGGTGCTGGATTTTGCTCAAACCCTTGCGCTGGTCGATATAAGCCTATCGCTTCTGGACCGCCTTTTATATGCGCCATAATTTCAAAATTAATACCGTCCTGAGCAAATTGAATGGTGTTTTTTTCAGGGCCATCGGTTGTTAGCAAACTAGCAATACCCCCTTTATAATTCCAAACAACGACCTCATGACCGCTATTTGAAATAGGGTTATAAGGCGATTTAACATAAGGACCTAATACATCATCAGCAATAGCAACACCGTGTTTTATTTCACGACCACCAAAGTTCATTCCTTCACCTTGGGTTTCGCCTTTGTAGTACAAGTAAAATTTATTATTAAAAAATACTAAACATGGGTCGTGTACTTTATGACTATCAAAACTACCTTTAGCTGTTACTGCAAAACGACTGTCTTCATCACCAAGCCATTTACCATCTTTGCTTGGGCTTACAATCGGTTTTGGTGATTTTATCCACGGCCCAAATGCAGATTCAGAGTGAGCTATTGCAATATGTTCGTACTGACGATTTGTATAAGGTGTTTGTACTGTTTGATAAACCAAATAATAATGACCTTGGTGTTCAAACACTTCAGGTGTAAAAATTGCTCTGTCGTCGTAATCACCTGGTTTACCTGGGCTTACAGCTAAGCCTTGTTCTTGCCATGTAATACTGTCTTTTGAGGTGGCATGCCAAACTTGCGTTAAATCCCATGGAAATACTTTGTCATTCGGATTAGTAGAGTTAAAACCAACCGTTTCCCCCTCACCTTTGGTGTACCAACAATGGTAAACACCATCAATGTATAAAACAGATGAAGGATCGCGACGTATAACCCCTTCTTCATAGGCAAAATCACCCAGCAACGGTTCTATATCAAATTCTGTAAGCCACTGCGGGCCATATTTATCGTAGCCACGCTCTATTGCACGCTTACTTGCTAAACTTAATTTTTTATCAGACATGTTAATTCCTTACTTACCTAGGCTTATATTTAGCGACTGGTATACGTCAAGAGGTAAAATAGCGCCTTGATGCTGCACAACTTGTGAGGCAACACTGTCAGCCATTTCTAATGCATTTTGAGGGTTTTGTGCGCACATTCTGGCGGCTAAGTAGGTTCCGGCAAATGAGTCACCTGCCGCTGTACTATCAACTTGCTTTGCAGCGGGTGTAAACGGACATGACGCTTTAAGATCATCTTTGCAATAAACCTGCATCCCGGCACTACCAGCTTTAATAACAATTTCGTCGATATCAAATTGTGTACAGTACTGAACAATCTCTTCAATGCTTGAATGACCGAATAACACACGGTGATCATCAAGACCTGGTAAAACTACATTACTAAGCGCATAAGCACGCTCTAGCCATTCAATAGCGTGGCTTTTTGATTGCCACATACGCGCGCGATAATTAGGGTCGAACGCAATTGTGCAGCCTTGTTTTTTAAGAGCAGCTAATAATGTGAGTAAACCTTGTTTAGATTCATCATCTAAAATACCTAAACTAATGCCACTGAAAAACACCCAGTCTGATTCTTTCAAACCTAAATTAAATGGCTTTTGAGTATATAAACTCATCATATGCTTCGCTGCTGATTGATTACGCCAATAATCAAAGCTTCGCTCACCATCAGCATCCGTTGAAATAGCGTAAATACCCACGTTATAGTCTGCTGTTGTAATCACGTTTTGTGTATTAATACCTTCTTGTTGCCAACATTTGAGCATATTGGCACTCAGGACGTCGCTACCTACAGCTGTAAATAGCGCGCAATTTAGTGTGTTAGCAAAACGCTTTGCATACACAAGAGCATTGTAAGTATCGCCCGCAAATGACTGCTTGCATTCGCTAATACCTGTTGGTACTAGCTCAACCATACATTCGCCAATAGCGAGTAAAGTACTCACACACCCTCCTGTACTTTTTTAGTGTGTAGGCCTTCTAGGTAGACTTCAATTTCTTCTATCGATTTATTTTTAGTCTCTGGCATAAACTTAAATAACAATGCAAAGCCGGCTACACCCGATACGGTATAAAGTAAAAAGATGTTTGCAGCGCCTAAATTACTTAGCTGCCATGGGAAAAACTGCTGAACAAAATAGCTAATTACACTGGCTATAAATGCAAAGGTAGGAATGGCCACACCTCGAATACGAGTCGGGAATATTTCAGAAAATATTACCCACATAATTGGCCCAATCGAAAAGTGAAAGGCTGCAATAAAGCCCGCTATACCAAATGATATAAGTGGCGCGTTTATAGTTGCTGCGCGTGAAATTAAATCGCTTTCAAATAATTGCTGTTGCGAAGCTGTAAGTACGCTCGCTAAAGCCTGCTTAAATTCAATATCACTGTGATACACGGTACCAATTATGTGCTCTAGTCCTGTAATAGAGTTTAACGCTGAAAACGAGGTTATATCTTCAGCCGACAAACTATATTCTGCCTGGCTAAAGCCTAAATAACACATAAACAAACTAATTGTTGCAGCTGCTAATCCCCAAATAACAAGGGGTCTGCGCCCTAACTTATCTATCAAAGCAATAGCTACCACAGTAAATACAATACTGACTAAACCAATTAAAACAGCGTTAAAAAAAGCAGCATCAGTGCCGACTCCCAGTTGTTCAAACACCGTTGGAGCATAAAACATTATGGCGTTAATCCCCGTCACTTGCTGCACAATAGCAATAGTAAAAGCAATAATGACAGCTGTGCGAACACGACTTTCGAGTAGTTGTTTAAATGAAGAAAAATACCCACCTGTTTCGCTGTAATCAACCAAGCTCTCTTTAATACTCTTAAGTTGCTCTTGGGCCAATTCAGTATTTTTATTTAAACGATGCAAGATAGTTATAGCGCGTGTTTCGTTGCCTTTCATAACTAACCAACGCGGGCTTTGGGGAATAGTAAATAATAATAAAAACCATAAAATAGCAGGAATAATCTCAACGCCTAGCATCCAGCGCCATAAATTATCTTGTACATTCCACTGTGTTACCCACTCAAAATTACTGTGAGCTAAATCAACAAGTAAGTAGTTAGCAAAATACGCTGCGGATAATCCAACAACAATATTTATTTGAATCATAGACACTAATTTACCACGGTACTTAGACGGTGCAACTTCACCTATATACATAGCAGCGACCGATAAAGACGTGAATGCTAATCCACCTATAAAACGAGCAGTAACTAATAGCTCGTAACTTGGCGCGAAAACCGATGCAATTGCCGACAGTATGTATATAAACGCAATGCCTATTAAGGTATTTTTTCGGCCAAACATATTGCATATGTAACCGGTAATGACTAAAGCAAATAGCACACCAAAACCAGGCGCACTTACTACAGTGCCTATTTGGATGTCAGATAAATTAAATTCTGCAGATACAAAACGAACCGTACCTGAAATAAGAGCAGCGTCTAATCCAAAAATAAAGCCACCAAAGGCGACGATAAATGCAAAGAAAAACACATTACGTTTGCTACCATTCATACTTCTATCCAACTTTGTTGTTATCATTGTGTGTTGCTTTATATAGAGAATAAAGCGAGTGCTAGTGTCAAAACCCAACATTGTTAACAATTAACCATGAGTAATAACTTCGAGACTATTTCAAAATTAACGCACTTGCAACATCTATTTTAAGAAATCATGCTTTAACTTAAACTCTTTTACAATTAACATTAAAAATTAGTTAAACAAAATCAAAAGTTTATTATAAATAACACATAAAAACAAAAATTGCATATTGTCAACAATATTCAATTTGGTTTTTTTGTTGTATGGTATGTTAAATTGTAATTAAAGGTTGAACAGCAATGAAATATAAAAAGAACATACTACTCACATCGCTCTTACTTGCGCTAAGTGCCTGTAACCAACAAGAAATCAAGGTTGAAAAACCAACCAATGAGCCTACAGAGGTTAATTCAGCAGATACATTAATGTATTTATTTGCTGATGCTGCACACACACAGCTAACCCCAGTTCAATACAAAAGTAATGCAGCCACTGTAAAGGCAGAAAACTCTGTATTAGATGTGACATTTCAATCTAAGAAAAATTCGTACGCTAGTATTGTTTTTTCACCGGAAAAACCTTGGGATTGGAGTGAATTTAGTGATTTTAATCTTGCCTTTGAATTGGCAAACCCAGGAACACACTCTGTACAAATCTATTTAGATATCTCCGATATTGACGGTGCTAACTATACGCGTAGCGTTAATGTGCCGGTAGGTGGATACAACACGTATTACGCAAAACTTGACGGCCACGACCTTGCAACGCCCGATGGCAAAGAAAATGTAGAACTTAACTTTACCTCAGGACTTCGTTCAAACCCTGATACATGGGAGTCTGATGAGGTACAGTTTATTTCTATGTGGGGTAAAAAAAATCTTAACTTAAAAGGCATCGCTAAAATAGCAATTAGCGTGCAAAGTACATTGCATGACAAAGAGCTGGCAATAAAATCTATTTCACTTCGTAAAAACCCTCAATTTAATACTGCTTTTTTAACCAAAATTGTTGATGAATTTGGCCAAAATGCCAAACAAGAATTTTCAGGGAAGGTACATTCAGAAGCCGAGCTATTGAGCGACAAAAAACAAGAAGCAGCACAGTTACTTTCTAAACGCCCTACTAATCGCTCACGCTTTGGTGGCTGGGCAGAAGGTCCAAAATTAGAAGCTACTGGTTATTTTAGAACGGCTAAATATAATGATAAATGGTCATTAGTCGACCCTGATGGCTATTTATACCTTGCAACCGGTATTGATATCATTCGTCTTGCAAACTCAACCACACTAACTGGTTACGATTTTGATCAAGCGTTGTTGGCTAAACCAGCTAATGCAGGTGTAACACCTGAGGATTCAAAAGGGTTAAACCAAGTAAATAAAGAAGCGCTTAAAAGCCGCTTTGTAGCGTCACAAGTGCGTAAAAATTTATTTGAATGGCTACCTGATTATAATGAGCCTCTAGGTAAACATTTTGGCTATCGTAAAAGTGCGCATTCGGGTCCGTTAGAACACGGCGAAACATATAGCTTTTACGCAGCTAATTTAGAACGTAAATATGGTCAAAATAATGCAGATTACATGCAAAAATGGCGAGAAGTGACTCTTGATAGAATGATCACATGGGGCTTTAGCTCACTGGGTAATTGGACTGATCCGAGTTATTACGATAATCAAAAAGTGCCCTACTTTGCCAATGGTTGGATTATAGGTGATTTTAAAACCGTATCAAGCGGAAGCGATTTTTGGGGAGCCATGCCGGATGTATTCGACCCTGAATTTACAGTGCGTGCTAACGAAACTGTTAGTGTTGTTGCAAAAGAAGTTAAAAATTCGCCTTGGGCAGTAGGCGTATTTATTGATAACGAAAAAAGCTTTGGCCGCCCTGATTCCGTTAAAAGCCATTATGGTATTGTTATTAATACCTTAGGCCGTGATGCTAAAACAGTGCCTACTAAAGCTGAATTTTCTCGTTTAATGAAAGAAAAATATACCGATGTCGCTAAACTTAATAAGGTATGGCACTTAAACTTAGCCTCATGGGTTGAGTTTGACAAAGGTGTAACGGTTGATATAAAAAATGAAGAACAACTGAGTGATTTTGCTATTTTACTTACAGCCTATGCCGACAAGTATTTTAGTGTTGTAGATGCTGCTATGGATAAATACCTGCCAAATCATATGTATTTAGGTGCACGTTTTCCGGATTGGGGCATGCCAATCGAAGTGGTTAAAGCATCTGCTAAGTATTTAGATGTAATAAGCTTTAATGCATACAAAGAAGGCTTAAGAGAAGATAAATGGGCATTTTTATCACAATTTGATAAACCAGCAATTATTGGCGAATTTCATATTGGCGCATCTGACTCGGGTTTGTTTCACCCTGGGTTAATACATGCAGCTAACCAGCAAGACAGAGCAAAAATGTATACAGATTACATGAACTCAGTCATCGACAACCCTTACTTTATTGGCGCACATTGGTTTCAATATATCGACTCGCCAATTACTGGTAGAGCCTACGATGGCGAAAACTATAATGTTGGCTTTATTAGCGTTACAGATCGCCCCTATACTGAAATGGTTGAAGCAGCTAAAGCAATGAATGAGTCTATGTATGAACGACGTTTTAAAAAATAATCGTAAATACAGCCATTAATTGTACATTTATTGGTCTATTGTAATGTGTTGACAATAGACCATTCCACTTTTTTTATATACACTGAGATAAGTACATGATCTTGACTAAATTAACAAAGCTTATTAATTAATGTTAGGGTCAGATAAAGTTAATCAAATTTAGGAATAAATATGGCTGGTAACAGAGCAACTAAAATTTTATCTGTAAAAGATCAAATAGCTGAGCAATTACGCTCAGATATAATCTCTGGTGAAATGCCACCACAAACTAAGTTAAATGAAAAAGAGCTGGCAGAGCGATTTGGTCTTTCTCGCGGCCCTATTCGCGATGTAATATTACAGCTTACAAAAGAAGGTTTACTTATTTCTCGCAATAACTGTGGTGCGTCTGTAAATAGTGTTTTAGAGCCTAAATTACAACGCTTAATGATAAAACTTCGCCGTAGTATTGAAGAGTACGCAATCACTGAATTAAACGGTAATTTAACTGATCAAAACATTGCTGAACTAGAAGGCATTTTAGCATCTTTAGAAGACGCGCTCGATAGAGAAGATTATACCGAAGTAACTAAAATTGATATTTCGTTTCATCAGTATTTAATATACCAAGCTGGTGGCGAAGAACTTGTTAATATTTGGTACCCGTACGTAATGCGTATGCGCTTAAACTATAAGCGAATTACTTCAAGTTCTGAATGTGTAAACGAGCACCGCGCTATTTTAGAAGCACTAAAAGCACAAGATAGCGCCGCAGCAGTTAAAGCAGTAAAACATAATATTAAGTAACGTACTTTCGAAGTCATTTTGATACTCCGCTATATAAACTAGCGGCTATGAAGTCATAAGGGCGTGTTGATCTTTGTAGATTGAAATTTTTTCAATCTAGGAGCCGATTTAATCGCGGCCCGAGATTTGTAGTCTAGTGGGCTACCGAGCAAAAGCTCCGCGTCCCTTACCATCATCCACATCCATGTAGGTAAGAAAGAGTAAATCGCTCTCGTTTATATAAATTACAGTTATAAAAAACTACCCTTTATTTATTACATTAAATGCATGAACACTCAATATCACTGAACGAGCTTTACACGCATTGAAACTGATGCGCTACGCCCTAAATTATCAACCACTCTTACGTCAAATTCGCCTACTTGCGGGTGCCAGAAAAAAGGCGTATCTCGCTCTACTTTACCAACAAAGCTGTTATCTACAAACCAGTATAAAATTCGTGAGTCTGTATCTGTGGTTGCACTAAAAGGCAGGCTTTCTTGCTTTAATTTACTGGCTCTTATCGTGTAGCTAATTAAATTACTCGGGGATGTAATAGTCGGTGCTGAGCCTTGTGTACTCGTATCATTAATTAAGCATGAATCTAAATAAGGTGGAGGTTGGCGTTTAACGATGCCTGCTTGTTTAAATAATCTGACTAAGTCAGATGGCCAAAATTCATAAACTGCTTTTGTCGTTGTAGATTCATCATACTGACAAGCACGTAATCCCGATGCTTTATCAATATAAATTTCACGATGTACATCGGACACTTTAATTGGTGACTTACCTGGAATAAAAAGCCCTTTTTCTGTTTTAGGGCAATGCACATTAGGTAAATCACCGGTTGTAGAGCAAATATCTACTTCTGTAATATTTAAACCACCTGGTTTTATATCGCCTTTGATTAAGCCGTAACTATCTAATGAACGAATTATTTCGAAAAACAAAGGCGCGGCTGCTTGTCGCCCAATAAAAGATGGGTGCCCTTCTCCTGAAAAATTACCAACCCATGTAGCTAAAACATACGGACCAACAATACCTACTGACCATGCATCACGAAAAGCAAATGAAGTACCGGTTTTCCAATATACAGGGTATGCTTGCCTTCTTTCTTTTTGAAATGAGATCTCATCAACTGCACTGTTTTTACTTAGCATTTGTAAAGTCAGGTAGGCTGCCTCTGGGCTGATGAGTTGCTTGATATGTTTGTTTGGGTTGTTTTGGTTAATACCAGTGGCGTCTTTTTTTAATATAACTTCATCCTTATACACCCCTAAATTAGCTAACATGGCGTATAACTTGACGAGCTCTAGCATCGTTACTTCACTGCCGCCCAGCGCAAGCGCTAAACCATAAAACTCTTTAGGCTGAAGCTTTTTAACATCGGCAGCAACGAGTAAATCGTATAACCCCACTTTTTGTAAGCGATACATCAAATTAACGGCAGGCACATTACGGCTCAACACGAGCGATTCAGTAGCTGATATAGGGCCTAAAAACTGTTGATCGTAGTTCTCTGGTGTATATCCTCCAAAGCGTTTGGGGGCATCTTTTACAAGCGTTAATGGATGAATTAACCCTTCGTCTATAGCAAGCGCATAAATAAATGGTTTAAGGGTTGAACCTGGCGACCGTTTAGCTCTTACACCATTTACTTGACCGCTAATGTCATTATTAAAAAAATCCACAGAGCCTAATTCTGCAACTACTTCCATAGTTTTATAATTTAGTAAAATAGCAGACGTATTACTAAGCCCGTCTCTTTGCCTACGATTAATATAATTTTTTGCATGGCGCTGAAGTAAGTTTTGTAAATTAAGGTCTATCGACGTTTTATATTCTCCCGGCTTTAGGTGCGGGTACTCGCTTTGTAAATTATTAATAAAATGTGGGGCTTCAAAAGGTAAGTCTGAAGAGGCATATACCTTTATCGGTAATTGCATAGCTGCTAGCCAATGTTTATCCTCTGGATATTTTTCAAGCCAACGAGTAAACAGTTTTTTTCTTGTTTCTAGCAATACCAATTTAGCCGACTTTTTAATGGGATTTCGTTTGGTTGGGTTTTGCGGAATTAAGCTAAGTAATAATGACTCAGGTAAATTAAGATCAATGGCTGGTTTCTTAAAGTAAATTAAACTGGCTGCACCAACACCTTCAATATTTGATCCATAAGGCGCTAAATTAAAATACGCCTCGAGTATTTGGTTTTTACTGTAGTGTCGCTCAATTTGTAACGCTCGAAGTATTTGTTCTACTTTTCCAAAAATAACATGCGTGTTCATCCCAAAGTGCAACCGGGCTACTTGCATTGTTATTGTTGAGGCACCAACTCGGTGACTTCTTTTAATATAGCTAGTATAAAACGCATTTATTAAAGCAATAAAATCGACACCAGTATGCTCATAAAAGTCTTGGTCTTCATACAATAAAGTCGCTTGTTGAACGCTCAAAGGGATTTTATCTATTGGCGTCCATAATCTATATCTATCGTCTGCGGCTAAATTTAAACGAAGTAATTTACCACTGCTATCGTAAAAAGCCGTTGAGTAAGCATTAGGCTGAGTAATATCAGGCTTTGGAGTAAATAAATACAACAGCACTGCAAGCAGTGCTGTTGTAAAAAAAGCCGTTTTTATTATAAAACTAAACTTTTTATTTAGCGGCGGTAACATCAAAACGACCCGATTTTGAGTGCGCTTTAATACTTAAATCATACATAGATTCAGCATAAGCCGATGGCACTACAAAGCTGCCAGATGCAGTAGCCTTAACTTTGTAAGTCAGCTCAGTCATGCTATCGCCAAAGCTGCCATACAATATAACGCGATCCTCTCGTATATCTTTATAGTCAGAGGTCCAGCGGTTATAGCTATTGCGAACGCTGTCTCTGAGCACTTCAAAGCCACCAGGTAGCAAATCAATAACAGCAACATCCGAAATATTTTTACCCGTTGTACTACGCACTCGTAATACAACGTTTAGCTCTTGACCTTGAACAGCGGTGGTTATCACATTACCTTTATCGTCTTGGTATTCTCTGACAACTTCTAAACCATTACTTAATGACTTTTGTGGCACGTTTGTATCAAAACCAGCTTGGCTCATCATGTAAAATGAGCGAGGTTGCGCTAATACATCAAGCGTTTTAACGTCATTTAAAAACGAGGCTTTAGGATAAGGTGCATAAGTTACGTCTAATGCCTTTTTATCTGCCTTTGTCGTTGTTGCCATTATTTTTACATCTTCAGGCTGGGCTTGTGATAACGCAACTTTTGAGTATGCCGTCATAGCAAGTACAGACCAAGCAGACGACAACGTGTTGTAGTCTCCTTTAAAAATAGGGTCAACTACAGTAAACAAATCATCTTTAGTTAACTGCTTTAAGCGAGCCGGAAAATGTTTTGATAACAAATAAATATACTGTCCGTCGTGAGCTAGACGAGAGTCGTAAGCGCCCCAATTATCGTGTTGCGTATTTTGCCCAATTTTATAGCTATTGATCAGTGCTTGCGCTTTATCGCTTGCACGTAATAGCTGGTAAGTTGCGCCCATAAACGCGGACGTTATATCTTGTTGCCATACTTTGCTATTACTCGCATTTACGCTTTTTTCTAAATCAGATAAGTAATTAGTTGTCACCTCACCTTGTCGTGTTAGCAAATAAATAGCATAAGCGCGGTTTCTGTCATTCGTCTCTAAAGATCCGCTCGCTATACTACGCACACCTTCAAAACCACTGTTCCACATATCATAAGGTATTGCTACGCCCGCTTCTTTTGCATCTAATAAAAAATGCATAACATAAAGAGAAGAATAAATAGATGCACTAGAATTGCCCGGCCATAACATAAATCTGCCATCAGGTAATTGACGTTGACGAAGGGTGTCTATTAAGTTGTTTATACGCTCATGTTTATAAGATACATCGCCCATATAACTTGGGTGTTCTAAATAACTCAGCACCGGAAACACACTACTCACCACTTGCTCGGTACACATATGAGGAAAGTTATCTAAATAACTAATAAGACCATCAACAAGCGCTAACGGGCTTTGTGAAGCGGTAATATTATTTTGTGCTAAATTAGGATATAGCTGTCTCGAAACCGCTATTTCTTTTTTACCTGATTCACTAAAGCCACTTTCAAAACTACTAACAAATGCAACCGCAGGGCGCACACTTAACGTAGCCGTACGTTGGCTAACATTTTCACCCGACAGCGCAGTAAATGTAATTGATGCAGCGCCAAGCTTATCGAGCACTTTTACTCTAAACATTAATGTGTCTTCTGAGTTTTCATCAATATTTAGCGTTAGTTTTTTATCACTTATTATTTCAATGTTGCTTGAAGCAAGCGCCTCTACCGTAATTGGCAGTTGTTTACCTGAATCCTCAACGCCATTGGCAATACCAAGTACAATATCAAACTCATCGCCAGGTGCCGCTGTCGTTAATACATTGGGGCTTAATACAAAAGGCCCTTTTACTAGTGTTGTACTTTCTTTAACACCAACACCCTCGTCATTTACGGCAATCGCGATTACACGTACCTGACCTGCAAAAGTATCTGGAATAGTGAACGTATGCTTTTTTGTTTTAGCATCAGCCGATAAAATACCAGACCAAAATGCGACTGGTTTTTTTACCTTACGAGAAAACGGGTTAAGTTGCTTGCTCTTGCGGTTCAATGCCATTGATTCAGCATAACCACCACCGGCAGCTGCAAGCTCTTGCACTAGTTTAAATTCAGGTAAAATAAGATCAACAATTTGCATAGTGCTAACTTCTAAAGCACGTTTTTGTAAGAAGTGATTTAACGGCTTTGGCGTCCGATAATTCGCCACTTGTAAAATGCCTTCATCTACAGCAAACAAAAGAACACGTGACGGTAATTTAGCACTATATGAAATGACTAAATCGTCACCTGGTTTTACTTTATCAGGTATGTTTACGTCAAAATCTATTGCACGTTTACTACGATCAATCGCAAATGGTTTAACTGCGTAGCTTAGTGGGCTTGTAAATATTTCTTTCGATTCAAGGCTTCGAACAAATGAAACATTAACATACGCATTGCCTTCTATCCCTTTAGGTAGCGTTATTGTTTGTATGCTACTTGTTGTTTTACTCTCAAACCATTTAAAAGCGTGTACTTTATTGGTTTCAATTGTAATTAAACCCGAGCCAACATAAGGCGCTACAATACTTATTTCAATTGTTTCGCCAGGTTTGTAATCCGGTTTATTTAATTGCACTTGCAGTTCAGCATTTTTTTCAAGCTTACCCGCTATGTTACCCGTACCGGTTACAGTAAACGATACTCTACTGACGGTATTTCCTTCGCCGTCAACGAGTTCTACTAAGTAATCACCTGGCTCAGCTGTGGGTAATTCGTAGTCTACGCCATCTTCTTTAATGTAAAACGGATTGCTTGATACCTGTTTGTTTTTTCTAACCGATTGGTACTTATAAGTCCCGTTATTTTGTTGCACCAACGTAGACACATATTGTTGTTCTATTAAATTTATCGATAAGTCATCACGCGCAACTTGCTCAGTCTCTGAATTAATATTAATAAATTTTACAACACGTTTTGACTCTTTTGATATGTAGCTTAAATCGCCATCGGCTTTATAACCAACTAACTGCTCAACGGGTGAAACAAGCACCGAGCTGCTTGCACGAACACTTTTACCACCGCCTTCTTCATACCCTTGTACTGCAAAATTTAACTGATAAGTACCTGCCTCATAGCGGGTTAAGTCAATATCAAACTCTGCCTTGCCTTGTTCATCAGTTTTGGTTTCGGTTAATGATTCATTACTGTGTCTAATATTTCTCCCTTCACTGTGGGGATCAGAAAACACATAATCTTTGTATTCATTAAAGTAAAAACCAGCTGGCGATAAACGTAAATCAGCGGTAACACGTCTATTTTGAGCAGGTGTACCAAATAAGTTTTGAAGGCTCACCAATGCTTTAAATTTTGAGCTGTTTACCCAGCCCTTAGCAGATGACTGAGAAAATTGACTGCTAATTTTCAATCTATCAGGCACAAACTCTTCAACTTTAAACTCAGTACTGCCTAATTGATCGCGGCTATTATTATTTTTAATAAGTTGCACCGATACATAATACGTTCCGGTATTGGCGCTATTTTGTGTTTTAAAGTCAAAATCAAGCAAACCATACTTATCCAAGCTCACTCGTTTATTATAAACAGTTGCCCCTTTAGGATCGGTAATTATAAGCTCAAGCGGTATATCGCCCAGTTTTGCAAAGTTTTGTTGCTTAACAATCGTGGCAAGTTTAACGCTATCGCCTGGTCGATAAATTCCACGGTCAGAAAAAACAAACGCATCTATTTTATTACTGCCACTGAGCCCCGAACTTACACCGCCGGTATCAAACCGAGAGTAATTAACCATTCGAGCATAGCGATTATAAGGAATAAAAGACATGTCACTTTTAGTTTCTACTACAAAAGCAACGGGAGTTTGATCATCAGTAAACCACGTTGTGTTGTCGAAAAATGCGTGCCCCTCAGAATTTGTTTTAGCATTTAAAATAACTAATCCGTTTTTACCCAATAACGACACCTTCGCTTTTGCTACCGGTTTTCCTGTTTCAATAGATTGGACAAATATATCGCGAGATCCATCTGCATTATTTTTTACCAAAATACCTAAATCAGTAATAAGGATAAGTCGTTTTTCTTGGGGTCCATATACGTAATTATCTTTTGTATTTAACGCTTGAGCATTTATAAAAAATAAGCCTAAACCAACTGACTCATTATACTTACTACTCAAATCAATAGATGAATAGACCGCTTTTTTAGGGTGCTGTGGTTTTAAATTAACTTGTCTGGTAAAAATTGAACTTATGTTTTCTTCTGTAAAGTAATAATTATTAAATTCTGGATTAGAAATATCACCACTGGTTTGACTTATAAGGTGGTTAATTTGATTGGCTTCTACCCTACCTACTTTAACTTGAAGTGCGTTTACACCACGGGTCAAAAATGACAATTTATGGTCACCATTTTTTGATAATATAGACCCTTTAGACATAATATTTACTTGTGTCGGATACGCCGGCGTATCTAAAATAGTGTCGTATTTATTCACCATTGTAAATTCACCCGTCGACTTTAATCCCTTATCAATCGCGATATAAACTTGCTGGTTTTGAGGGGCGTCAAACGTAAAACTGTGTAACTTAGTTGTATCTTGCGCGGTAGGAATCGCATTTAACTTAACTTTTTGAGATTGCTTAAGCACTGCATCAGTAACTTCTCGTGGGCTACTGAAGTACTTATAGTTACCTTTTGAATCTTTAGTCGGTAATACGTAAGCAACCGTTTTACTAACCACATCTTGCGATGAAATATCATCTGTGAAGTCTAAAACAAGTGTTTGTTCGGGTTCCCCTTGCGTATTTTTTACCATCAACACATTGGCCGTATTTACTCTAAAAAAGCTATTTACACTTGGGATCAACACGGCGTCTTTGATCTCTACTGTTGTTTGAGAAGGACCCATAACCGGCTTTACACCGTTATTAATAACAAAATACAGATAGCTTTCGGTATCTTGAATACGTATTTGCTCTGAAGTAATGTAAATCTCTCGTTGATGCTTGTCGTAAGTAACATCAAATTTATATTGTGCGAGTTCGTTCTTGCCATCTTGCTCAAGTGATTGAGTCAGCTTTAAATTATTTTTTATGGTGTTTATATCTGTTGGGTGAGTCGCTTTTAATGTTGCAACCACCTTGTGACTTTTTTTAACGTTAGGATCTTGATAAAAAGCGAGCGAGCTTAGTGTTAGTTCAAAGTTGGGAGTTTTAAATACATGCTCATTATCACTTAGATGTATATCACTTTTAAAAATAGATGAATCAAAACGTACCTTATATTCTTGCCCTGCTGACCAATCTTGTTTTGGGATAAATTTAAGCTGGCTTTCACTATTCCAAGACCACTGTCCAATTAGCTCAGGCGTGACTTTTATACCTGTGGGAATCACTTTGCCAACAACCGCAAGCTTTGCGACAGAGTAAGACACTGCATCCGTGTTTTCTACATCATCTAAAACAGGAGCAAAATCTATATAAAGCGGTTCAGGGTTTAAAACATCAGATAAAGTGGTAACAGCAGGTGTAGAGTGAGTTGCTTTGTAACTAATTGGCTGTGGTAAGGAAAGAAAAAAACAATAGCCTGCTATAATTAATATCAGCATTAGCACGGCGCTAAAAAATGCTGTTTTGCGCTCTTTAGCAAACCTAAGCACATTATTTATAGCAGTAATTAACCATTTCGGTTTATGCCAAATAATGACACCAAATACATTTAAAATAACAAAAAATGTGGTCAGTAAAATCCACACACTGCCAACTGTTTTTTCGGTTACATTCACGTTGCCAAGTAAGCTTGCAACCAAACTAAATAAACCCGTTCCTATCGCTGAAAAAGCAATACTCATAAATAAACTAGCTATTTTGGGAGCGAGTTTACTTTGTTTAAGATTAACCTCTTTTGGGTTAGCCTCTTTTGAATCGGTTTTTGTATTCACGTTCAAAATCCTTTTTCTTTATACTGCAATATCAATAAATGAGAGAACTCATACTTATAATCTGGTTATTTATATTCTTGTGGGACGAAACGGTAATGCCCCGTAATTTTAAAATCGAAAAGCATGTCGCTTTTTTCAGGTCCTCGACCAATATTATGAACAATTAATGGATTCCCTGTGTCTTTTGCTAACTCATTCACAACCATCCCAATATGCGGCAAATTACCTGGCAGCATCCACGTTACAATGTCACCCGTTTTATAGTCGTTCGCGTTACTTGATTTAGTGAGCACTTGACCATGATTTTTAAAGTAAGCCTGTAAATTTGGCACACGGCGGTGATCTATATTTTTATCAGGTTTGGATAAACCCCAAATACGCTTAGAGGGATATAGCTCAAAGCTTTTTAGCATGTCCTCATGCACAAGTTTTTGCAAATCAATACCTAAAAGTCGATATGATCGAATAACAACATCGGTACAAACCCCTACATTAGCGGGCACATCGCCACCAGGATATGCAATGGAGCGATAAGCACCATCGTAAGTAACGTTGTGCGTTGTTCTTTCAAGTAACGCAGCCACAATATCGTCATCAAACGATGCGGCATACGCATTTACACTAAGTAAGCTCAGTAAAAAAACTGTAAAGCGTGTCATATCAATCCTTTTTAAAATATTAATTAACTACAGCGCTTGAACTACGTGTTCAGGCACGTTTATTTTCTTGCCATTATTTGTAAAGTGCTTATCAAGACCATACGCCATGACTTCAAGTGGCGCAGCTGCATAACCAACCTGCTGAATTTCGGTTATGTAACGCAGCATAAAAGCCTCTGCGCCAAGTTCACTCCATTGGGCCACGTGAACAAGTTCATGAAAGTGCACAGCTAAATTATCAGCCACGTAAGGAAGCATGTAATAAGTGTTTTTGTATGTAGTACCTGCCGCATCCATGTCAATAAAATCGCCTAATCCCATTTCACGCAAAAAAGGAAAGTTAGGTTTGGGTATTTCATCGACACTAACGTAAAAGGCATTTTTTAAAAATTCGACAGGATAAAACCCTGCAAACTCACTAGCAAATTTCTCACAGCTAATTCTTTGGGTTTTATATTTAATATTTGTTGCATCAATCCATTGTTCTATTTGTTCGAGCACGTCCATTCTCTTAATCATCAATGTTTACTGGCTTGACCTTTCCCATTGCGATATAAGCCGATAAGTTAAATGATACCAAAACCAAGGCGAATAATCGAACTCCAAAACCTAAGAAGTGAACACATAATAGTCTCGAGTTGTAGTTCATTCCTTATTTCATAGGTATGAGCATTAACTAATGCACACGTAAACCAGTGGGGGTAAGTAACGCTAATTAATATAAAACTTATTTTAAATCGTGTAACCATTTTACTAATTTTTGAATATGCCCGCTTGAACATAAGATTAAATGGCAAGCTTGTATGTAACCCATTGAGTGCAAAACGTTTAGTGTTTCTGTCGGTAGTTGTTGTAGTGTATCTGCGGCAATAGAATACAAGCCATTGTAGCCTTGTGTTTTGCCATTTGGTTGAGTGATGTTTAGCTGCACTGCTTCAATTAAATCGTGTTTTAGTAAGGTATTGATAAACGCGGTTGTGCGTTCGCCGCCGTTCATAAGCTTAATTAGCTGCTCACTCACATTAGTTAGATAAGCAGTTGGCTCTGAATTTTCATCAAATAATTGTACCCCTTCGCTATTACTTACTCTTGGGTGCTGCTCGTTAATTGTAACGGCTAACTGGGTTTGCTCACTATTATTTGAAAGCCTATTACCTACGCCTAGCTTAAATGGTTGTCGCTGAATGTGAAATGGCACGTAAGTAGCTTGCCAGATATCCTTTTGTAAAAATAGATTTTGTCCCTCATCAAAACCGGTTAAAGCAAACAGCTCAAATTGCCCAGTCTGATTATTTTTCATAAAATAGACTGGGTAGTCTAATGCAAGTTGAGAAAGCTCATCGGCAACAACCGGAATGTAGTTTATTGCCTCACCGTACTGTGCACCTCGCTCAGTTTTAATGCGAGTGTACTTATGTGTATTTTTATCGAGTAATACTGAGTTTGTCATAGTGTGTCGCTCTTATGTTTTAACTATATTTGCTGCATACCAAATTGATTAATTTGCACTAATAATTCTTTATTTGTAGGTAATTTATTAAGTAATTTTTGGGTGACTTGCTGGTTGTTATTAACAAGCGCAATGGCCTTTTTAAAATAACTTTCTGAGTTGCCATACAGTTCGCTTGAGCCTGTAAACCCCATGCCATACACCACATATTGATAGCTTGCTGCTGGAAACACTTCTTGTGAATGATCAAAGTGGTTATCGCTTGGTGTATGAAATTCCCAAAGTGATAAGTTATCTTTTAAGCTTTGTGGAATAGTATTTTGGCTACAATGTGCTTGCCAAAATGGGCTGTCGGTTCGTTTACTCAACATATAATGCAACTTTAAAAAGTCGATTATTCGCTCCCACCGATAACTAAATGTGCGGTTAAAACGCTGCGCAGTTATATTCATTACATGCCTATTGGCCGGAAATTGCTGGGCAACAAAATTGGCTGATATTTCTACCAATAATAAAGCAGAGGCTTCCAGTGGCTCCAAAAAACCAGCTGAGAGGCCTACTGCGACACAGTTTTTATGCCAAAATTTTTCACGATGTCCTGGTTCGAAACTAAGCTTTTTAACTTTGTATTCGCTTTGCTGATCTTTATTAATATTTAAGTAATCAAATAATTGCTGCTTAGCATCTTCATCACTAATGTGTTTACTAGAGTACACATGCCCTACTCCACGGCGTGTTTGTAACCCTATATCCCAAATCCAGCCAGATGTTTGTGCTGTAGATAAAGTATGCGAGCATATTGGTTCGTCATCTTTGTATGGCATGTGTATGGCAAGCGCACTATCAGCAAATAATACATCTTTACAAGATTTAAACCCCACCCCTAAGTTCTCACCTAGTAATAACGATTTAAAGCCACTGCAATCAATAAATAGATCCCCAGCTATCTCTATTTTATTATTAAGGCTAACGCTTTTAATATCGCCATTTGTGCAATTGTTTACACCGACGACAGTGCCTACAATGTGTTTAACATTAAGATTATTAATGCAGTGGTTTTTTAAGAATGTAGCGAATAAGCCTGCATCCAAGTGATAAGCATAATTTGCTATTGCACTAAATTCGGGTGTGGTGATTTGTTTGGGAGCTAATCCGCTTTCGCATATTGATTGCTGCGCACTTACATACTGGGCAAAAGGAAGTTTTGGCTCGTTTTTAGTTAGCCAACTAGTAGCTAAGTTATGTTCATACATCCCTGTTGGTAGTTCAAGCGGGTGATAGTAATAGTCGTCCTCTTCACCTGTAATCCATTTGGCAAACTTGGCGCCTTGTTTAAACGACACATTACACTTTTGAATAAACTCACTCTCACGTATTCCCATATCTTTAAGGGTTCTTCGCATAGTAGGCCACGTCCCCTCACCTACTCCCACTGTTGGAATATCAGATGACTCTAACAGCGTAATATTTATTTTTTTACTGTGATGCTTTTGTAAATAAGCTGCAATTATTCCTGCACTTAGCCATCCTGCTGTTCCACCGCCAACTATTACTATTGATTTAATATCATCGTTCATAGCAACCTCGTTAGTTAAAAGGCAAAAACGACAGCGCTGAGCTGTCGTTTTGTATTATTTGTCAAAAACTAACTTATCATTTACCATTTAGCACTTAAGCCAATGCTAAAGCGAGGACCATATTGCTCAGCAGATACTAATTGCTCTGCAAAACGACCATGGCGGCGTGTTGTTTCATTAGTTAAATTAAGTGCATCAAAGCTAACACCCAAGGTGTCGTTAATGGTGTAATTAAAACTAAAATCTAGCTGACCATACGCCTCTGTAAATGTAGGCTCAGTTCCCAAAGACAGTAAGAAATCATCGCGCCAGTTATAGGCTAAACGTACTTGGTAATCACCGTTTTCGTAAAAGCCGACCAAATTACCTGAGTCGCTTAGTCCTGCTAGTGCAATTGTTTGGTCAAAATCATACGGTTTAAACGATTCATCGCTATTAACTATCGTATAATTAGCAACGACGCCAAAGCCTGTATCAGGCACCATGTACTGCGCATTTAATTCCCAACCATCTACTTCACGATTTTGAAGATTATCTGGCGTTGCAATATCAAATGTAACAATCGGGTCTGACGCTTGGCTTAAACATGCTGGGTTAGGTGTATCTGAACTATCAGGACAACCAGGCCGAGGGTTAACACTTGGATCGCGCAACGGCTCGCCATTTACATCATTTAGCGTACCTTGCACTACGCCTGCACCAATGAAGTTTTCAACAAACTTTTTAAAGTAACCAACCGATGCATAGCTTCCGTCGTCTCCATACCACTCAACTGAAAAATCAAAGTTATCTGACGTAATTGGCAATAAGTTAGGGTTACCTTGCGATGCATTAAATGGTCCTTCAGGACGGGCGTTAATGGTAGTTGATGGGAACATACCACCAATACCTGCACGGGCTAATGTACGACTATATGAAAAACGAGTTTTAAAGCCGTCATCTAAGTCGGCGCTTATATCAAAGTTTGGTAATATACGTGTATAACCACCTTCAAGCTCCTGCGGTGTTGCTGTTGCAGCAAATACAGGGCGAAGCTCTTCAGCATGACGATAGTTAAAAGCAACAACCCCAGGCTTGACTGAATAACCTGTTACATCGGTGTCTTCGTAGCGCACACCGACATTCATATCAATTGGAATATCGTTAAATTCGGTTTTAAGATCAAATGATACATATATCGCGAGCGTTTGCTCCTCAACCCCATTTGTAGAAATATTTGGCTCAATAAATAATCCTTCATCTCTGACAATATCTACAAAATCGTTGGCACTGTAACGTGGAATAAATGGAAATAGCTGATCCGAACCTGAAAACTCATCAGCAAAGTCACCTTGTTCATCAAAGGTTAGCCCTAGGTTGTCTAGGGGAATATCGACAAATGAAAACTGCTCAGAAAGATAAGTATCAATTTGGTAATCGGTATACATTACACCAAAATTAATAGCGCTGAGTGCCCCACTCTTCAAATTCTCCCATTGTCCACTTGCATGATACTGCTTAATGGTATTTTTCATTTCATAGCCACGGCGCTGATATAAATCAGATACGATATTAGCAGGATCGTATGCACCGCCTGGCAATGTAGAGTCATCGACAGTAATACTCGGAATATCACCCGAAAAGTTAGCACCAATTGATTTAACAGAACCAGGTACATTTTTTAAGTTAGCAATCGTTTCGGCAGTATCTCCATCAGGGTTTGAGTGCGATGTAGAGTTATGAGCGTCAAACGTAAGTTTCAATGAATCGCTGGCTTGCCACGCTAAGTTAAGGCCTAGTGAATCATTTTCTTTTTTTTCGTAGAGTTCCCACGCCCAAAAATTCAACTCATCATTTGCATTTTTAATATCAACTAACGTACCGTTGGCATCAGTTGTACCGGTTGGATTATCGAACCAAAATGCCATTTTATTTGTGTTACTAGTTTCTTCAAAGCGCGATAAAGTGTAATCAAGCGTAGCCGTTAAGTTATCACTTGGAGCATACTGTAAAACCAGCTGCGCATTTTGACGCTCGCGCTTAGTTTCAAATCGCTCCATTTCTGGCGTCCAAGGTACCCAATAAGTACCAGTTGGATTAGCTGTTGTATCAATTGCACTGCTATCTACTCCTGTGGGGTTAGCGCGATTACGTACCCAGCCTTGCGATGTACCTACGCGCTCTCGGCCACTTTCTCGCTCTGAATGCGACAGCGCAAGTAAAACACCAAACGTATCGTCTGCAAATGTTTGGCTAACCATTCCCGAAATTTCAGGTGTTAAATTAGAATCTTCAGAGCTGGTATCTAATATTCCTTTTGCATTAGCAAAGGCTTTAAAGCCATCAAAATCAAACGGCTTTGCTGTATTTATATTAATGGTTGCGCCAATCCCTCCAGAGGCTACATTCGCTTTACCTGTTTTATAAACAGACACACCCGATACACTTTCTGCTGCTATTTCTCTAAAGTTAAAGCTGCGCGAAACCCCCGCTTCTTGCAATACAGAAGAGTTAGGCATTTGGCGGCCATTTAAGGTAACAAGGTTAAAACCTGGACCAAAACCACGGACACTAACTTGGTTGCCTTCATTATTTGCACGGTCGATTGATACACCACTAATACGTTGCAGCGATTCAGCTAGGTTAGTATCTGGTAACTTACCAATATCTTCAGCTGAAATAGCATCTACCACGCCCGATGAGTCTTGTTTTATTGACGCAGATTTACTTAATGCGCTTCTAATACCAGTTACTTGGATAACTTCAACATCACTTTGTACAGTTGTCTCGTTTTCCTGTGCGGCATAACTTACAGGAGAAGTTATCAGCATTGCTGCGCAAATCGCATTTAATTTAAATTGTGTGTTAGTCATTTTTGCACCTAAATATTGTGTTTATTACGTGTAATCGTTGACGGATTATTTACGGGATGCTTATTGTTACCATAATATTGTTAACAATTAACTTTACAATAAATTAGTTTAGCTAACTAAGTCAAACAAATTGACCATTTATTTTACAGTTAGCGTTGGTTTTTTATTCGATATTGTAAGCAAGCAGTAAAGTACTGAGACTTATGCATGATTGTTGAGCGGGTTGCTTCCTACAAAAGCGCCAGTTGGTATTAGCGCTCTAATAACGAGGTTATTTTTTTGGCGGTATTTTTAAGCTCGCTAATTACACTGTGTTTATTAGCGTGAGTGTTTAGGGTTGAGTCAAAAGAAGAAATGGTCAATGCAGCTATTAAATTTGCATTAGGCTTGCCAATTAAGACACTAAAATCGTGTACTCCGGCGATAAGTGGATTGCTTTGCATTATGTGCCCTTGCACTTTGATTGTGTTTAGCTCATTTAATAATGCTTTATAGGCGTCTTTACTAGCACTGTAAATTTCATCGTGTTCGATAAGCATTTGCCGCACTTCGTCATTACTGTTGGCTAAAAGCAGTTTACCCGCGCTTGAGCTACTAAGTGGAAATAAAGCCCCCTCTGCAATACTCAAATGCATAGGGCTTTTGCTACGCGCTTGCACTACCACCATAGCTTGGCTTTGATAAAGCATACTTAGATGACATGACTGTTCAATATTTACAGCTAGATCTTCCATATGTGGCAAGGCCGATTTTAGTACATTATCCATTGGTGAAATACTTCGCGATAAATTATACAACTTTAATGACAAATGATATCGACCAGAGGTTTCAGAGCGAATTAGATAACCGCGCTTTTCAAGCCCAACAAGTACTCTATAGACTTCGTTAGGTGTTTTTAAAATACCAGCCGCTATCTCACTTTGTGTACAAGGCCTTTTATTTTTTGCTAAAAATTCTAATATATCCAACCCCTTATCTAAAGCAGGAACTGCATATTTAGTTTTTGATTTATCGTTCATTTGTACTTATTTATGCCTTTTAAAATTGATAAACAATACGTTTATTTATATATAAATTTAAAACTTTTTTTTAGTTTGAAATTTTCAATAATAATTTAAAATCAATAACTTAATAAAACAAAACCCATTCATATATGAATTCTATATTTTTATATAAATTACGCTTGACCTAAATGCTTAACCGAGCAATCATTGTTAACAATATACAACTGTAAGAGAAAATGGAAATATATTTATGTCACACACTTATTTAACACCACAACAAATAGCTGATTTTCACCGTGATGGTTATATTATTGTCAAAAATTACTACAGCGCTGATGAAATTGAGCTATTACAACAAACTGCTTTTAATGACGATACACTCTATGAGCGAGCATGGGACAAAAAAGACGCCGACGGCGCTGTAAGTAAAGTCTGTTTATGGCAAAAAACAGGCGACGATTTATACAGTATGTTTTCTCGCGGTCGTCGCTTAATTGAAGTATGCGAAACACTTATTGGCGAAGAGGTGTACCACACCAGCACTAAAATTATGATGAAAGAACCATTTGTAGGTGGTGCCTGGGAATGGCACCAAGATTTTGGCTACTGGCATCGTGATAACTACATGCTTTATCCAAAATCAATTAGCTGTATGGTCGCCATTAATAAAGCGACGCAAGAAAATGGTTGCTTGCAAGTACTTAAAGGCTCACATCATTTGGGACGATTGGATCACAGTAAAACGGGTGACCAAAAAGGCGCCTGTTTAGAGTTTGTAGAAGAAGCAATGAAGTACCATGAACTTATCAATGTAGAACTTGAACCAGGTGATGTACTGTTTTTCCACTGTAATTTACTGCATAAATCAAATCAAAACCGTGCTGCAGAACCTCGTTGGTCAATGATCAGTGCTTACAATGCGATTAGCAACCAACCATTTAAAGAAAACGAAGCTGTTTATTATCCTTTAAATCGCGTTAACGATGATGCTATTTTAAATTTTAAAGCAAAAGAACGCACTTAAAGTAACCTTCTAGCCTAAACCAGCTTATGCATTATAGCCCAATGCATAAGCTGGTTTTTTTATATGGAAAATTCTGTATGTTAACCTCAGAGCAAAAACACCTTATACCTCACGCTACTCCTAAAAATGACGAAGACCCGCACGGGAAAATAATTGGCCAAGGTCAATTTAAATACAAAATAGACGCCCACTGGGGTAAGTTAAACCCAAATAAATACCCTATAGAAAATTGTCATGCGATGGTGATGGACTCACAAGGGAGAATATTTATGATCACCGATAACACGACTAATAATATTTTAGTTTATAGCCAAAACGGTGAATTACTTGACGCTTTTGGAAGCTCTTTTCCTGGTGGACACGCTATAAAAATTGTAAAAGAAGGCGAGCAAGAATTTTTATACGTTGTAGATAGTGGCTGGATTGTTAATCGCCACTGGGATGGTCACAGCACAGAGCAATGGGATAGCCCTACTAACAATGTCATTCCACAGGCTGGCTTTATTTCCAAAATGACCTTAGATGGCAAACTGATTTACAGTATTGGCCATCCACAAACGTGCGGTGCTTATAAACCCGAGCAACCTTTTCGCCCTACTGATATTGCCATTGCCCCCAATGGGGACTTATACGTAACCGACGGTTATGGTAGCGACTTTTTACTGCATTATGATAAACAAGGCCGCTATATAAACCATTGGGGCGGTCACCATAATGATGACGAAAATTACAATTTACACAACACCCACGGTATTGAAGTAGACTTACGCGATCCATCAAATCCCACATTAATAGTAAGCTCTCGTTTTGAGCAATGTTTAAAAGTATTTTCGTTTGATGGTAAGTACCTTGATAGAATTAGCGCTAATGGGGCATATATTGGCGGTCCCGTGTTCAAAGGCGAACTATTTTATGCACCTGTTTGCTGGTCGCATATTGACAATAAAAATGCTGACGACTCTGGCTTTATTAGTATATTTGATAAAAATAACACGCTCATAGCTAATTTAGGAGCACCGCAACCCCAGTACATAAACGGTGAACTACAACCGATGCAAAGTAACGGGGACATTTTTAATCACGTGCATTGTATTTGCGTAGATCAAGACGATAACTTGTATGTTGGCCAGTGGAACTCCTCTAAAACATACCCCATTAAATTAATAAAACAACCATGCTAAGTTTAACGCTCTGAGAAAAGTGTTTATTTTTAATAATGAGTACCTTGTACTCATTGTGAAGCATAAAACTCACAGGCTTAACAGCAAAAATACACCTAAAGCCATTTCTCGCATATTTAGTATTAGTTTATTTGTATCGTGTTAGGTGGTTGTAGCCATACTAGTGAACTACCCATCGACGCCACTACGTGTCGATCAATCGGCTTCTACAGTCTAGCTTTTGAATGCTAGGCTGCTTCTTTTTTCTCAGATCCAACAGCAAACTTCGATAGCTCGAAGACTTTTATTTTATTAGCTGCTTTCCGCTGAGAAGTGGGATTAACCCTTGCGACGATTCCAGCCGCTATTAAGTCTAACTCACCTGTGTTCGCTATGCTTTTAGCCGCTGAAAGGTCGCGATTTTGATTCGCTCCGCAAGCCACACAAATGAAATGTCTATCGTTCAATGTTAAAACATGGTGCTGGCCGCATTCTGCGCAAATCCCAGTCGATTTTTCAAATCGACCAATTTCATGATAGAGCTTGCCTTCAAGCTCAGCCTTGTATTTTGAAAGCTGAGTTATCAGAGCCATCACATTGTCGGCCACCATGCTGCCATTGAATTTTTGCATCGCTTTTACGTTTAAATCTTCAAACACTAAAATGTCATTTCCATTGGTTATCTGTCGTGAGATTTGGTGTGCAAAGTCGAGCCTTTGCCTTGAGATTTTACCGTGTAATTTATTGATGCGCTGTTTTGTTTTGTGCCAGCGATTTGAGCCTTTATTTCGGCGAGCAAGCTGACGTTGCAATTGATTTAATTTTGCTTTTGATTGCTTTAAAAACTTTGGATTGTCGCCCACGTAGCCGTTCGAGCCAACTACCGTTTGCTTTGAGTTAATGTCAAAACCTGTGATTGTTTTTAAAACGCGAAGCGCTGTTTTGCACTCCACTTCTTGAGTAATACTGCATTCCCATTTACCGTGGCGATACTGAATAGTTACCGTTTTGATTTTGCTCGCCAGTTCGCGATGTAAAATGATAGGCACTTTACCAACTTTTGGAATACTGATAGGCCATCTTCAATACGGATGCAATTAGAATTGTTTACCACTCGAAATGAATCGTTGTGAAGTTTTTTCTGTTTGTATGAGATTTTATGCTTTGGAAAGCGCTGCAAACGGCCTTTCGAGATTGCGTTCTTTAACGCTGTTTCTAAGTCGCGAGCAACTTGCTGAGCTGCTGCCGAGTCAAAAGATTTAATCCACGTAAACTCTTCAAAAGGCTTTATTTCCTTAAGAAGCGAGGCCATATCTTTGTAGAACAAGAATGTTTTATCGAACTCATATCGACGCCTATTTTCAGATAGCAATAAGTTCCAAATACCACGCGCTGTCGCGCCAAACTCTATGAGTTTAGCTTCTTGTTCTGGCGTAGGATTCAGTCTGTAATTGTATCTAAGCGTCTTGTTCATATACTGTATAGACTACTGTATATGAAAGGGTTGTCAAGATGGAATATGAAACTAAATCACACTGCAACTATCTAATAGCGTTACATTTAATCTTAGTTGTGAAATATAGAAGGCAATTGCTACAAGGTAACTTAGGTGAATGTGTAAAACAAAAAATCTCTGAAATTGCAGAGCGCTCAGAATTTAATATTGAAGAGATCGAGGTACACAAAGATCATATACACATATTGCTTACGATTTCCCCGACCATTTGTGTTGCGAGTTATGTTCGTAGAATTAAACAATCAACGACACAAAGCCTATGGTCGAGATTTAAGTAGTTGAAAAAGTAATTCTGGATCGAGAAAACCTTTTGGTCTGACGGGTATTTTGCTTGCTCAGTTGGAAATGCTTCTGCTGATACAATTCGAAAATACATTCAAGATCAGGGCTAGTTATTCCGATTCATCCCATCGACGCCGCTTCGCGTCGAACAATGGGTTTTCTCGGAAAGATTCGATAAAAATAAAAACTGCGAATCTATTATATAGATAAACCCGCAGTTTGTTTATTACTTAACCTTTATTACACCTTTTTAGCGAGTAATACGTTTACTCATTTTAAAGTTTTGTAGTGTAAGTGAACTAACAGCGCCGCCAGTGTCTGGAAATGTCACTTCAATACTATTCGTTTTTGCAAGGTCGCTATAAGGTACCGGTATTTCAAGTACACCAAAGAAACGTTCGCGTCCTAACCCTCCATTAACCTGGTCGTACCCTCTAAAATCAGTAGGTACAGCGACTTTATTACCATTAACAGTAACCGTAGGTGTAAGCGACTTACCATGAGGACGACCAACACCTAAGCGTAATACTGCCTCGCCATTAGTTCCTTTATCAACGTTATTAATTGTAAAAAACTGAGTTGAGTTAGCAACAATATCTTTAACCACAGCACTTGCGTAGTGCTTAGTTTCTTGATTAATATTATTAATTATCACATTACTTTGATGACTAATTTTAATGATCATCGTTGACTCTGTACCCAAATTAACTAAATCAGGTAATACTGTACTATCGTTATCATCAAGGACTGGTTTACCTTGAGCATCAGGATGTAAATGCTTAATGTTTACGCCAGTAACGCTATTAGAACCACCGCCTAAAACACTTAAATCAATATTGGTTGGTGAATTTTCAAGGCTGTTTAATACCAAATAAACATCTTTGCCATCAACATAAGCATCTGCTTGTATATCCAAATCACTCGCCCAGCTATCGATTCGCGTCCCTTTAATATCTGACCAAAGCTGGTAAAACTTAACCATTTCGGTGTAAACCCACTGCTCGCCGGTTTCACCTTCTCCCTCTTTAGCTTGACGTAGTAAACGCCAGTAATACGGAATGGTATCGCTTATACGGCCCCACTCTGCTTTTAATGGAATAAACGGTATGGCTTTATCAATACGGTTAGGCCTTTCCATAAAGCTCATAAGCATAGAGCTCATTGCTTTTAAACATAGCCAATCACGTTGCGGTGTCCATTTAGTGCCAAAAGACCCTTGCAGTTGCGATCCATATTCCGAAATGACTATTGGTTTAATACTCCCCCATTTATAAGCCATGTATTGCTCAACCATATCAAGAGTCGCTTCCATGTTACTACCTTTACGGTATTGCTCTTGATGTTGACCACCAGGGCCGCCTGGAAAGTTTGGAAAATCGTATAAGTGCATCGAAATAAAATCCATTTTATCTCCTGCAATATCTAGAAATGCCTTGTCGCGTTGCTTCCAATTATCAAAATAGTTTGCCCCTTTTTCATAATCAGGAAATGCCACTGTAAAACCGCCTACTTTTACATCGTTCAATGCTGAATTATTATGAACTACATCTGCAACTGAGTTATGTAGCCTAAAGATGTCATATAGACTTTCTTTGTCATAACCTTTATGAGGAAAGTCGTGTAGTTCAAATAGTGGCTCGTTCATAACTTCAAGGTATGTTGGGCGCTTTTGACCTAGAGTATCTGATGCGCCAGCTTTAAAGTACTTTTGTAAAAACTGCGCCATATAATCACCAAGCGCGGTGCCTAGTGGTTCGCCGGCAGTATCAGTTTGCGAAAAAGACCAGTTTTGGTTACCAATTTTAGTACCATCTGGGTAATAAGGGTGCTGCTGTGCTGCGACAATTAAATCACTGTTACGCCCTTCATGCTTTCGCATTGCTTTAGCTTCATCTGTGGTAATATTGGAGTAATTCCATTTAACACCGCCACCATTAGTTGTAGCCGTTACCGCACTTGCATAACCTGGTTTAGCCGAATCTTCTGGTAACTGTGTTAATTGATATTTCATGCTGCCGGTATCGCGGCCAAAATATACATCATAATTTTCTAAAAAGTTCGTCATTAAATTAGGATCAGCATTAGGCGCATTTAAACTTTGAGCATTATTTCCAAACCAGTCACTTTCGGTATTAGATGAGTGCAATGTAATAAACTTACGACGATCAAAACTATCAAACTGACCCACCGCATGCTTAGTATCAATATTAAACTGTACCTTGACTGTATCGTTACTAACGTTTGCACCGCTATTTACTTGTTGCTCAACAACAAACTTACTTTGATTTGCACCACACTGCGATTTAACAACTAAATTACTACCGTCTGATGTGTTAGTTGGTTGAACACATTTACCTCCTGATACATGCTTAATAGCATTAGCCGACGTTTTAGTAAACTTCACTCGGTTATCAAAGTCACAACCCGACCACAAAACAAGTTGCTGTCCATCGACGGGGTTTGCTAAGCCGCCAGGGTGGACGCATAAACCCGACTTAACGTGCTTTATACTCCCACCAGATGTCCAGCTAAACCCTGCTGCATCACCGCTACAGTTATTGTTTAATACTACTTGAGTACCATTTACTGCATTATCAGCGGTTCTAAAACACATTTGTGAAGACGTTTGTTTAATAACAGTGCCAGCGTGTGCATTAAAAACGCTTGAAAGTAATAGCGCGCTCGAAATCGCGCAATACAATGAGCTTTTTTTCATTTTTTGTTACCTATCTTGGTGTGAAAATTAATCCTTTGTGTAAAGGCATCGAATTCACAATCAATATAATGTTAACAATTAACTGTATGCAACAATAAATTAATGATTTGTTCAAATTTCACGCTTTAGTACCATAAATAGGCACGTGAATTTAAAGTTTAAATGAACAACATGAACACAATATTTATAGTTACAAATAATAGTCACTTATAACACACACGACAAAAAACAACCGTAAGCATATGTTACTAAATACTTTTTAATTTATCGGCATGAAATAAGTACAAGAATTAAATTTTTATATATGCACTTAGTTTTTTAAGAATATATTTTTTTACGACAGATTCGAATTGATATTTTAGAGGTTAAACTGTTAACAATTATTATATTTTATACTTAGACATTTAAGTAAATTGGAAGTTTTAATGAATGTAATTATTAAGATGGCTGGTCTAATTTGTTAATAAAGCAGTATTACCAAAACATTAACGAGTTTAGTTATGCACCCAGATATACAAAACAATCTTAAAATAAGACCTGCTCACATCGCCTCATTTATTGTGTTTTTATTAGTATCTATGTCTACACTTACCGCCACAGATGCTGTATGGCCTTCAAAAACCACTTACAAATATGCAAACGTAAATGGTAAAAAAATATTTTATCGAGAAGCAGGCAAGCAACATGAGCAAACAATTGTACTTTTACATGGTTATCCGTCGTCATCACATAGCTACCGTGAGCTTATTCCGCTTTTATCTGGGCGTTATCATGTGATAGCACCTGATTATTTAGGCTCAGGTTATAGCGACCGCCCAAACCCAGAAACTCAAAAATATACTTTTGAATTACTAGCTCAATACGTTGAAGGGTTACTCACAACGCTTAAAGTAAAGCGCTACAGCCTATATATACAAGACTTTGGAGCGCCCGTAGGCTTTAGAATGCTGTTAAATAATCCTAATAAACTTGATGCACTTATTGTACAAAATGGTAATGCGTATTTAGAGGGGCTAACCCTACCGAGGCAAGCATTTTTTAAAGCCGCGAATGAAGATAGTTCGAAAGCTCAGCAAGATAAAATTTATTCGTTCACGTCTGAACAAGCCATTATTAATAAGCAGTATTTACGAGACGTACAAAGTAACCCAGAAGTGATGAGCCCAGATAGCTGGACGCACGATCTTCACTTTTTACAAACCAAAGCCGATAGAGTAATTCAAGTGCAATTGCTACAAGATTACTACAACAACCTTCTCGACTATCCAAAGTGGCAAGCTTATTTACGCAAGTACCAACCACCAACGTTAATTGTATGGGGTAAAAACGACCCAGCATTCATAGCCGAAGGCGCTAAAGCATACTTAAAAGATGTACCGAACGCTGAACTCTATTTACTCGATTCAGGGCACTTTAGCGTTGAAGAAAAACCAGTAGAAATTGCAAAGTACATTATCGACTTTATGAATAAGCTAGCTCAATAGTAAGCCTTTTATTTTGGTTTAGTATTTATAGCGAACATAAAAAAACGCTGAGGGTATAAACCATCAGCGCTTTATTAAGCTCAAGCTAAATCCACAAAAATCACATTTAATATGGATAAGTTATACTTTTATGTATTTAACCTTCTTCTTCAATAAGCGACTCTAGTAGGTCGTGTATTTCAGCTTTAAGCTCTTTGTCTTCAATTTTATTGGCGCTGACTTTAGCATTTTGAAGGTTTTTAATAGCTTCATCTTTTTGGCCAAGCTCAAGCTGTAATGTAGCCATTGAAAAAGAAACCGACGACATGTGATCTTTGTTATTAATCGCAATCGACTTTTCTAATGCTTTTTCGTAAGTAGTAATTGCCTCTTCTAACTCTTCGGTAAAATCAGCTAAAGTTTCCCATTGTACAGGGTGATCTTTTGAGGTGTTTTCGTTTTCAATACAAATAGCTTTTAATTGAGCAAATAACGACTCAAACTTTTCACGGTTATTTTTGTTAGCCGCCGCCATTAAATCTTCTGCTAGATCATGTACCGCTTTATATACTTTTGTATTCATCATCACTGGTTATCCTTTAATGCAGCTAAACTCATTTACTCACTCAATTTAGCTAAAATGTATCATTACAGTCATTATAAAACGTATTTAAACAACTGATTTATTTAATTTGGTGTATAGCGTAATAATACATTAATAATGAACATCGCGTAGGCGTTAAACACTCTGAGATTAAACTTTATCGCAATTACTCTTGGTAAACTTACACGCTGAATAAACTTGCAACCCAATCCAACGTAAAAATGGTCGTAAAGACTTTAAGTGCAATGACAACTAAAAATAATAGGATGATTGCCGCTTTGGCTTTGCTACTTTTAAGATTGTTCCAATACAATAGCTTTGCATTAAATTCTGTTTTTAACTTAGTGACAGCCTCCTTCATAATAACGCCCTGCTTAGGTATCTGCGCTCAGCAACATTTAACAATCACACAGTTGCTCAAGCGGGGTTTGTAATATTTTTCGCTACCTTTAGAGTAAACCATTAAATAAAGCCTGTACTATATAAAATGTAACAAAGGGTTTTAACTTAAGTTATTGTATCTAACTATTGTTTACACACCCAAAAATTAAAGGATGGGTAAATTCAGTAGAGCGTTAATAATAAATTTGGTGCTACACTAATAACTAACTTAAACTCGTTAACAGCCAACCAAATTAGCAAATTATGAAAGAATGCAACCAGTGTGGTAAATGCTGTATTAAATATGGCGGCGGCGATTTAAGCGCAACGAAAGAGGAAATAGATTTATGGGAGCTCTTTAACCCCGAAATTTATGAATACGTTAAAAACAACGAAATTTGGTTTGACCCAAAAACAGGCTTAAGACTTCAAGTGTGCCCATTTTTAGAAATTGCGCCTAAAAAAGATCCTCTCGCTAAAAATATGTATACCTGCAGTATTTACCTCGACCGCCCAGAGGACTGTCGCCACTACCCAAGCCTCATTCCTGAAATGATCAGAGACGAATGCGAAATGATTGAACCTATCGACATAAAAAATCAAACCAGGGCTCAACATAAACTAGATATACTTATGATTGATAGTCGGTAACTCTCTTTTAAACTGCAACAGGTTATTGGTTATTTTTTTATTTTTAAATAAGAGTAAACGTGTATACCAACAACCTATAGCCACAACAATAGAGCCAAAGCAAATTACAAATAAGGGTATTATAGGCTCATTCCATCCCATTGGAATAATTATAATAAATGGAGTTACACTCGCTAAAAGAACCATAGGTAAATTAAAAACATTAAATTTTTTTAATAAAATTGATATTGGTACCCCATAAACAAGTAGTGCGGGATAAACATAAAATAAGCTTCCGCCAACCATTAAGGCATCTGTTTTCTTTTCGGCCAATAGCACAAGTAAATATAATACACATAAAGATCAATCACTAATGCATACGAATTATGCCATCTATTTTTAAAATTTAATAAGACTTCTGTGATAATTAAAGATTGTCTATGAATTTAAAAAGCGGACGAATAACAACTAAGGCCACTAATAATTAGTGACCTTGCTTTTTATATCATAACAAATAGTTAGTTTTTTAAATTAAATATCATCACTGTACTCAAACGCTTGGAGCGTCACGCTGCTAACAAATCCGCCATCATCAGGATATGTAACTAATATTGTATTATTGGTTTTTAACAGCTCGTTTGGTACTTCGATTTCTAGCATACTAAATACTTGTGGGCGAAATACTTGCTCATCACCGGCATAATCGGTTGGTACAGTAACTAAAGTGTCATTTACTTTAACGATAGGTTGTTGAGCTAAATCATGCTCTCTACCAAAACTTAAACGCAATATACCTTTACCATATTCACTTATTTTTACATCGTTAATGTTAAATTTAAGCGCTGTATTGGCTTTAATTGCCTGTTTGTAGGTTGTTGCATAGTATTTATACTCGTCAGACTCAGCAATAATTTTTATATTGTCGCTGAACGTATATTCAATAATTACTGTGGCTTCTGCGCCTATGTTAATGCTTTTTGGTAACTCATTTTTTACACCAATATTTTGTGATGTTGTTGTAAGTGTTGGCTCACCATTAGCAAAGTGCAAGTGCTTAATTTTAATGTTATTAATCGGATTGCTTGGTAGCTCTGTTAAATTTAGCAAGGCGCTATTAGCACTTGTTTCTAAATTACTGATAATTACATATGCTTTGTTATTGTTTACATAACTATCTACTAGTAAGTCGGCTTCGTTTGATTCAGTATTAACACGTGTGCCATTTACATCTGACCACAATTGATAAAATTTAATAATGTCGGTGAATACATATTCATCGCCTGTTTCACCTGTTTTTTCGTCATTGTGGCGTAGTAAGCGCCAAGCATAATCGCGTCCCTCATTACCACTCCACTCTGCTTTTGCTAAACTAAATGGAATGGCTTTAAGTATGAGATTCGGTTTAGCCATAAATTGCATCATCATAGGGCTAAACGATTTCATAGTTTGCCAGTCATTTATTGCAGTCCATGGCGTTGCTTCTGTTTTATGGTCACGCCCGCCGTATTCCGAAATCATGAAAGGTTTTACCTTACCTAGTTTAAGCTTTTCGTATTGCTCCATCATATCCATAGTGGCTTCTATACGGGCTCCTTTAAAGTTAGCAACGCCTTTATCGCGGTTTAAGTAGCCAAAGTCATAAAGGTGAATCGAAAAATAATCCATGTATTCACCGCTGGTATCTAAAAATAGCTTCATTCGCTCATCCCAACGATTGAAATTGTTATCGTCAAACCATGGAAAGGCAGTGGTGTACCCACCAATCTTAATACTTGTATTAACTTTTCGTATGCCTTGGGCTACTTCGTTATGAAAAATAAATGTATCGATAGGCTTACCGTGATGTACATCAACAAGTTCGTAAAGTGGCTCATTAAGTATTTCAAGGTATTGTGGGCGTGCTGGGCCTTTGTTCGGTCCTTGGTTGTCATTTCGATAAAATTCATTTACAAAATGTCCCATGTATTGACCCACGGCATCGGTATTAGCAAAGCTCCATTCGCCTTTGCCTTTATGATTACCAATCCAAAACTGATTAATTTGCCCGCCTATCATTACATGGGCTCTATTGTCGTATTTATGAAGCTTCGACAACGTTTTACCATAATAATCTTCGCGAGCAGTTTTGCCATAAGCAGCGATACTCTCAGGGCTTGCGTACCCTAGATTATTTGGGTTTTGCTCAACTTGAGTCGCGTAATACGGCATAGAACCGTTATCACGACCAAAGTACACATCAAGGTCGTTAAGTAAGTAGTCGAGCTTATCTTCTTCCCCCTTCCAATCGGTTGTTGTTAGCATCGAGTGCATAACAATATATTTGCTTCTATCAAAGGTTGATAGGCCGTCAATACTTCGCTTTACGTTTAAATTTACGGATACTTCTGGCTGTGCGACTAAATTGCTTGATGCAGTACATGCAAATGCAATTAAAAGTGAGCTAATGACTTTCATGGGTTATTTCCTTATTTTAATTGTGTGTGAGTTTTGCTTTCTAATTGAGCAAAAAAGATCATAGTTTTAGCTACATGTTCGTGCCAATACTCCCAGCAATGGGTGCCTGCAAAAATATCGAACGTATGAGGAACATTTTCATCAACTAGCTTTTTTGCAAGCGCAGTATTAGCACTAAAAAGTACATCGTCTTTTCCGCAATCAAATCGCAGTGGCGGTAATGTCTTTTTATTCGCGCTCAATGTTTTAAACACGTCGCCTTTGTACTTATCAGTGGTTTTTTTTAGTGGCTTTAGAGTGTGTTCATCAACAAAGTGATTAAAGTCGTCAAGCTCAGTAATTGATGAATGCGCTGATATACCGCTAAAAATAGTTGGATGCTTTGCACCTAAACATAATGCTCCATACCCTCCCATTGAAAGGCCCGTAATATAAATATTTGATGAGCTCGAGCACATTGGTTGAGTTTGAATAACAGCGCTAATCACATCATCAACTATCCATGCTTCATAATCTGCATTTTTAAGTGGCAAATACCCGCTGCCCTCGGCGTGCGCGCCATCTGATGGCATCACTAATACAAACTCGTTAAGGCCACTGCTACGAAGCTGCTGATACACTTTATGTACGCCCCCTAGCTGGCTCCACACCCAGTGGCTACCATACACACCATGCAGTAATACAATTATAGGTACATTTTTATTACTGGTTGCTTCTTGGTAAATGCTTATATCACCTCGCCCTTTTAAGTGGCTGCTATACGCGGTTAGCGTTACAAAGTTATCAGCGGTGTAGCTGCTATTTGATATTTCTAAACGATGAATTGCCATTTTATACTCCTTTAATCATCAAACACGACGACACCTTTAGCGATACGCCCTGCTAGCATGTCGTCAAAGCCTGTTTGTAACTCATCTAACGAGTAAGTTTTTGTGACTAGCTCATCGAGCTTGAGCTTTTTTGCGTCATAAAGGTCTAGTATTTGAGCAAAGTCGCGCTTAGGATTACATTGCCCGTAGAGCGGATTTATATAAATTTTATCCCACTCAAATAGTTCGCAATCAAAATCTATTTTTTGCTCAATGCCACTCACTTGTACCGCAACTCCCGCGCTGCGTATTAATGCTAATGGCGCTGAACCAAGTGCCGGCACTGCTGTACACTCAAAGGCATAATCGGCTCCGCGACTATTTGTTAGCGCTTTAACTTCGTTTATCATGTGAACTAAATCAGGGTCATACTTTTTAGCAAGTACGGTATGTGTAGCACCAAATGCTTTAGCTTGTGTTAATCGCTCCGGTGACAAATCAATTGCTATTATTTTAGCGGCGCCTGAAATTGCAGCCCCTTGTATTGCATTTAGTCCTACGCCTCCACAGCCTAATACGGCCACTGAAGAACCTGCTTTTACTTTAGCTGCATTAACTACTGATCCGTAACCGGTCATTACGCCGCAACCAACAATACTTGCACTTGGAAAAGGAATGTCACTGTGTATTTTTATAACTGCAGCAGCCTTAACGACGGTGTATTCGCTCATCGTACCTAAATGAAATGAGCGCTCTAAGCTATTGCCATTATGCTCACACGCTTGTTTACCTGCGTGTCCGCATAAACCATTGCCAGTTACGGGGCTATTTACTTCACAAATGTGTAAATTACCCTCTTGGCACTGGAAACACTCACCACACGGAATCGCCCAATTTAGTATTACTTTATCGCCGATAGTAAATTCCGTTATACCTTCGCCCAACTCAACAACGGTTCCTGCGCCTTCATGACCAATGATAAATTTTTTATTCCACGTTTTAATTGAATCCCAATCTGTATGACAAATACCTGAGGCTTTTATTTTAATTTTTACTTCGCCAGCACTTGGTTTTCCGACATTAACGATATCGAAGAAAAAACCGCCTTTTCCATCTGCAATTGCAGCTTTTGCCTTGTACATGTAGACTCCTAAGTCTCTAAATATAAGTATTATGTTATGAAGCAACCGACAATTTACTGTGAACCGTTTTGTATAAAAGACGGTTACGATTTCGAAATTCATCATGTAAGTTATTTTCAGCACGATAGCTATTCATGTTTTATGCACTTTCATCAGGTGCATGAATTTATATTTTTTGAACAAATTGACGGCACTTATTTTTATCATCAAGGTGAATCGATTCTTTCTGATTTTGAGGCCGTTTTTACACCCGCTATGGAAACCCACGACTTTGCTTTAAATCCGCGCCCTAAATCTTGGTATATTGTGCAATTTATGCCTGAACGCCTTAATAATCAGGCCTTACAAGAATTTATAGAATTACTAAAAACTGGTTTGCATTTAAGCTTTAGCATTGAAATACAAAAAAGGATTCATAAGTTGCTCGCTTGGATGCTTAGCGAATTTAACGAAAATCCTAAAAGTAAAACCTGTGCTCAACTGTTTGATAGCTTAATCACTATGGTGTGCGAATATGGTAAAAGCAGTTTATCTAAGCAGCAAACGTCATTAAGTAGCTCAGCAAGTTTTAAAAAGCTTGCTCCGGTAATTAATGAGCTTAAAACAAATAACGGCCTTAACCTGTCACTTGAGCAAGCCGCAGCCCTTTGCCATTTATCACCTTCGTATTTTTCAAGGGTATTTAAAAAGCACTTTAGAGTGCCTTATTCCGACTACCTGATTCAGCACAAGTTATATAATGCCGCACGGTTACTCGGGCAAAGTGATGTTTCGGTGACTGATATATCTTACGATTTAAGCTTTTCTAGCCCGTCGTATTTTATTAAGCAGTTTAAACATCACTTTAAAGTGACTCCGCATCAGTATCGACAGCAGTTACGCCTGAAATAACTGAGGTTTTGCAAGTGCTATAGTCAAATTGTTCAATACCTGTTTGTTTACCTTTAAACCTTGCTTAATAGCCTGTGTGCCAAGTACATAGGCCTTTGCATAATTAACAGCTTCCACACAAAGCAGTGTGTCGTTATTAAAGTACCAAAGTGAAAATTGACCGGGAGCTTCTTGGCGCTTAATAATCTCGTTATAGCCTTGTGATAAACCTACTATTTGTAATTTATATTCGTATTGATCTGACCAAAACCAAGGGAGTGCAGGAGCTGACGTATTATTTTTAGCTAAAAACTGCGCAGCAACTTTAGCTTGGTCAACTGCGTTTTGTACCGACTCAAGTCTGATCCAACGATTATAAATTTTATTAAAATGAATAGTGCAATCACCAATTGAGTAGATATCAGGGTGTGATGTTTGGCATACGTCATTTACTTTTATGCCTTGCTCAACCACCAGCTCAGCATCTGTTGCAAGTTGTGTATTTAGCCTTACACCTACGCCAATTAAAATAAAATCGGCGGGATACTCACTGCCATCACTACATTGCACATAATGTTTATTGTTTGTGTGCTTAATTTGTACAATATCTTTTGCTGTTTGCAGGTCTACCCCCTTCGTTTTGTGTAAATCAGTTAAAAAGTTAGACATAGCAGATGATGTGACTCGCGATAGTATTTTTTCTTGTTTTTCGATAACCGTTACTTTAGCGCCAAGTGCAATAAAGGATGACGCCGATTCAAGGCCGATATAACCTCCACCAATAATCACCACTTCTTTGTTAGTGCTTGCACTTAGCGCTTTTTTTATTGCTACGGCATCACTATGTGTTCGCATTGCGAAATATTGAGAGGTGCCATATTCATCTACAGTTTCACTAAGGCCTGTAATTGGAGGAATAAAAGCTGAGCAACCGGTTGCGATTACTAATTTATCAAATGCTAGATGCTTATTATTTTCAAGAGTAACTATTTTGTTATCTTTATTAATTGCAGTAACACGCTCACCTAAACATAAATCTATATGGCTATCTGTGTAGGATTTTTGCACCTTTAAAGGTATTGATTTTACCTCTAACGATTGCAGCGTTTTTTTAGACAGCGGTGGCCTGTGATATGGCAGTTCAGGATCGCTATCGAGTAATATAATTTTACCCAGCCAACCTTGCTGGCGTAAGTTAAATGCAAAGTTAACGCCGCCATGGCTTGCACCAATAATAACAACGCTTTGCTGCAGTGAGTTTGGCTCTAATTGTGTGTTTTGCATAATGCTGTACCCGCTTTTAATTGGCTACTCTGAAGGTCATACCATCAATATTTTCAGACACCTCAATTTGGCAACATAAACGGCTGTATTGCGTTACGTTATCGTCCAGCTCTAGCATGTCGCTTTCTACCTCATCGGGTGTACCTACTTTTTTAAAGTCATCCGGTGTTAAGTAAATATGACACGTTGCACACGAACATACACCGCCACAATCACCATCAATACCAGCAACACCATTTGCTGATGCCAGTTCCATTAGCGAGCCACTGTCGCCCTCTACTTCAACTGCATCGTTTTTTTTGGTTATAAATATTACTTTCGCCATCGTATTAATCCTCTACTTTTACTTGTTACTGTATTTATTTAACTATTTTCTACGGTGTTTTTATTTTGATTTAAAGCTAACGTGCAGACTGTTAAAGCCTACCTTTCTTGAAAACTCACCGAGTTTTTCAATATTTTCATCTGCTTTTATTGTCTCTATTTGAGCAACTTTATTAGCAAGTGATAACACTAGTTGACGTAGAATTTGGCGGGCATGCGTTGCGCCCAAACAATTGTGATGGCTAAAACCAAAACTAATATGCGGGTTAACTTTTCGATCGAAGTCGACATTGTTGGGATCTTTGAATACCTTTTCATCGCGATTAGCCGACGCCCAACATAACGAAACTCGTGTGTCGGCTTTTATAGCGTGCTCACATACGCTTGTGTCTTTCGTAGCGACACGGCCCATTTGCGTAAGCGGCGAAAAATAGCGAATTAGTTCTTCTACGGCCCTGTTTAATATTTCAGGCTGATCATCAATACGCTTTAAATCGCTGATGTTTTCGCTAAAGTAGGCAATAGAGTTTGTGATCGCGTTTATAACGGTGTCGCGCCCCCCTGCAAAGGTGAGGATCATCACACCTTTTATTTCTTCTTTACTCAGCTTTTTACCGTTCGCCTCTGAATTTAAAAGCACTGAATATAAATCATCACCAGGGTTTAAAATGGCGTTTTCTATTTGCTCATCAATGTAGTTGTATAGAATATTGGCTTTATCGCCATCAAGGTCACTGCCTTCACTTCTAAATACATGAGTACCCCAATCTATCCATGTTTGTGCTTTATCCATTGAGGTATTAAGTAAAAGCGTTAACGCTTTAGATTGAAGTGGTAAAGCAAATTGTGACACCACATCAAACGACTCTGCTTTAAAGGCGTTTTCAATGGTTTCATCAATAATGGTTTGTAAACGCGCTTGGTAACATTCATCTAATGGGCGTTTAAACCAAGGGTTTAATAGTTCACGAAAACCGCCGTGCTCAGGCGGGTCTACTTCAAACGGAATTTGGCGTGTTTCACGTATTGCCACTTCTGATGGAATTACAATACGTCCAGGTTTAGCACCCGATTGAAAAACAGCACAATTATGCGCTGCTTTTCGTACATCTTTTAAGCCTAAGATCATATTTACAGGATCGTTTTGGTCATCCATTTGACCCATTCCTGTTACTTTTCGTTGCTGTGCAAACGCATCGGGAAACTCGCTAATACCAGTTACTTTTGACGTCATAATGAAACCTAATTTCTATTATTAATCTATTTTTGTTACACCATTTTAATCGCAACTTTATTATACAAATACACTGATTTTGCTTAAAAATGGTAATTTAATGCTCTTTATTGCTATTTTAAATATAAAAAAGCCAGCAATTAAAGCTGGCTTTTGACGGAGTTGTGAGAGCCCCTAACTAATTAATTTAAAGCATTGAAATAAAACTATTCTCGGCGTTAATTACAACCATCGGGTTTACAGCAGACTTAGCAATTTGGGTTTGTGTAAAATAATCAATAGTTGCAATACTAATCACAATTTAACTTTATAAAAGCGTCCACAAAATCAGTATTCATAAATTTAATCTTATGACAAAGAGGTAATTATTCATTCCTTGATAAATAATCTCTACGCTGAATTTGTGGACACACAACAACTCTTTTCTTTTGTTACTAATTTTTGTATTACGACTGTTTAATTAAATGCTTTTTCACTAGTTGAGGGTCAAATTCTACACCCGTACCTATTATATCTGGAGCGCATGCTTGGCCATTTTTAAGCCTTAAAGGACGTGTTGTATATTCATCTATAGGGAATGAATGAACTTCTAAAAAACCAGCGTGAGGCTGAGATGCCAACAGTGATACATGTAGTTCATGCATGCCATGGCTACAAATTGGCAAGTTGTGTGTATATGCCATACTTGCCACGTGTAACCACCCCGTAATACCGCCAATGTTTGACGCATCAGGCTGTAAAAAGCCTAACTTAGCTTGCTCAATCGCATAACCAAACTCGTGCAATGTATGCAAATTTTCACCCATTGCAAGCGGTATTGAAGTCGCTTGTGCTATGCGAGCAAAGCCTTTGTAATCATCAGGTATAGTCGGTTCTTCAAACCAGGTTATGTCGTATTTTTCAATTGATTTAGCAAAACGAATAGCTTGCTCAACAGTCATTGAGTAATTGGCATCTACCATAAGTATTTTATCTTTACCTATTAGCTCTCTTACTGCGGCTACACGTTCTATATCTTCTTTAAAGTTGGGTTTACCGACTTTAATTTTTACTGCATTAAAGCCACGATTTAAATAACCATCTATATTACTAAGCAGTTTTTCTTGGCTAAAGTTTAAATCTATTCCGCCTGCATAGCATTTTGTTTGGTCACTGCTACCACCCGCAACTTGCCATAATGGTGCATTTAAGCGCTTACACTTAATATCCCACAGCGCTATATCAACTGCTGAAATCGCAAAGCTAAGTAGTCCACCTCGGCCAACATAATGAAGATCCCACTGCAATTTGTCCCAAATTGCCATGATAGACATTGAATTTTTCCCAATTAATCCGGGCTTTATTTCATCGTTAAGGAGTGAATAAATTGCGCGACCACCTTTGCCGCCAGTGTAGGTATATCCCATCCCTTCATACCCGTCGTGAGTCATAATATGCAACGCAATAACTTCAAAGTGAGTGTGATCGCCATGCTTTGCATCACTTAACACTTCTGCTAGCGGAATTTGGTAATACTCGACTTTTACACTTTTGATTGTTTGTGATGATACTTTCATTAAGCCACCGAATTAGTTTACATGACACTGTTCATTGTTAACAATTTACAACAGGTGTTTGTTGTTGTAAAGGTTATCTGTTTAATTAAGCGAAATTATCCGAAGGTCTGTTGATCTTTGAGAATTAAAATTTGTTCAAACTCGAGGCTATTTAATCGCAGCGTGAGATTTGTAACCTAGTGGCCTAAGTGAAAACCGAGCAAAGCTTCCGCGTCCTGCTCACGCCCCTTACCTTCATTCATGTAGGCAACAAAGAGTAAATAACCCCTATCAAGCGTGCTTATAGGGGCTTTAATTTAACAATAGAATAACAAGACTATTTTAAATCAAGTGCCAATAGCTCTGTATGCGCTGTTATATAAACGCGGTTTTGTGATTGGTTAAACGTTAGATTAGCACTAATATTTGGCATTTCAATTTGAGCTAGTAGCTCAGCATTTTTATTAAATAACCATAACCCATTGGGACCTGTAGCAAATATAATCCCACTTTTATGTACCTTTAAACCATCTGGTAAGCCTTGGTCATGCTTAATTGCTGGTGGTAATTCTTGACATCCTCCCCCACCTCGCTAAGCGCCTGAACAAGTTCAGGAAAGGAGGGGGATTCCGATTAGTTTAAAACCATCGGGGCTTTGTGATCACTCACAATGCAAGTTCCTGCTTCAACAAGCTGACTAATGTCAATCTCTCCACAGGCTAGAACGCGATGACCTCGCGCTAAAATATTTAATGCGCCAACATGATCCGCATTATTTTGATAACAGCACTTCACACACTCAAACTTAGACTGCGTTAATCGGTTATCTTTTGATTGATGATCACACGCCGGACACGTTTGACTGGTATGTTTCGGATCAACAAAAATAACCTGACCGCCGAGCCAATCCTGCTTATATTTCGGCATCTCTTTAAACATTCCCCATCCTTGATTGAGAATGACGCGGTTTAAGCCAGATTTTTGTTTTACCATTTTTCCATACTGCTCACTGTTGCCTTTGCTGTTTTTCGTCATATTTCTAATTTTAAGATCTTCTAGCACGATGATTGCGTGGCTTTTGCTCAACTGTGTTGAGATCTTATGTAATTTGTCATGACGAATATTGGCAACTTTCGTGTGAAATGTTGTGATCTTTGCTTTTAATTTTTTCCAGTTACTTGAAAATTTCACTTTTCTAGCAAGTTTCTTCTGTAATCGTTTGATCCTGATTGTCTGTTTACTGGTATCTATCGGCTCCACAAAACTGCCATCAGAAAGGGTAATTAGGCGTTTCACGCCTAAATCTCCGCCAATCATGGCGTTTGATGGGTGCTTAGGTGGTGCGACTTCTTGTTCAACTTGGATTGAAACAAACCAGTGCTTACCTTTTTGTGAAACAGTGACGTTTTTAGCTTTACCTAAAATAGCTTGGCTTTTTCTAACATTAACCCAACCGATTTTAGGTAAAAAAATACGTTTCCCATTCTTGTCGATTTTAAAGCCTTGAGGAAAACTAAAGCTATTCACCTCTCCTTTTTTCTTAAAAGTAGGCATCCGTTTGAGTGGTTGGTTTTTATCGAATGCGTCTTTAAAGGCGCGTTCAAGCTGTTTTAATGTTTGTTGGATAGTTTGTGCGGGCGATAGTATTAAAAAGCCATACTCCTCGCTTTTCTTCCAAAGTTTGGAAAAGAAATCCAACTCTTGGTAGTAGCAAATCTTTTGCTTATTCTGTAACTTAAATAAGTTAATCGCTAAGGCTTTATTCCACAAGAATCGACAATTTCCCGCATATTGCGCCATTTTAGCGTTAATATCGGGTGTTGTTTTTAAGCGGAATTTATAAGCTTTGCGAATAATCATACTGTTATTATATACAGTCAATAAAAAAGGAACAACCCATTTAGTCACTTCGCGACTATCGCCTTATATCACCGACCTAAAGGAACGGTGTTTTACGGCAAAAGTTGTTGAAGTACTCCTAGATAAAATAAAGATTTACTTACCACTGCACCACTGTCATTTAAATCATACTGATACCACGCAGGTTTATTAGCATTAGATGCCGCCACATATAACGTTTTATTATCAGCCGATAATGCGACCCCATTAGGATAAATAACATCACGATCCAATAAGGTAAGTTCCCCTGTATTTTTAAGTGAATATACCCCCTGAAACTTAAGCTCTTTGCCTTCATCATCTAATTGATTAGGTAAACCATAGGGTGGATCACTAAAATAAAGCATGCCTTGGTCGTTAAAAACGCCATCGTTTGGGCTGTTAAACTTTTGTCCATTATAATGACTTACAATTTGTAGGTATTGTGGTTTAGGCGTGCTTAATGGCGTCTTCATTTTTGATATAACACGTGAGCGCGATTGCAAAAGCACAAGCTCATTTTGTTTATTTACAATTAAACCATTTGAATAGCCACTATGCGCTAAGTACAAACTTGCACCTTTACCTGGTGTATATTTATAAACCTGATGATTAGGTATATCAGAATATAATAAATATCCTCCTTGATTAACCCAAACCGGCCCCTCTAGCCAGTCATAACCCGAAGCGAGGGTTTTAACATGGCTATTTAAGTTAAGCACTTCAAGCGCTTGCTCATTAAATATTTTGTAGGGGCCTTGCTCGAATAAAAGTGTGTTACTTTGCTTAGCAGATACACCCAAACAGAGAACACACAATGCGCTTAGTATATATTTAATTTTTAGCATTGTTATACCTGCGTTCATATAACGATTTATTCACGCTTTTAGCTGCATCAACAAGCGGTTTGTAAGGAATGTCAGCTACATTTACAAAGCCTACATTGTAGTTTTCACCATCGTATGCTCGCCCAGTTAGTGGAGAGTCTATGTATTGAAACCAATGCGCACCAACAAAATATGGGTTATCTATAACGCTATTCATATATTTTTTGTATTTAGTACCACGCTCTTGCTGAGATTGAGTGTGTATAAGGCCTGGGTTTAATAGCCCAGAATCAAGCGCACCATTATGAAATTCACCTATTATGCTTGGCATGTCTATATCAGATAAAAATGCCCAAAAATCTTCATTTAATCCCTCTCGGTAATAGTTGTAGCTCATCACATCTACATGCGCGGCAGAGGCGGCTCTTATTTCAGGCGTCATACCCCAGTCAGCAAAACGTGCTCCCATATTCAGCTGGTTGGGAAGATGTTTAGCTATAGCCGCGTCAACCACTGCAAAATACTGATTAGCATAATGAAATAACATCGCTGATAAATCGATATTAGTTTGCTCGTTAAACTGCGTGAGTGTCACGCCTGCAGCAAACTCATCCCATGAGGAAATACGTGTATTCCATGCTTTATTAAGTTTGCTAATTTGGCTGTACTTATTTTTCATTAAGGTTACAAATTGCGCTTTTGTCGGGCTATTTTGAGCATTATTTTTAAGTGTATTAATTGCAATGCCGTAACGTGCGGCGTCAGAATTCATCATCCCCCAGCTTTTTTCATTATCAATAAATACACCAACACACCAAGGGCTGTTTTTAACTTGCTGGGCTACTTTTGCAAGCGTTACATCTGCGCGCTCAACGAATAATGGATCAAATGGGTCAGGTAATGGGCTCCAGTAGTCGTTACCACTGCTTACCGTTTTGAAATTACCAATGATCCACGCATTAGCAAAGTAAGGTAATTGGTTAGTATGGTAATAGTCTTCTTCTATCCAATTGCCAAAAGAAGTAAAGCCCCATGAAAGCATGCGTTTTACAGTGGTATTTTGCCACTGTTTCATTAAGTCGTTGTTGTTATGGGTTTGATATTTTCGCTCTAAATTAGCGCGATAAAAGCTAAACGTTTCACCTTTTTTAATTGCACCACTGTGAACTTCGCGTCTGTAGCCGTAATTATCTGCTAAAGGGTTATTTTGCTCGGGTAGCCAATTAAACATATCAGATCTTAGTGTTGAGCTTTTATAACGTGTTGACCACGCAGTTTTTGGAGCTGGATTTAATCCTAATGAATCCTCTGGTGTTAAATCATTAGCTTCGCGCTGCTTAATATAGCTTTGGTCAAAATCGTAACCGGTTATGGTTGAAGTATTTGCCATACGAACGTTATCAATGCCGGTTGAAAAAAACAGATAACCTTCTGGGTCGACTAAACTCCATTTCCCTTTGTATTTTTCAGTTCTAAAATATCCCGTTGCCTTTAATTGTGGGCCGTTTTTCCAGCCACTATATTTAGAACGTCCTTTCATTGGTGAGTTTTGTAAGTTAATTTGCTCTTTTTGAGAAATAACTTGTAGCTGCTCTGTTGAAGATACTTTGTTGGTAAAGTCTAATTTTGCATTTTGCCCAAATTTATCAACTAACCCTTTTAGATAGTTAGTATCAAAATTAGTTGGCTTTATAAGGCGTAAGTTGTCTATTAAAATTCGTTTATCGTCAAGTAGCCCTTTTACTCCAAATGATATTTTTACAATGCTGCTAACGTCGATATTTTTTTGTCCGCCTCTATAGATTATTGGCGTATAACTGCTTTTCCAACTTGGTGGGTTTGAGCGAATACCTGAATTAACATTTAAATTTGCGCCTTTTAATTCTATGTAATACGTATTTTGAGACTTTGCTGGCACAACAACACTTCGAGTTTGAAATTGTCCCGACTTGTCTATTGTCTTTATGTATAGGTGAGTAGAAGCCTCATCAGGGTTTTGTATATCAAGTGCAAGGGCAAAGTTTCCTGTTGCTTGCCAATCCCATCCTTTTGGATTAATGAATTCAAAATCACTTTCTACATTAGATTTAGATTTTAATGTAACCGCTAGTTTATGGTTTCCACCTTCCTTTATTAATGTACTAAAGCCATTAATTGTATTTATATATTGGCTGTAATTATCCTGTTCAAAATCAAAAATTATATGCTCTTTTTTTAATGGAGTGGCTCCTTTAGTTGAATTTTGATCTGAAGCTTTCGCATTGTGACACCCTGCAAGTACCGATAAACAAAAAAACGAGGATGCTAATTTTACACTATAAGGATTGAGAAACATGTTGGCCTACTATTGTGCGTGTTTAAATGTGTACTTTTGAGCAATAATTGATAGCTAAAAAGCGTTAAAACTACACAAGATAATTACACAAACGACGATATAAAACAATTAACTGTTAACAATGTAATGGATTTTAGAAGTGTTTTATAATAGAGGGAGCTATTAAAAAATATAAATTATAGGTAAAAAACATAAAATTCAATACTTTAAACACTACTCTCCATAATCATTAGCAGATATTCTTTGAGGGTACTACGAGTAGATTTGTTACAGTAAAGTAGAGTTAATGCCAGATTAACTTCTATTGTAAAGCAAACAGTTTATCGGCACTTTTAGTGGTTTGAACGCAAAACACAAGGTTATACTATAACATTGTTGATTCGTTAATTTTGTGGTGTTATATTATATCACAACATAATAACCACGAACCAATATATCCATGACAAAGTTAACATTAATCTCCTCTGCTATTTTTTCTGTTTTATGTTCTCAATCAGCTTTGGCTGCAACCGTTACCGGTAAAGTAATGGATGATAAAAATCAACCAATTAAAAATGCCTCTATCCATGTCCATGGCAAAAACCAAAGCGTTAAAAGTAATGATTTAGGCGAGTTTGCTATCGATATAGATGCAAACAGCCAATTACATATTAGTAAAGACAACTACATAGACTCTCGTATTACTGTTACCGAATCTTCAAATAATCTGTCTGTGTCACTTAAACCAACATCGGTTGAAACAGTGGTTGTTTATGCCTCTGCACTTCATAAGAACAGCCTAGAAATGATTTCTCCTGTAAGTGTGCTATCTGGTGATGAATTAAGAAATAAATCTAAACCAACACTTGGCGAAACTCTTAAAGGTTTACCAGGCGTAAATGCAAGTTACTTTGGCCCTGTATCATCAAGCCCAATTATTCGTGGTTTAGATGGCCCTCGCGTTAAAATCACACAAAATGGATTAGATGCCAGCGATGCGTCGCGAATTGGCCCAGACCACGCGACATCAAGCGACAGCCTAGCGGCAGAGCAAATTGAAGTGTTGCGCGGTCCAAGTACCCTACTTTATGGCTCTGGTGCAATTGGTGGCGTTGTAAACGTGGTTGATAACCGTATTCCTACTAGCAATATCGACGAGCTTACAGGCGCTGCTGAATACAGCCACGATACGGTGTCAAATTCAAACACCGTAGCTGCAAAACTTGAAACAGGTAATGAAGGCTTTAACTTTCATTTTGATGGTACTAAGCGCAGCGGCGATGATTACCAAACACCGACCTTTACTATTGCCGACGATGATGGCGATGTTGAAACCGAAAGCTCGGTAGAAAATACTTTTATTGATAGCGAAACACTCAACTTTGGTACCAGCTATGTTGGCGATCACTTAACGATTGGTTTTTCTTACGGTAGCATTGATACTGATTACGGTATTCCTGGGCATGAGCATCATCACGATCACGAAGGTGAAACTGAAGAAGAGCATGCAGAACATGAAGATGAAGCTGCTGAAGAGCCAGTTTACGCACATTTAGAGCAAGACCGCTGGCAAGGGCTTGTAAGTTACGCTCTTCATAATAACTGGATTGAAACCATCAACCTACGTGTTGGCTATACAGATTATTCACACAGCGAAATTGAAGATGGCGAAATTGGTACTACTTTTAAAAATAAAACGACTGAAGCACGTTTAAATGTAGAGCATAAGTTTGCTGATTGGCACGGAATGATGGGCTATCACTACAGCGATTCTGACTACGATGCAATTGGTGAAGAAGCATTTACACCCGCGAGTGTAACTACAACTAACGCATTATATTTACTAGAAGAGCGTGAATTTGGCGACGTGACAATAGAGCTTGGTGCACGTGTAGAAGATTACAAAATTGAAAGCCAAATCACGGCACACGAACATAGCCACGATGAAGTAGAAATAGATCATAGCGACGAAGAAGCTATTGGATACAATAAAAGCTTTACCAATTTAAGCGCCTCTGCCGGTGCCATTTGGCAGTACAAGCCGGGTCATAGTATTGCGACAAGTATTTCTCACTCAGAAAGAGCTCCGCTTTCTGCAGAGCTTTTATCAAATGGTTTACACATTGCAACAGGTACGTATGAGCTTGGCCTTGGTTATAACATTGAGGGTAATGAAGCACATTTTGAGCCAGAGAATATCAAGCAAGAAACCTCAACAAACCTAGATTTAAGCTTTAGACGTTTTAGCGGTGATTTTGGTTACACCGTTAACTTTTTCTATAACGATATTAAGAACTTTTATTTCCAAGAAAATACAGGTTTAGTTTACGATGAAGAAGATGGTTTAGAATCAGCTATTGGTGCACATGACGATGCTGTTGCGGTTTATCAGTTTACAAGTAAAGACGCAGAGCTTTATGGAATTGAGTTTGACGCACATTACCAAGTAACCCCAAGCGCTATGGTTAAAGTATTTGGTGACTCAACTCGTGCAAAACTAAAAGACGACGAAGGCAACTTACCGCGTATCCCTGCCAATAAATTAGGCTCTGAGTTACAGTACGATTTAGGTGACTTACAACTAACGCTTACAGGTACTCATTACTTTGATCAAAACGATGTAACTGCATTTGAAACAAAAACGGACGGCTATACGTTATTTGATGCACAAGCTAATTACCAATTAGGTTTAGGCAGTGTAGATGCACAGCTTTATATAAACGTGGATAACATTACTGATGAGTTAGGCTTTGTGCATAGCTCATTTATTAAAGATAAAGCCCCACTACCTGGCAGAAACTTCCGCTTTGGTATCCGTGGCTACTTTTAATAGCTGACAAGCTCTTTAGTTTATATATTTAAAAACCGCATTTTATTAAGGCGGTTTTTTATTTTTAGAATAGATAAAGCTCTTAAATTACAGACACAAAAAAGCCGTATTCAAATTGAATACGGCTTTTTACACTTTTAAATTAAAATGTATTTAATTTAAGAAATGATTTCGTGTAGCTCAACATCAAATACAAGCGTTGAGAAAGGTGCGATTGCAGCACCTGCGCCACGTTCACCATAAGCAAGCTCATGAGGAACGTAGATACGCCATTTAGTACCTACAGGCATCATTTGTAATGCTTCAGTCCAGCCTTTGATCACGCCACCAACTGGAAATTCAGCTGGTTGACCGCGCTCGTATGAGCTATCAAACACAGTACCGTTAATAAGTGTACCGTGGTAATCAACACGTACTGTAGACTCAGCTGTTGGCTTTTCGCCTTCGCCAGTTGCTAGTACTTCGTATTGAAGACCAGACTCAGTTACTGTGATTTCAGGACGTTTTGCGTTTTCTTCTAAGAATGAAATACCTTCTGCAGAAAGTACTTGTGACTCTTCTTCACGACGAGCTTGAATCTCTTCGTTTATTTTTTCAAATGCAGCTTGGATCTCAGGGATCTCAACTTGAAATGCGCTACCAGCGTACGCATCTTTCATGCCTTCAAATACTGAATTTAGGTTTAAGCCTTCAAAAGGATTAGACTTAAGTTGCTCACCCATTTGTAAGCCAATACCGTAACTTGCTTTTTCAGCATCTGTAGTAAAATTATCTGACATAATGTGTTTTTCACGTTTTGTTAGTTAAAAGACGCGACTATGCTATCACAAAATAAACCGCGTTTGGGGCTAGTTTTTGCTGAGTTTTAGCTTAATTAGGCCAACAATATAACTACAAAGCGGCAAACTGAATAAAATTCCAACAAGTAGAGGCATTGTTAGTAATCCTGATTCGCCAAACAGTAAATAGGGTACGCCAAGGAGCCCTATACAACCAATAAAAACAGAGCCAATAACTGGCCAATGCTTATCGTATTTGGTAATAAGATGGGCAGCTAAAACATTAAAACCAACACCATAAATTAAACCGGTAATTAATGGATACTCTGGTTGAGCGTCTATAGCCATTTTTACTAATAAGCTAATAGCACTTTGATAGCAGTAACCAAATACCGTCCATAATAAAAGATGTTTTATTAATTTCTGCGAGGTTGGTAGGTTTGTTGCTTTAGTCATTTAGAAACTCCACAAAGCAAAAAACCGCCCATAAGGCGGTTTTTTTTAAATAATGGTGGAGAGATAGGGATTTGAACCCTAGATGGGCTATAAACCCATGCCGGTTTTCAAGACCGGTGCATTCGACCACTCTGCCATCTCTCCGCACGGCGCGAATAATATGGCTAAATACATAACTTGTAAAGAGCTAAATAGAAATTAATATAAAATATTAACATATTGGATAAAATAGACCCACTTTGTTCTTTTGTTAAGCTCTTCACTTTAATAAAAGTGTAGTTAATGGACTAAAGTTAAACACATTAATAATATTGTTTAGGTCTACGTGCAATCCAAGAGCAGATTAAACAAGCCAATATACTCAGTGCGGTAAAGGTAACGCCTTGAAAAATTAAATCGAATCGATTTAAATCATCACTTGGTACTACAACAAACATAAAAGCAGGTAGCACACTAAGCGATAAAACGTAGCAACATACTTTAAATGCACGCCCAAAGTCGAAACGTTTGGACTGGTGCATCCACCATGTTAACAACACAAGCATACCCATCGCTGAACCGGCTATAAAGTGTGATGCATTTGTGCTCATTGCAACATACAGTGTTACAAAAGCACCAATGATTCCCCAAATTGACCATGCTAGCCAATTCTCTTTTTCACGTAAAAATAAATTTCCCATAGTTTTCGTCTTCTTTATCGTTATTTTTATTAAGACTTTCCATAATGTATCAAAAAACAACCGATTAAAAAACAAACTGAAGAAGATTTAGTAAATTTAGTGCTTCCAAGCGCTTCTTACAGCCAAGTCATTAACTTTTAAATAATACTCTTTGTAACCTTAATGAATTATGACTATGTAAGTTGCGCAAAGTTCATACTATTTCACAAATTACTAAAATAGTTTTCTGGCTTATGGCGAGGCGACTTTTTACAATCGACTTCGGGTGTACCTATATATAAATACCCTACTATTTCATCTTGCTCATGTAAGTTAAGCGCTTTTTTAACCGCGCTACTTTGTGCAAAGTAGCCTGTGCGCCAAACACCGCCTAACCCTTGGGCAAATGCAGCTTGTTGCATCGCTAATACACTACAGCCTGCGCTTTGTACTTGTTCTATTCGAGGAACTTTTGGGTGTTCTTGATATTTAGCAATTGCTATTACAATCATAGGCGCACGAAGGGGAAGCTCTTTAGCACGGTTAATTACTTTTTCTTCTTGTTGCTCTGTCACTGCACTTTGATGGTAAATTTCACCCAGTTTATTGCGTGCATCACCTTGAGCAACAATGAACTGCCACGGTGCTATACAGCCATGATCAGGAACACGTAATGCTGCTTGCTTAATTATGTCGAGCTGCTCAGGCGTAGGGCCCGGCTCTGTTAGTTTAGAGTCTGATTGGCGGGTAAGTAAAAGCTCGATAGCGTTCATAACGATTCCTCAAAATTCAAAACGCTAGAGTAACATTTAAACCCTTAAAAAATAAATACCGAGAAATTAAAATGCAAAACGGCCGCAAAGGGTTAAGCTATGCGGCCGTTAGTAAAGTAGATTAAATACGTTATTCTTTTACAATATTTCGCCTTAACCAGTAATCTATACTAACAAAACGCCCACCGCCCATAAAAAACAAGCTAAGAAGCATAGCAAAATAAATTGCCGAAAATTCTATACCGTTGTTTAAAATAGACGGCTTGCCCTTTTCGTATAGATAATCAGGAAACCCGTGTTCTTCAACTAAGCCACGAATTTTACCTATTCGGTCTTGTACTTCTAGTGAGTTTTCAAGGCTTTCTTTAGCGCCCGGAATTGATAACCAATCGAGCACTTGCGCAGCACTTGTTTCTGGATTAGTTGGTGCTATTGCAAACCAACCATTATGCCAATGCACTGAGGTTGCAGCGACAACCATTGTGAACATAAGTGGGATACTGACCAAGCGAGTTAAAAGGCCAAGTAATAAAAACCAACCTCCTAAAAATTCACTCCAGCCAGCTAAAAAAGCTAGTAAGTCAGGAAACGGTAATCCTAAACCCCATTCATTATTACCAAACCATTGAACTACATCTGGAGATGCTAAAAAGTTATCAAAGAAACCTTCTGTCTCACCGCTTATAGCAAGTTTGTTATAACCTGCAATGATCATAACAGGGGCTAAAATCAAGCGAAATAGCAATGCAGGTAAACCATCTAAAAATGATAGTTTACCCAATATTGCATCATAAAGATTGGTTAGTTTGTTCATGCGTATCCTGTGTGTTCACTGTTTATTAAGTTATAGACTATAAACAGCAAAGACCGCATGAATTGATAAACTATTTCAATTTATTTACAAAGGTTAAATACTTCTAGCGACCTGAAGTGCTTCAAAAATAGCGCGTTTAGCATCAATAGCTGCAGCTAGTTTAGCTCCGCCTATAGCATGTACCTTTGCGTTATCTGTGTAATTTTCTAGCACTTCGTTATTAGAAACCTGGCCAATACAGGCAATAACCGTGTCTACTGGCAGTACTTGAGTTTCACCAGCAACATTAATAGTTAGTCCGCTTTTATCAAAGCTTTGGTATTGGCAATCAGCAATTTGCTTAACGCCATGCTGCTTAGCAACTTGGCGATGTATCCAACCCGTTGTTTTACCAAGCTCGCTACCAAAACGACCCGCACTGCGTTTTAACATATACAATTGACGTTCGTCTTTATGAGGTTGGGCTTCACACTCAATCCCCCATTGCGTTTTAAACTCGCTAATAGTTTGCGATTTATGTTCGCTTAAAAACGCAACCATATCAAAACCTATACCACCGGCACCTAAAATAGCAATTGATTTACCTAGCTCTACTTCGCCGCGTATAACTTCGTCATAAGCAAATACACGCTTATCATCGCTACACTTAATAGAGGCTTCACGCGGCCTAACGCCAGTTGCAAATACGATGTCATCATAGTTTTTAAGCATTGAATCGTCATAAGCTTTACCAAGCTCTACAGTTACTTTTAATCGCTCAAGCTCATTAGTGAAGTAAGTAAGAGTATGGTTAAAGTCTTCTTTACCTGGTATTTGCATAGCTAAATTAAATTGGCCACCCATTTGCGGTTTTTGGTCAATTAGCGTGACGTTATGCCCTTTTTTAGCCAAGTAACAACTTGCCGATAAACCAGCAGGGCCTGCACCGACTACTAATACATTTTTAGCTTTGGTTGCTTTCTCTAACGGGTAATCTAGCTCAAATGCAGCTTGTGGATTAACTAAACACGTAGCACGTTTATTTTTAAATACGTGATCTAGACAACCTTGGTTACACCCTATACAAATATTAATTTGCTTAGATTGATTATTTGCGTATTTATTAAAAAACTCTGGATCGGCAAGTAACGGCCTTGCCATCGAAATTAAATCAGCCTCGCCTGCATTTAAAATATCGTTAGCAATTTCTGGAGTATTAATTCGGTTAACAGCAATAACTGGCACGCTCACCACGTCTTTTAAACGTTTTGATGCTTCTTTAAATGCACCTGGCGGCACCATACTCGCAATAGTTGGTACACGCGCTTCGTGCCAACCAATACCTGTGTTAAATATATCAACACCCGCTTTTTCAAGCTCGGTAGCTTGTATGACAACTTCCTCTGGTGTTGAACCGTTTGGGATTAAATCAATGACCGACAATCTAAAAATAATTAAGAATTGCTCAGATACTTTTGCTCTTACAGCTTTAACTATTTCAAGCGCAAGTCGCATTCTATTTTCTAGGCTGCCACCAAATTCATCTTCACGTTTATTGGTGTGTGGCGCCATAAACTCATTAATCAAATACCCTTCAGAACCCATAACTTCAACGCCATCGTAGCCGGCTTTTTCAGCCATATAGGCAGAATGCGCAAAGTCTTTAATTGTTTTTTTAATAGAGCTAAGTGACATCGCTTTAGGTTTATAAGGATTAATAGGTGCTTTTATTGCACTGGGTGCCTGATTGAATGGATGGTACGCATAACGTCCAGCATGTAATAGTTGCAAACAAATTTTTCCACCGTGCTTATGCACCGCATCTGTGTACGCGCGATGTTTAAATACATCGTAATAGCTATTAAATGAAGATGAAATAGGTGTTAACTTGCCTCGTAAATTTGGGCTGTATCCGCCCGTAATTAACATAGCAGTGCCACCTTTAGCACGCGCTTCATAAAAAGCACGCAAGCGCTTGCGGTTATGCCAGCCTTCTTCAAGGCCCGTATGCATTGAGCCCATGACTAAGCGGTTACGTAATTGTGTGTGTTTTAATTGTAATTGTTGTTCTAACATCCTGTGCCCCGTTAACTGGTCTAACCTGTATACATTAGCTAATTCTGCTTTAATGGCAAGCAATAAGCAATATGTGCCTTCATTTAATTAAAAATAGCTGTAAAAACATGTGCTAATACCATCTCATAAACACTTCGTTACGATTTAGCAGTTAAATTTATTTTTATTCTAGGCTAAGATGGAACTAATGTATTAACTGTACCAAATTAAGGAGCTATTTTGATAGCAAAGGTATTTAAAGGTATTTGGGCTGGAATCAACTTTTCACGCCGTTTAATACTCAACATTCTGTTTTTATTACTGGTCATCGTTTTTTTCGTTTCACTTTCAAGTGACGACGATAAAATAATTGTAGAAAATGGCTCTGTGCTTAGGCTTAACCTTAATGGCCCTATTGTTGAGGAAAAAACTTACATAGATCCAGTCGAAGCTGCAATTAGCGATGCAACCTCGGGTTCTGAAGCGCCAAGCGAAATTTTACTCGACGATATTGTCGAAGTAATAAACGAAGCAACTAAAGACGACCGTATTACGGTGATGCTGCTTGATTTACAAGAAATGCCTAAAGCGCATTTAAATAAGCTCAAGCAAATTACTAATGCTATTGATTCATTCAAACAAGCAGGTAAAAAAGTAATTGCATCGGGTTATTACTATACTCAAGCACAATATTATATTGCATCACATGCTGATGAAATAGCTATGCACCCGTACGGTAGCGTAGGTATTGAAGGTTATGGCATGTACCCACTTTACTTTAAAGATGCTCTTGAAAAGCTTGAAGTAACGCAGCATATTTTCCGTGTTGGTACATTTAAGTCAGCGGTAGAACCTTTTATTCGTAACGACATGTCTGATGCAGCTAAAGAAGCTAACCGCGTTTGGTTAGGCGCTCTTTGGAGTGAATACAAACAAGATGTTGCCGCTGTTCGCCCGTTTGATGAGTCAAACTTTGACGAAACAATGGACGTATATCTTGAAAAAATGAAAGCTGCCGATGGCGATGCAGGTAAATATGCACTTGATCACCAGTGGGTTGACTCATTAAAAACTAATCAACAAGTTCGCAAACAGTTAATTGATTTAGTTGGCGCACAAGAAGACGGTAAAACGTTTAAGCAAGTTTCATTTCGTGAATACTTGAGCTTGGTTAAACCTCCTATTGAATTTGATAATCCTATTACTGAAAAAGTAGCCGTTGTTGTTGCTAAAGGTACGATTGTTGATGGTGAGCGTAAAGCCGGTGAAATTGGTGGCGACTCTACTGCAGCCCTTCTTCGTAAAGCACGCCTTGATGACAAAGTTAAAGCGGTTGTACTACGCATTGATTCAGGTGGCGGTAGTATGTTTGCCTCTGAAGTTATTCGTGCAGAAGTATTAGCACTTAAAGCTGCTGGCAAGCCCGTTATTGCATCTATGAGCTCTGTGGCTGCATCGGGTGGTTATTGGATTGCTTCTGCTGCAAACGAAATTTGGGCAGCACCGAGTACTATTACAGGGTCGATTGGTGTGTTTGGTACGTTCATGACATTTGAAAAAACCTTATCTAAAATTGGTGTTTATTCAGATGGCGTTGCAACCACCGAAATGGCTGGTTTTTCTATCACTCGCCCGCTTAACGAAAAAATGGGTGAAGTAATTCAAATGAGTGTTGAAGAAGCATACGGTCGCTTTTTAAATGTTGTCGCTGATGCGCGTAATATGACACCTGAGCAAGTTGATAAAATTGCCCAAGGTCGTGTTTGGATAGCATCTCAAGCGCAAGAACTTGGTTTAGTTGATAAGCTAGGCGACAAACAAGATGCAATTGAAGCCGCAGCTGCACTTGCTAAACTAAATCATTATGAAGTTAAAACTATTAAACAAGATTTAAGCCCGCAAGAAAAAATGATTCAAGACATTTTTGGTAACGCGTCTATTAAATCGATGCTTGGTTTACAAACACAAAAAACATCAGTGTTAGCAACGCAAGCTAACCTGCAAAGTGTTATTAATCAATTAAGCACTGAAGTAGAAAACCTTAAAGATTACAACGATCCACAAGGTGTATATGCTCGTTGTTTAGTGTGTAACGTTGCACAATAAAAGTGCACCTATTACTCTAAGCAGCTGTATTTAAAGTTACTTAACGTTATACTAAGCCCAGTTTTTTTACTGGGCTTTTTTTATGAAACGTAAACGCATTTATATCGCTTATACAGGCGGTACTATAGGGATGAAAAAATCGAGCCGAGGCTATATTCCGGCTGAAGGTTTTTTAACACAAACAGTGGTTAATAACGCAGAGTTTAACCGCGATGAAATGCCTTTATTTGATATTCACGAATACTGCCCTCTTATAGATTCTTCAGATATGTCTCCTGAGCATTGGCAACTTATTGCTGATGACATTAAAAGCAAATATCAAGACTATGACGGCTTTGTAGTCCTCCATGGTACCGATACCATGGCGTATACAGCCTCAGCACTATCGTTTATGTTCGAAAATCTAACTAAACCTGTGATTGTAACAGGCTCACAAATACCACTTTCTCAATTGCGATCTGACGGGCAAGTTAACTTACTCAATGCCATGTATTTAGCAGCCAACTACCCTATTGCTGAAGTAAGCTTATTTTTTAATAACCAGCTATTTAGAGGTAATAGAGCAACTAAAGCACATGCTGATGGTTTTAATGCATTCGCCTCACCCAATCTCGATCCTTTAGCTCTATCAGGTATTAGCATTGAGCTTATTAAAGGCCAGCTTAGCCCTTATGTTGAAAACGAACTTCAAGTAACCCCTATTACACCTCAACCTATTGGTGTGCTTTATTTATACCCTGGTATTAGTCAAGAAGTGGTTAAAAGTTTAGTTAATGGCAGTATTAAGGCGCTTGTGTTACTTAGCTTTGGTGTGGGTAATGCACCACAAGATCCTGATTTTTTATCAATACTTGAAGATGCAAGCAAGCGCGGTGTCGTCATTGTTAATTTAACCCAGTGCTTAAAAGGCCATGTAAACATGGGCGGTTATGCTACAGGTAATGCGCTCTTAAATATTGGTGTAATTAGTGGATACGATATGACCCTTGAGGCCTGTTTAACTAAATTGCATTATTTATTTAGCCAAAAGCTAGAAGTAGAGACGATTCGTCATTTAATGCAAGACAATTTACGTGGTGAGTTAAGCCGTTAAATCTCGCAAAGCTAAAAATACAAAAGGCACGCTAAATAGCGTGCCTTTATCGTTTTAAACAACTGTTTATTATCTAACTTTAGCGTCAATATCTACTAGGTCAGTTAAATGGCATGTTTCACCACTGTGGGTTTTTACGCCATGCTCACCAAAGTAATCACGCTGGGCTTGTACTAAATGCCCATTACTCGGTGTCGTTAATGTTGCTAAATACGTTTGTGTAGCACCCAAGACTGGAAATGCTAAACCCGTCATTATTGCTTGGCCGGTAATTTTTCGCAAAGAGTTAGACTCTTTTTCAAGGCTATCAATAAACTCAACACCTTGTGCAACACTATCAAGGTAGTCAGCACGAATAATACAACCTGCACGCCAAGTTTGAAGCGTTTTAGATAAATCCACTTTCCACTGGTGAGTACGAGATGCACCTTTAATTAGCGCTAAACCTTGACGATATGCAAGTAAACTTGCAAGTAAGAAGGCCTCTTTTAGCTCTTCTAGATCAATCTCAACACTGTTAGTTGATTTAGACGCATATGACATTTCTTGTGCAGCTGTTGTATTACACGCATTAGTTAAATGACGAGCTTGTACAGCAGCAACGAGTGATGGCACAGCAATGCCAAGCTCTAATGCATTTTGGGCAGTCCAAAGGCCAGTACCTTTAGCGCCTACTTTATTATCAATTAAATCTGCAAGCGGCACATTATTATGATTTTCAAGTGACAATATATGACTAGAAATAGAGAGTAAGTAGCTGTTTAATTGACCTTCTGACCAGTCATTAAATATCTCAGCAACTTCTTTAGGTGAACGGCCTGTGCCGATACGTAGTAATTGATATACTTCTGCAATAAGTTGCATAAGTGCATATTCAATACCGTTGTGAACCATTTTTACAAAGTGTCCACTAGCTGATTGACCAACACGTGCAAAACACGATTCGCCATTAAAGCTTGCTGCAGCTTTTTCGAACCAAGGTTCTATTCGACCCCAACCGCCCTCAGAACCACTTGCCATCATTGCAGGACCGTGGCGAGCGCCTTCTGCCCCACCTGAAATGCCCATAGTGGCAAATTCAAATTTATTTTGGTATTTAAGTTTGCGAGTTATACCATCTTTATAATTACTGTTACCGCAATCAACAATGATATCGTTACATTCTACGCCTGCTTCAACTAGTTCATTACAAACAGAATCGACTAATTCGCCAGCAGGAACAAGTAACAGAATAGAACGAGGTGCTTCTAAACGTCTAACCATGTCTCTTAAGTCAGAAACAATGTGAAGCCTATCAGCCATGCCTTGAGATTTAGCACAACTTAGTAACTCTTCACCCGCATGTGGGTTTTTGTCATAAGCGACTAGCGTTATCCCTTTTTCAATTAAGTTTAGGGCAAGATTTTTCCCCATAACGCCTAACCCTACTAATGCAACTTGCATTTAGTGTCCTCCTCGGTAACAACTATTTGGGTAGAAAATTCAGTGTATAAATTAAATAATACCGCGTGCATTATACTCATGCAGTCATAAAATACTAATTATGAGTCTATACAACATGCTTTTTTATTACAGATAAATAAGCTACGTAATTATATCAAACATCAATGGTCTCGGGGTGACTAAAAGCAAAGCTAATTGAAATTAAGATCATTGACGCATTCTGACACCGGTGTCATAATGATGACACAATAGTTTTGTATAAAATAGTGGCAAACCTTTGAAGTTTGCACATAACTAAAATATTTTATTCTAATATAGATATTTTAAGTCAACAAAATAACGTCAACATGCTTTCACCAAGCAAACAGGAGAAATTGATGCTAAGACGCACAAAAATAGTCGCTACCCTTGGACCTGCTACCGATAGAGATAACAACTTAGAAAAAATTATTATCGCTGGGGCTAATGTAGTACGTTTAAACTTCTCACATGGTGTTGCCCAAGATCATAAAGACCGTGCACAAGCTGTACGCGATATTGCAAAAAGATTAGGCAAGCATATTGCTATCCTTGCTGACCTTCAAGGCCCTAAAATCCGCGTTTCTACTTTTAAAGAAGGTAAAGTAACGCTTGCTGTGGGTGCAAAATTTACCCTTGATGCAAAAATGGAAAAAGGCGAAGGCGACATAAACTCTGTAGGTATTGATTATAAAGAATTACCTAACGATGTAAGCCCTAACGATTTACTACTTCTAAATGACGGCCTTATTCAATTAAGTGTTGATGAAGTAGCTGGGCATTTAGTGCATTGTACAGTCACTGTTGGCGGTGTTTTATCTAACAATAAAGGTATTAACCGTTTAGGTGGTGGCTTAACTGCTCCAGCATTTACTGAAAAAGACAAAGAAGATTTAATAACTGCCGCTGAAATTGACGTAGATTACATTGCCGTATCATTCCCACGTAGTGGCGACGATATGCGCTACGTACGCTCACTTGCTGAAGCTGCTGGTTCAAAAGCACAGTTACTTGCTAAAATTGAACGTGCTGAAGCCGTTGAAACCCAAGAAGCTGTTGATGACATCATTTTAGCGTCTGACGCAGTAATGGTTGCTCGTGGTGATTTAGGTGTTGAAATTGGTGATGCTGCTCTTATGGGCAAGCAAAAACTAATTATTCGTCGTGCTCGTTCATTAAACCGTACTGTAGTTACAGCAACGCAAATGATGGAATCGATGATCGATAACCCTATGCCTACACGTGCAGAAGTTATGGATGTTGCAAATGCTGTTCTTGATGGAACAGATGCTGTAATGCTTTCAGCTGAAACAGCTGCAGGTGATTATCCTGAAGAAACAGTTGCGACTATGGCACGCGTTTGTTTAGGCGCTGAATCGCAAAAAGAAACGCACGTTTCTAAACACCGTTTAGATAGTCGCTTTTCTAACAATGCTGAATCAATTGCGCTTTCTGCTATGTATGCAGCTAATCACTTAGATTCTGTTAAAGCAATTATCACACTTACTGAATCTGGTAGTACGGCTAAATTAATGTCGCGTATCAGCTCAGGCTTACCAATCTACTCGCTTTCACGTCATGCCAGTACATTAGGTCAAACAGCACTTTATCGTGGTGTTTACCCAGTATTTTTTGATTCTACAAAAACTGAAAAAGACGGTATGGTAAAAGCCGCGCTTGATACTTTAGTTTCTCAAGGGTCTTTACAGTCTGGCGATACAGTAATCATTACTCACGGTGACTCAATGGAAACTGTGGGCGCAACTAACACAATGAAAATTGTAACTGTTGCGTAATTAAACGCCGAATATAAAAAATGCGAGCTTAGCTCGCATTTTTTGTGTCTGTAATAAAAGCGTTGGCTTTAACTTGCTAATGCCGCTTTAACCTTATCTCGGTAGCTACGGCTCACTTTTAATTCTTGGCCATTTTCAAGTACTAATAAATACTCACCACTTACTTGTGTAACCAGTTTACTAATTTGTTTTGTATTTACTATTGCGCTGCGGTGCACACGCACAAATAACTGAGGGTCGAGCTCTTGCTCAAGCTCTTTCATTGTTTTACGTAGAATATGCGTTTGTCCGTCTTCACAGTGTAAACACATATAGTCACCTGCTGCATCAACCCATTGGATAGTCGCTACAGGTACCCGTATAATTTCACCCTGCTCTTTTACAGCAAGCGATTCTGGGTAACGTCTGTCTGTTAGCATATCGCCAGTGGCTAATTTTTTAAGTATTTCTTCGCAATTGTTACCAGTAATACCGGCTACAAAACTCGCTAGCTTTTTCTTATGGGCGTTGTCTTGCTGCGTTTTTAAGTAGGTATGCACTTTTTCTACCGCCTGTTTTAGTCTGTTATCATCAACGGGTTTTAAAATGTAATCGAGAGCATGAATTTCAAACGCTTTTACAGCAAACTGGTCAAAGGCCGTTACAAATACGATCGCTGGTAATGCTTTTGAGCTTTCGCTAAGGGCTCTTGCTACTTCAAAGCCATTCATACCTGGCATTTGAATATCTAAAAAAACCAAATCAATTTTCTCGCTTTGACACATTTCAATTGCATCAGCGCCTGAACTACACAATTTAATTACTTCAATATCAGAGTATTCTTCGAGCCTTACCGCTAAACCTTTTCGTGCTAACGGTTCATCATCAACAATGAGTGTTTTTATTTTAGTCATTTTTCACAGCCTTCTCAAAAGGTACTCGCAGATTAACTTTTAATCCACTTGGCGTATTATGTGATAATACAAACGAATAATTATTTTCATACAACGTTTTTAATCTATCTTTGGTATTAGCGACACCTACGCCTTGAGCGTTAACTAATTGGCCATCGAGTATGTCAGTACCTGGGCCGTTGTCGCCCACTTCTAGTAATAACTCATTCGCAAATACCTGTGCTTTTATATCAATTACTCCACCTTCTGTTAGATGGGCAATAGCATATTTAATCGCGTTTTCTATAATAGGTTGCAAAATTAAGCTCGGTACTAAAGCCTCTTTAGCTTGCTCGCTTATATCTACATTTACCTTTAATCGCTCATCAAAACGTACACGTTCTATTTCTAAGTAAAGCATGAGCGCATGTAACTCTTGCTCTAGCGGTACTTTCTTTATTGGATCGGTATTTAATGTATAACGTAGAAAGTCACTTAGCCTTGCTACCATTAAGTTAGCATCTTTGTTTTCTTTAACCAAAATTAAAGTAGAAATAGCGTTAAGTGTATTGAATAAAAAATGGGGATTAAGCTGATACCTAAGCATTTTTAATTGCGCTTCGTGTGCCATAGTTGTGGCTTTTAGTGCTTTTTGTCGCTCACTTTGTAATAACTGATAATATTTAACGCCAAAGTACAGACCACTCCAACATAAAATAATATAAACCGAATCTAAACCTTGCTGCAGGTAATAAAACCACTCCTCTGGTCTATAACCATGGCGGTATATTTCCCACAAATTAAATTTTTGAACGACAGCCCATAAAGTACCTGTTACATAAGAGGCACCAAATACCACAATCATTAATACCCAAGGCGAGGCATTCCAAATTTTACGGTAAATATACCTAAGCGGTACTGTCATTAAGCAACCAGCGTAAGCATTTAATAAAATAACAAATACGTATATATCACGCATTTCAAATACTTTAGAGCCAATATAATTTACTAACGCATAACCAATCCAGCCTGCAATTTGCAAAAGCCAAAAAAAGCGCTGTCTGTTATCGACTAAAGATTGCCAGTTCAAAATAGATGTTTACTCCGTATAGTTAAAGACTAATTCCATAAAATAGGCGCTTGTTATTCTTTATTATTTTTACCTATGTAGGGCTAATTTTAATAAAATTAGATAGTCTTATTATATAGATTTATGAGTTTGCATAGCACTACAGCCTACCTTGCTTTTTAATAGTCTTACCGCAAACAAATAGTAGATACACTAAAAAAGCGAAAGGTTATTCACCTTTCGCTTTTTAAATATAAATAGCTTTGTGTAAATTAAGCTAGTTTGTCTGATGCTACTTTGTATGTTGGATCTTCAATCACATTCACTTCAACCAAATCGCGTGCTTTATGCAACAACTGCGTACAGTCTTTACTTAAGTGACGTAAGTGAAGTTGTTTACCTGCTTTTGTGTACTTATCAGCAAGTGTGTCAATTGCTTCTATTGCACTGTGATCAGATACGCGGCTATGCTTAAATTCAACAATTACATTTTTAGGGTCATTTTTAACATCAAATAACTCTGCAAAGTTTTTAACTGAACCAAAGAAAAGCGGGCCATGTAACTCATATACTTTAGCGCCTTCTTCATCAATATAGTTAGTTGTGTATATGTGCTTAGCATGCTGCCAAGCAAATACTAATGCAGATACAATAACACCTACACATACTGCAATCGCTAAATCGGTAATAACAGTCACACCCGATACAAGTACTATTACGAAAGCGTCTGATAGAGGCACACGCTTCATCATTTTAAAGCTGGCCCATTCAAACGTACCTAATACAACCATAAACATAACACCAACAAGTGCAGCTAGTGGGATCATCTCAATTAAGCTTGAAGCGAATATGATGAACGCAAGCAACATCAATGCAGCACTTATACCCGATAAGCGAGAACGACCACCTGAGTTAATGTTGATCATTGATTGACCAATCATTGCACAACCACCCATAGCACCAAACATACCACAAGTAATATTTGCAGCGCCTTGGCCTATACACTCTTTATTACTATGACCGCGAGTTTCTGTAATCTCGTCAATTAAGCTAAGCGTTAATAATGATTCAATTAAACCAATAGCCGCTAAAATAAGTGCATAAGGAAAAATAATTTGTAGCGTTTCGAAAGTAAACGGCACCATAGGAATATGAAACTGAGGTAAACCGCCTGCAATTGTTGCAGCTTCGTCGCCTGTCATTCCTTTTAAGAAATCAACTACAGTATGCGCTTCTAAATCCAAACCAATAACTAAAGCGGTCACTGTAATAATAGCGACTAATGTAGAGGGTACAGCCGTTGTTAGTTTAGGTAAAAACTGAATAATAGCCATCGTTAAAGCCACTAAACCAAGCATAATATATAACGGGTTACCCGTCATCCATTCTTGTCCGCCCATACCATCAGGCACTTTAAATTGTCCTAACTGAGCGAGAAAAATAACAATAGCTAAGCCGTTTACAAAACCAAGCATTACCGGATGAGGAACCATGCGGATAAACTTACCGAGTTTAAATACACCCGCGAGTATCTGCAGTATGCCCATGAGCAATACGGTCGCAAATAAATACTCAACACCATGATCAAGCACTAAACTTACCATAACAACAGCTAGTGCACCGGTTGCACCTGAAATCATACCAGGGCGGCCACCAAATATAGCCGTAATTAAACCAACGATAAACGCGGCATATAGACCAACTAAAGGTTCTACATTTGCAACAAAGGCAAACGCAACAGCTTCTGGAACTAAGGCTAGCGCCACAGTTAATCCAGATAAAATATCGTTTTTAGCAGAGCTAGGCGCCCTACTGAGTAAGTTAAACATTGAGTTCCTCAAATGGTGTAATGGGTATCAAAAAAGCGCTAAATTCTACCAAATTAGCGCTCAGTTAACAATTGTCATTATGTGGTTAAACTAAACTAAAAGAGGTTTAGCTTTTAAAAGAAGTGCTTTTATAAAGGGAGGGAAGTACTACGTTTTACACATGTCATTGTTACATTAGAATGTACTTCTTGTACATATTCTAAGCTTAGTAAATTATCGCGTACAAAGTGCTCATAACCTTCTATGCCTTGTGAAATTATGCGTAGCATAAAGTCCATTGTTCCAGCCATGGTGTAACACTCTGTTACTTGATCATAACTCATTATAAGTTTTTCAAATTCAGCAAGGTTCTTTTTACCGTGATTTGATAAACGCACATGTGCATATACAAGCATATCAAAGCCAAGTTTTTTCTCATCTAAAAGAGCCACTTTGCTTTTTATATAACCATCTTGCTCTAGCTTGGCAATTCGACGCCAGCATGGAGATTGAGACAAGCCTACTTTATCAGCAATTTCTGCGGTTGATAAACTAGCATCTTGTTGTAAAAGTGCCAATATTTGGCGATCTACGTGATTTAGAGACATTTTATTTCTTATTTATCAAATAAACTGGTTAAATTATACAACCATTTTAAAACTCAGTCTGCTTATTTTTAATTTTTATGCAGTTTACCAAACTTCAAATAAGTAACTTAACCAAACTTACCACTCACAAAAGGATTTGTTTGTTTTTCAAATCCAACCGTAGTGTCGCTCCCATGCCCTGCCAATATTTTAGTATTATCAGGTAAGGTTAGAATATGCGTCTTAATCGACTCTATAAGTTGTTCGCTATTCCCCTTAGGGAAATCAGTTCGCCCTACTGAGCCTTTAAAAATAACATCACCTACAATAACGCATTCATTGTCTTGTTGATAAAACACAATATGACCAGGTGTATGCCCTGGGCAATGCTTCACTAAAAAGCTAAGTTTACCTACGCTAACGGTGTCGTTATGGTTTAGCCAAATATCCGGGTAAAAAGGCTCAATGGGTTTAAACCCGAACATTTGTGCTTGCATAGGTAAGTTTTCAAACCAGAAGTACTCATCTTTTTGTGGGCCAATAATTTGTACGTTAAATTGATTACGTAAAATATCAGCCCCACCCACATGATCTAAATGCCCGTGCGTTAACCAAATAGCACTTAATTCTAGTTTATGCTCATTAAGGGCAGCTACTATTTTATCAGGGTCGCCACCTGGGTCTATGACTACGGCTTGTTTAGTTTCACTACACCAAATAATACGACTATTTTGTGCAAATGCAGTGACGGGTATGGTTATAATTTGCATATTAGATTTCTTTACTTTTTTGATCTGGAATAACAACTTCTTCTTCAAATGACATCAATATTGGGTACTTTAAGTACGCTTGATCATAAAATGGACTTTGCTCATATAACCAGTTTAGTCTCGCATCAGCGTCGCTTGCGAACGATTTATCTTTAAGCTTTTCATCAAACTTAAGCGCTAGCTTTGGATTGTCTTTTAGCATTTGGCGTGCAAACGGAATTAGTGCATAGTTTTCCATATACTCAGTACGCTGAAAAATAGTATTAAATTCCCCCCATGCAAAAAACGAATCTGGTGCTTCAGGATGCAATAAATGCACAGCAAGCTCACCTGCTTTTTGTTGAGTATTGACTTGATACCAACCATCTAAATCTACATTTATAGCAGGGACATAATCAAAACTTGCTGACACTCTAAAACGGCCTTCAAATGGTGCTTTATCAAACGTGTAGTCTGCCACCTTTGCTACTTTTAAAGGCTGTGTGTTTGCCCCTTCAAGTTTATTAATAGAGACACCATGTAACTTTAGTTTCTTAATAATATTGCGATATACAGGCGGAATAAAAAAAGCTTTAGGTACTTCAACTGTATGTTGTACATCTTTTTGCCAATAAATAGGTAAGTCGGTATATGTATGTGCTTTACCCAAATACTTCACTTCATTTTGGCCTGAGAGCGCATTCATGCTTGATGAATACTCAATACCTTTAAACTGCGCAATCGTATCAGCTTGCTTGGAATAGCCACGCTTTACTATTAACTGTTTAGGAACAAATTCCTGTTCTTTTTTTACTGCATTAGCTAATTCATGACTGTGCTTTGATAGCGCAGTAATAGCACCATCTAAAAATACGTAAGTTCCTAATACACGTTGCTTGTAAGGCTTCAATGAATGATTTTCAACTAAAATAGTCGGTAATGACTTTAAATCACCCCAACCATTTGAAAAGCGCGGCGTAGCAACCCATCCCGCTAATCCTTTTTTAAAGTCGCGCTTGTCCATAACAAAAACAAGTGGCCCTGGCATGTGCCCTTGCTTAGCTAGCGTATCGTCAATCAGAGGTTTAAAAAACTGGTTTAGTGCATCAGATACCGCAGGCGACTCGCTTGAAAATACCGGATTGTAGCCATAAGTCACATCGTATTGGTAATCTGCGCCATCGGTTACGTGTACATCAATGTATAAATTTGGGTTGTAGTCGTTAATAACCTTTAGAACACTTCTAACTTCTGGGGTATCTAATTTAGTAAAATCACGATTTAAATTAAGGTTATTAGCATTTGTTCTAAAGCCCATTTTTGTAGGGCCCCGTTGATTGATGCGATTGAATGCACTGCTACGTTCGTGTCCATCTACATTTAAAATAGGAATAAATAATATGTTTACCTTTTTTAAAATGTCACGGCGCTTACCCGTCGCTATATCTCTGAGTAACATAAACATGGCATCTTTACCGTCTATTTCACCAGAATGTATTCCTGCCTGGATAAAAATAGTTGGCTTAGTGCTATTAGCCATTTGCCTTGCTTCAAAAAAGCCTTGCTCACTGGCAATCAACATTTTTATTGCACGCTTGCTATTACTATAGCCAATGGTTTGAGATTGAAACTGAGTAGGGTTTGCAGCAACTAACCTATCAACAAATGCCATTGTATTTGCATAATCTGGCGACGCTTCACCTGCTGACAGCTCAAAATCAGTAGTTAGCGGCCCTTGTTTTTGTAAAAGCTCTACGCTTTTCCCCTGCCACTCAATTAATGGAGGTAAGTGTGCGTCATACGCCACACTTGCAGATAAAAATAGTAAACTTGCAAACATAAAATTCTCTAACAAACGCCTTAATTATATAAATTATATCAACTAAATTTTTTATAATGAGGAAACTGCGGTGATTCAACAAAAAAATGCAGCCAACTACATCTCACTCATTCACACCTGTCTTTTAAGGCTATATAACATTATTAATGTACAGTAATTCATTACATAACTATTTATACCAACTCGTAAAAATACTTAATCAATTTAAGGGATTACATCTGACGCTAACAGCGTCAAAAATGTCTGATATACGTCTGCATGGATCCAGGAGAGTGAGTAATGATGGAGCAATTGCCAAGAACAACTAAATAGTGAATTTCGCCCTGCTCTAACGTAATTTTTTATCGCTAAATAGAGCTCATATAAGTAGATGGGTATTAATTTGAAAAAGCCAATTTAGCTCAGCTATAAAAAAGTGTAAGTTATTAAATTACAGGCACAAAAAAAGGAGCCATAGGCTCCTTTTTTAATACTTATATGAAAAAGCTTAAGCGGCTAGGCCTTCTTTTGCTTTTTCTACAAGCGCTGCGAATGCAACTTGGTCATAAACAGCGATATCTGCAAGGATCTTACGATCGATTTCTACAGATGTCTTTTTAAGACCATTGATAAAACGGCTGTAAGACAGACCATTTTGACGTGAAGCAGCATTGATACGTGCAATCCATAATTGACGGAAAGTACGTTTCTTCGCACGACGGTCACGGTAAGCGTATTGACCCGCTTTAGTAACAGCCTGGAAAGCTACGCGGTAAACACGTGAACGTGCTCCGTAGTAACCTTTTGCTTGTTTTAAAACTTTTTTGTGACGTGCACGTGCGACAACGCCGCGTTTAACTCTTGCCATTTCTAAAAACCCCTATTAAGCGAACGGTAACATACGTGAAACTAGACCATGGTCATTTTTATGAACCATCATCTTAGGACGTAGGTGTAACTTACGCTTAGAAGTTTTCTTAGTCAGAATATGACGAAGATGCGCTTGTTTACGCTTGAAACCGCCAGAAGCAGTCTTTTTGAAACGCTTAGCAGCGCCACTGTGACTTTTTAGCTTATAAGCCATTGCAATAACTCCAAATTGTATTGCTTTTAAATTAGTAAGCAGGCGTGAGATATATTTCTATAGCTCCACTTTTAGGCCTAACTTACTGCCATGTTCCGGTGAAGACCCAGCATAAATGCCGCAATCTTACTTTAATACCGGTTAACTCAGGTGAATATTCGCATATTACTTGCAGACCTGAGCTAATTTCGGTGCGTATTATCGCTTAAAAATTATTTTTTAGCAACAGGCGCCATCATCATAACCATTTGGCGACCTTCAACACGATTTGGGAAAGACTCAACTACTGCAAGTTCTTCTAAATCGGCTTTGATACGGTTTAATAATTCTATACCAATTTCTTGGTGAGCCATTTCACGACCACGGAAGCGGATAGTAATCTTAGCTTTATCGCCAGCTTCTAAGAACTTACGTAAGTTGCGAAGCTTAACCTGATAATCACCTTCATCCGTACCAGGACGGAATTTGATTTCTTTTATCTGGATTTGCTTTTGCTTCTTCTTCTGCTCTTTTAGTTCTTTGCTTTTTTCAAAGATGAACTTACCGTAATCCATGATTCTACAAACAGGCGGCTCAGCGTTTGGACTGATCTCAACAAGATCAACACCCGCTGCATCGGCCATAGTTTGCGCGTCTTGTAATGACTGAATTCCAGCTTGTTCGCCTTCAATGTCAATTAAACGAACTTCTTGCGCTGTAATTTCTTCGTTAATACGATTTTTTTGAGCTGTTTGTTGCCCTTTCTTGCCGCCTCTAATAGTACGTTCCTCCAAGAATATCAATAATATAAGCGTGTAATTGGCTGTTTGTTAATGCCTTACACGCTCGATTTTTACTGTCGATTTTTAATTTCTTCGCTAATTTTAGCTACAAAATCATCGACATTAAATTTGCCTAGGTCTTCACCTGTGCGAGTACGCACTGCTACTTCTTGTTGTTCAACTTCTTTATCGCCAACAACAAGCAAGTATGGAATACGCTTCAGTGTATGCTCACGGATTTTAAAGCCAATCTTCTCATTTCTCAAGTCAGCAGCGGCTCTAATTCCAAGTTTATTTAATTTTTGTACAACTTCTTTAACATAAGGAGCCTGTTTATCGGTAATATTCATAATTACCACTTGCTTTGGCGCAAGCCACGTCGGGAATAAACCAGCATACTCTTCAGTTAAAATGCCAATAAAGCGTTCAATAGAACCTAAAATAGCACGATGTATCATTACAGGTGTACGACGTTCGTTATTTTCTGCTACATAAGTAGCGCCTAAACGACCCGGTAATGCAAAGTCTAATTGCACTGTACCACACTGCCACGCTCTGTCTAAACAATCGTATAAAGTAAATTCAATCTTCGGACCATAAAACGCGCCTTCACCCGGAAGATAATCAAATTCAATATCGTTTAGCTTAAGTGCTTCGGCTAAAGCAAGCTCTGCTTTATCCCACATATGGTCTTCACCAATGCGTTGTTCTGGGCGAGTAGATAGCTTAACTACAATCTTCTCAAATCCGAATGTTTCATATGTATCATAAACCATCTTAATACACGCTGAAACTTCGTCCATTATCTGCTCTTCGGTACAGAAAATGTGAGCATCATCTTGGGTAAAGCCACGTACACGCATTAAACCATGTAGTGCACCTGATGGTTCATTACGATGACAACAACCAAATTCAGCCATACGAAGTGGTAAATCACGGTACGATTTTAAACCCTGGTTAAAGATCTGCACATGTCCTGGGCAGTTCATTGGTTTAATCGCGTATTCACGCTTTTCAGACTCAGTGGTAAACATTGCTTCTGAATATTTTTCCCAGTGACCTGATTTTTCCCAAAGTGAACGGTCCATCATCATTGGACCTTTTACTTCTTCGTACTCATATTCGCGTAATTTTTCACGTACAAATTCTTCAAGCTCGCGGTAAATGCTCCAACCATCGTTGTGCCAAAATACCATACCTGGCGCTTCTTCTTGCCAATGCCATAAATCAAGCGCTTTACCAATACGGCGGTGATCGCGTTTTTCAGCTTCTTCAAGGCGTTTTAAATACGCTTTAAGTTGCTTTTTATCGCCCCACGCTGTGCCGTAAATGCGTTGTAGCATTTTGTTTTCTGAATCACCACGCCAATATGCACCCGCAACTTTCATTATTTTGAAGTTTTGGCAAAATTTCATGTTAGGAACGTGAGGTCCACGACACATGTCTACATATTCTTCGTGATGATATAACCCTGGGCGGTCATCTTTAGCGATGTTTTCGTCCAGAATTTCTATTTTGTATGTTTCGCCACGCGCTTCAAATGTATCGCGTGCTTCTTGCCAGCTTACTGTTTTTTTCACTACGTCGTAGTTGGTTTTTGCAAGTTGCAACATACGCTTTTCAATTGCTTCAAGATCATCTTGTGATAATGAATGTTCCATATCGATATCGTAGTAAAAACCGTTATCAATGGTAGGACCTATTGCCATTTTTGCGTCTGGGAAAAGTTGCTTAACTGCATGACCAATTAAGTGAGCACAAGAGTGACGAATGATTTCAAGGCCGTCATCGTCTTTAGCGGTAATGATCTCAAGACGAGAGTCTTCACTAATTAAATCACATGCATCAACACGGTCGCCATTAACACGACCCGCAATGGTCGCTTTAGCTAAACCAGGGCCAATATCGTTTGCAACATCAAGCGTGCTTACAGGGTTTTCAAAACTACGTTGACTTCCGTCTGGAAGAGTAATAACTGGCATTATAAATCCTTGCTACAGTGGTGACACCTACAATGTATCACGTGTATTTTTAATAAATTAAATGAGAATGACTCGACAACGCTTTTACGAATAAGCATTGACTAATAAATGTAGATGCAGAGTCTATTCAACTACAAAGATATATTGTCGCGTGCTGCGCATTTAATTACAAGTTTTAAGGGGTGAAATCCACCCGTTTTGAGCACAAAATGTAACTTTTAGAGCAAAAAAAATAATTTCATTAAAATATAAAAGCATCAACGCACTAATTACGCACCTACAACTATACCTACACTCGCATTTTAATGTGTGTTGCGTATAATACTGCGTAATTAAGTTATTTTAGAGAATAGACATGAGAACATGTGGTGTAGAAATTACCGGTAGTGATGTACTACTTTGTATTTTAAGTAAAGATAATGACGTATTTGATATTCGCGATGTGCGCCAAACACGCTTTACCTTAGGTAACGGTAACGACACTGAAGTAATGCGTAAATTTCAATTCGATTTTGCAAAACTAATGCAAGATTACCAAATTGATTCTGTTGCAATCCGTGAGCGTCAGCCTAAAGGTAAATTTGCTGGCAGCGCAAAGGGATTCAAAATGGAAACTGCGATTCAATTAATCGACAATTTAGACGTACGTTTATTTACCACAACTGAAATTAAAGAACAGGTAAAGCGTAATCCTATTCCTATTGATTTTGAAGAAACTGGTCTTAAAAAGTACCAAGAAAATGCATTTGTAAACGCTTACGTTTACATAATGAAAAAAACATACCGCAGCGACGAAATGTAAAGTTATTGCTCGTTTAAAAACGCGTACTTACAGTGTAAGACGCGTTTTTTTGTATCTAAAAACATAATTAGATTTTATTAATCTAATAATACATTAGTCTAACTGCACTTCTCTTTGTCGATAATATGTGTTTATTTTAACTTTGTAGTTTACATAACTCACACACATTTTCATGGAGAGAGCAATGCACACACACACTATTGCGGTAAAAGAAGTAGAACAAACAAATCACTTACCGTTATCGCAAAGCTATTTTAAAGGTATACAAAGCACACCTTTAACAAATTCGACTATCGGGGAGTACTTTGACTTTATTGTCGACAAAAATCCAGAGGCGTTAGCTGTTGTAGTTCATCACCAGGGTATTCGCTTAACGTATAAAGAATTTCAAAAAGAAGTTAATCAACTTGCTATGGGGTTGCTGGCACTTGGCGTGAAACCAGGCGAGCGTGTTGGTATTTGGTCTCCTAATAATATTGAGTGGTGCTTAACCCAATTTGCAACCGCAAAAATTGGCGCAATAATGGTTTGCATCAACCCTGCATATCGCCCTAACGAATTACAATACGCCTTAAATAGTGTTGAATGCTCTACTCTAATCACAGCATCAAACTTTAAAGGCAGTGATTATTTAGAAATGCTCAATGGTTTGGCTCCAGAACTTGCAACTTGCGATAAAGACACACTTAATTTAAAAGCACTGCCCACTCTTAAAAATATAATCCGCATTGGCGATGAAGCATCTCCTGGTATGTACTCTTTTAATGATGTTATTAACTTGCCAACATCAGCACATGAGCTTGAATTAAAAGCAATAGGTGCAAACTTAAATGCTGAGCAAGACATCAATATACAATTTACATCAGGCACAACAGGTAACCCAAAAGGCGCAACGCTCACTCATAAAAACATTTTAAATAATGCGCTATTCGTCGCCGAATCTATGCACTTTACGAGCGATGACAAGTTATGTATCCCCATCCCGTTATATCATTGCTTTGCAATGGTATTGGGTAGCTTGTTGTGTGTTAGTAAAGGTGCAGCAGCCATTTATCCAGACGATTCGTTTGATGCAAAAACCACACTAGATGTAGTTCAACAAGAAGGATGTACAGCGCTGCACGGTGTACCTACCATGTTTATTAGTGAGCTTGAGCTAAGTAATTTTAACGATTATGACTTAAGTACTTTACGCACGGGTGTAATGGCAGGCTCTACATGCCCAGAGCAAGTAATGCGCAAAGTACAAACACAAATGAACATGCATCAAGTACTGATTGCTTACGGGCAAACTGAGTGCAGCCCCATAAACAACATTACCGAAACAGACTCTTCAATAGAGCGGCAAGTAACGACGGTTGGCCGCGCACTTGCCCATACCGAGGTTAAAATTATTGACGAGTTGGGTAACATTCAACAAATTGGTCAACCTGGCGAAGTGTGTAGTAAAGGTGCAGGTATAATGCGCTGCTATTGGAATGACGATGCTAAAACAAAAGCCACAATAGATGACAACGGTTGGCTACACTCTGGCGATTTAGGTGTCATGGATACAGAAGGGTTTGTCACTATTGTTGGCCGTATTAAAGATATGATTATTCGTGGCGGCGAAAACATTTACCCGCGCGAAATAGAAGAAGTGCTTTACACCTACCCGGGCATTCAAGATGCTGCCATATTTGGTATAACAGATGAAAGGTATGGCGAGGAAGTGTGCGCTTGGATCCAACCAAAAGAAGACGCTGTGCTTGATGAGCAAGCAATTCGTGAGTTTTTAAAAGACAAACTAGCCTATTTTAAAATGCCACGACATATCCGTTTTGTAGAAAACTATCCAATGACAGTAACAGGTAAACTGCAAAAATTTAAAATGCGTGAGCAAATGCAAGAAGAGCTAAGCGACAAAGCCTTCTCCTAATTTTTCTCTACAAAAAATCTGAACTCTGAATAATAAATCTACCTCAAGTAACGATTAAAAAGCACAGCCAATTGGCTGTGCTTTTTGTATACTAAATTTATTATAAATCTAACATTCTCTTTTTTAAACGTTCTAAATCAATCGCACTCGAGCGCACTGTTAATTTAATATGGCTGTATTCATATTCTTCTTTAACAACACTCATACTCGATCGGATTTCGCCCACGATACCTTTGGCTGTGTACGGTATAACAATCTCTTCTTCAATCATGTCCTCATGAGCAATGCCAATAATATATTTGTGCAATTTACTAATATCATCTGGATTACGCGTAGAGGTCATCATCGCATCAGGAAACTCATCCATTAGCGACTGCTGTTGATCAGTACTTAATTGGTCTGACTTATTCAGTACTAATAATTTTTTGCTACCTTCTACCCCAACTTCTGCCAGTACTTTATGTACTACTTCAAGTTGTGAGCGAAAAGAAGGATCTGAAGCATCTACAACATACAACAATAACGACGCATCATGTGCCTCAGCGAGCGTTGAATGAAATGAAGCAACCAAATCATGAGGTAATTTTTTAATAAAACCAACCGTATCTGAAACCAATATACGAGGCTGGGTAATCGGATACAGCGCGCGAACAGTGGTATCTAGCGTTGCAAAGAGTTTATTTTCGCCTTCTACATCACTACCTGTAATTGCGCGCATCATTGATGACTTGCCCGCATTGGTATAACCAATTAAAGCCACTGAGAATAGCTCAGAGCGCTGCGTACGTCTGTCCATCATTACATCTTGAACACTAACAAGTTCGCGCTTTAATTCTGCTAACTGATCGCGCACCTTACGGCGATTTAGCTCAAGTGTGGTTTCACCCGCACCTTTACCCATTTGGCGCTCTTTATCACCTGTTGATGTTTCACGCAGTCGTGGCGCGACATAATTAAGGCGAGCAATTTCAACTTGTAATTTTGCAGTTTTAGTACGCGCATGACGGCTAAATATTTCAATGATAATACCGGTGCGATCAAATACTTCTACACCAAGCTGGTTCTCAACATTACGCAGTTGAGAAGGCGTTAAATCACAGTCAAATACCACTACATCAGCACATGCAAAATCAAGTTCGTCTGATGGAATTTCTGAGGATATTTCGGTTAAAGGGTCTTCATCAAGTAAATCATCTTCTTGCTCGTTTTCAACCATCCCTTTATTGCCGGTAAGGTGTGCTATTTCAGCTAGTTTTCCTGAGCCCAGTACATTAACTTTTTGGGTAGAACTTTGCTTTTGCGATTGTGTACCTACTACTTTAAAGCCTAACGTAGTTACCAAACGAGCAAGCTCTGCAAGCGATTCTGTTGCTTCGTCACCTTTAAATTGTGGTGTACTAATAGAAATAAGTAACGCATTAGGAAGTGATGGTTTTGCAGTTAGTTGCATAATTTTTTGTCTTAATGCACCTAAAGTGCAAACCTAATTTTCATTCGAAAGTAACTTGATCCTACGCTGTTATAGCCCAGCTTTATAGGGTTATAGTTCACTAATGGCGTTAATATTTAAAACTAACCATAATATACTCAATTTTATGGCTAGTTTTAAAATCACATTATATTAAAGCCTTATTGTTCAGCTTTAATATTAAACGACACCCTGCTCAATCATTGCATCTGCAACGCGCCTAAAGCCTGCAATGTTAGCGCCTAATAAAAGGTTTCCAGGCTCACCAAATTCTGTAGCGGTGTCGTTAGCGGTAACAAATATATTTTTCATAATTTGTTTTAGCTTTTCATCAACTTCTTCAAAGGTCCAACTTTGCATGCTCGCATTTTGCGCCATTTCTAATTGGCTTGTTGCAACGCCGCCAGCATTGGCGGCCTTACCTGGCCCATACGCAATTTTTGCAGCAATAAAGCAATCAATAGCCTCTTTTGTTGAAGGCATGTTTGCGCCTTCACTTACTAATAAACAACCGCCGGATAATAATGCGTTAGCGTCTGCCTGTGTTAATTCATTTTGTGTGGCGCACGGAAAAGCAGCGGCAGCATTAAAGCGCCAAACAGCGTGCCCATCTTTAGGGTAGTCAATTGCAGAAATATAAATAGCATCGGGGTGAGTTTTTTTATATACGCTCAAGCAATCACGCGATTGCTCTTTCAAACATTTAATAAGATTTAAATCTATACCCGATTCATGATACACAGTGCCACGAGAGTCGCTGCAACTTACTGGTGTTGCCCCCATTTGATAAAGCTTTTCCATAGCATAAATAGCAACATTACCTGCGCCCGAGACCAAGCAGCGCTTACCTTGTAGGCTATCGCCGCGCGCTAGCAGCATGTAGTCAGCAAAATAAACAGCGCCGTATCCAGTGGCTTCTTTTCGTACAAGCGATCCACCCCACAATAAGCTTTTACCTGTTAAAACACCTTCATAGCGCCCAGTCAAACGCTTATATTGACCAAACAAGTAACCTATTTCTCTTGCCCCTACTCCAATGTCTCCAGCGGGTACGTCGGTTGTAGGACCAATATGGCGATAGAGCTCGCTCATAAATGATTGGCAAAAACGCATTATTTCAGCATCTGAGCGCCCTTTGGGATCAAAGTTTGCCCCGCCTTTACCACCACCGATCGGTAAACCTGTTAAAGCATTTTTAAATATTTGCTCAAACCCTAAAAACTTAATTATGCTGGCATTCACACTTGGGTGAAAACGTAAGCCACCTTTATAGGGGCCAAGTGCAGAGTTAAACTCAATTCTGTAGCCTTTATTTACCTGAATATTGCCTTCGTCATCAACCCAGGGAACTCTAAACATAATTTGGCGTTCGGGCTCAACTAAGCGTTGTATAATGGCATTTTTTTTGTATTTTTCTGAGTTTTCTAAGATAGGTTCGAGTGATTCAAGTACTTCTTCAACAGCTTGATAAAACTCGCATTGTGCAGGACTACTATTTTTTAATTGTGCGATTGTGCTATGGATATAATTCATAATTATTCTTCCGTGTTAATAATAAAAGTATTTATCAGATGTTAAAGTAAACGTGATCAAGTTTATGATTCATGCTTTAATGTCTTAATTTAATATAATTAACTATTACCTTAGCATGAAAAATTGAGATGTTTAACGCGAGCTACGTGAATTATTTTTGATTGGAAGTTTGATTTTTATTTATTAAAGATGAATTTAAATTCACAAATTTAAAAACGGAACAGTGCCAAGTGAGTTTTTATATTTTCAAAAGGGAATTTTAGAAGTATTAGGTTAGGTGTGGGTTTGTTTAAAAATATAACAATTAATGGGTTTTATACTGCATTGCGCTCGCAAAAAACCCACTAACTAAAAACTAATTAGCTAAAACCAGTTACTCAGCAGACTCTTCTGGACGGTGCTGCTTTTGTACGCCAGTTAAAAACAAACGTAATATTTGATCGTTACAAACACGGTAATGTTTGTTATCTACTTTTCGAGAAAATGCGCTTAACTCATGTTTACTTAAATCAAAATCAACAAGTGCAAGTGTTGCTATAACATCTTCTGCTTTCATATTTAAAGCAATACGTAGCTTCATGAAAATAATATTATTATTTAGCTTCTTCTCAGGCTCTGGTTGCTCACCTTCGCGTTTGCCACGTTGGGTATTAATAAACCCATTTAAAAAGCTAGCAAACTCAGTATCACTTATTGGGGTAAAAGCCTCTTCACCTTCTTTAGTTAACCATGCAATTACTTGCTCTTTGGTGACCGTATGCTCTGCTGATGCAAAAACATTGACCATAGCAGTATCAGTTAAGTTAAAAGTGTAGCGAATGCGGCGTAAAATATCGTTATTAGTCAAAGTAAATCCCAAAGTGAGGTATAGCAACCAAGCAGTTATTGCTTAATTTTAAATAAGCACCTAGTTTAACAGGTTTACTAATACCACCCTATTAATTTTTATCTGAGCTTCTTATACCTAGTTACCAAGCACCTTGGCAGGATCTACGCGCGTTGCTTGCCATGCAGGGTAAATAGTGGCAAGTATCGCAAGCACAAACGTAACAATCACTGTAATACCAATGTCTTCAAGTACTAATTTACTTGGTAAAAACTCTATAAAATAAACGCCCTCAAGTGGATTGGCTCCAAATAATTGGCTTATCCACGTAAAAAGCTCACTTATATTAAGCGCTAATACCACGCCAATTAGTGTTCCTAGTGCCACGCCTACAAATGCTTGCATTAAGCCTTGCATTACAAAGGTGGCTAAAATAGTACTGTCTTTCGCGCCCATGGTTTTTAAAATTGCGATATTGCCTTGTTTTTCGCGTACTTCCATCACTAAAGAGGACACAATATTAAAACTGGCTACCGCTATAATTAAAAACACCACAATATAAACAATGGTACGTACCATTTGAATATCTTGAAAAAGGCTGCCTTGGGTTCTGAACCAACTGGAAACATACACGTAGTCGTCAATAGTTTGGCCCACTTTTAGCGCTATTTGGTGCGCCGAAAACACATCATCAACACTTAACCGCAGCCCTGTTACTTGAGTTTCATCGTAACCCAATGTTTGCTGCGCTTTATTAAGATGTATAAATGCAGCTGTACTATCAATGGGGCCTCCCATTTCTATAACACCTGCAAGGTTAAGTGTTACGCGTTTAGGCGCTAATAATGACTGACCTTTTTGGCCTATTTGCGGAATAAGTAACGTAATGTTGTCGCCTACTCTTGCATCTAACTGTTTTACTATTTGCTTACCTAAAATTACATCGTCAAGGGCTAACTGACTCACTAATTTACCACTGGTAAACTGGTTTACCGCCGATACATTACTCTCGAGCGATGGCTCAACACCTCGAATTTCTATCGCTTTTAGCTGGCTTTTATATTGCGCCATCCCATTCACTGCAATAAATGGCGCAGCCCCTGTTACATGCGGTTGTGTTTGTAAATCCTCAACTTTTTGCGACCAATTTGCAATGGGTCTACTTGGTGCTACATATTCAACCTGCGGCACAACACTTAGCAATCTATGTACTAGTTGCTGCTCAAAACCATTAATTACCGACAGCGCCACAATTAAAACCGCGACACCTAATAAAATACCAATAGTCGACGCTTTAGCGATAAAACTAACAAAGCCGTTTTTTTCATCTTTGTGGCCTGAATAGGCTCTAAAACGTTTACTTAAAAATGCACTAAGCAACATGCTGCGACTCTTTAATGGCTAGTTTTCCATCATCTAAATACGCTATTTTACCCAGCTTATCGGCAAGTTCTAAGTCATGTGTAACCACTACAAAACTCGTGTTTAAACTTTGGTTTAGCTCGTTAATTAGATCGTAAATTTTAATCGCATTTTGTTTATCTAAATTACCGGTTGGCTCATCAGCAAGCACAAGCGCAGGTTTAGTAACCAGTGCACGGGCTATTGCCACGCGTTGGCGCTCTCCACCAGAAAGCGCAGACGGTTTATGCGAGCTGCGATGTGCAAGGCCTACTTTTTCGAGCATATCGAGCGCTTGTACTTTAGCCTCTTTTGCACTTAAGCCTTTAATTAATAATGGCATAGCTACGTTTTCTACCGCGCTAAACTCCATTAATAAATGATGAAATTGATAGATAAACCCTAAGTTTTGGTTTCTAAATGCGGCTTGCTCTGTTCGCGAAAGCTTGGCAACTTCTTGGTTTTTGATTTTAGCGCTACCCGAACTTGCGGTATCTAATGTACCAAGTATGTGTAAAAGCGTACTTTTACCAGAGCCTGAACTCCCCACAATAGCGAGCATTTCACCTTGCTGAAGCGCTAAATCAACGCCTTTTAATACTTCAACTTGGTTGCTGCCATCTTGATAAACCTTACTTAAATTTTCACAACTAATTACTAAATCATTCATAACGTAATACCTCTGCTGGTTTTACTTTTGCGGCTTTACGCGCAGGATATAAGGTAGCTAAAAAGCTCATAGCAATACTGGCAAACGCTATTATTACTAAACTCAAAATATCAAATTTTACCGGAAGCTCTATACCCGCCAATAAGTTTAAGCCCACTAATGCAAGTAGCTCATTTATATATAAACTAAATATTACACCTAAAAATGCGCCTATTGCAGTACCAATTACGCCGTTATATAGGCCTTGCACCATAAACACTTTTTGCACTTGCGAAGGTGTTAAACCTAACGTTTGTAGTATGGCTACTTCACCTTGTTTTTCGCTTACCATCATGGTTAATGCCGATACAATATTAAATACAGCCACCAATACAATGAGGGCAAGCAACATAGACATAATGCGCTTTTCCATAGCAACGGCTGCAAATAGAGTACCTTGGGTACTGCGCCAATCACTGTAATTGTGATCTTTTAAAATACGTTGGCTTGCTTCAATAAATTCATCTAGTTCGAAAGGTTCGTGCAATGAAACACTTAAATTTGGGGCGGTGTTTTTATCCAGCTTTAATACCCGTTGTAGCGAAGCGCCACTCGTAAACGCAAGTGCCATATCTATCTCAGATCCGGTTTCGTATATTGCGGCAACTTTAAATAAACGCTGGCTGGGTACTCGCCCAAGAGGTGTATACGTTGAAGCATTAGGCATAATAACGCGAAGCTTATCACCCACGCTAACGCCTAATTTACGACTCAAATAACGGCTTATAGCAATGTTGTAATTTTTGTTTAATACAGTTTTCCAATCGCCTTGCACTATTTTATCGGTAATTTTATACAAAGAACCGCTGTCGTTATAAAGGCCTTGTAATAAAACGCCGTGCAAGTCTTTATTTGTTTGCACAATAGCTTCGCCGTGGCGATATAAGCTTACATGATCAACATAAGGAGATTGTTCGAGGTCGGTTTTAAGGGTGTTCATTTGGGTGGCAGTGTTTTTACCTGCGCTAACTTCAACATGTGGAATAAGTCCAAGCATATTGGTTTTTAGGCTATTTTCAAACCCGTTCATTACACTGCTTACCGTAAATAATGCCATTAAACCAATAGCGATACCGGCAATAGAAAAAAACGAAATAAACGATATAAACGCATTTCCTTTAGAGGAGCGACTATATCTAAGCCCTATAAATAAGCTAACCGGTTGAAACATATTATTTTTAACACTTATCGTAAAAGTATTGAGCAATAGTAGCACGAAAAAAGTGCCTTTGGGTATGGCGTAAAATGTAAGAAATAATTTAAAAATCTGATACTTGGCTATATTTACAGCAATATGTATTTAACCATTAATTCGCGGTTAAGTTTTCAGCCCTTTAACTAAATAATCGAGCAATACCCGTACATTAGTGGCCACAAACTGCCTTGGTGGATATACGCCCCATACCCCTTCTTGCTGTGGTTGATAGGGTGTTAAAATAGGCACCAATTGCCCTGAGTTAATTTCGTTTTCAATGTAGTAGTCTGGGAGCTGTACAATACCGAGCCCCTTTTTTGCGCCATCCACCAGCGCCCAACCACTATTACACTGTAGCCGCCCCGCTATTTTAATGTGTTTATCGCGCCCATTTTCGTTTACGCGCCAGTAGCTACTATTCCCAATTAAACATTCATGGCTGTTTAGCTCGCCTAAAGTATGCGGCTCACCAAATCGCGTTAAATACTGTGGTGCCGCGCACATAATAAACCGCCGCGCACTTAACCTACGCGCTTTTAAGCTCGAATCTTTTAAGTGCCCAAGCCTTATTGCTAAATCAAATCCGCCCTCTAATAAGTTTTCTTGCTCGTTACTTAGTGTGGCAACAACTTCTACCTCGGGATGATCCTTCATAAAATTATGCACTATAGGCATAATGAACGTTTCCCCATACATAACAGGGGCTGTGAGCTTAATTTTACCCTTTGGTGTAGTTTGGTGCGTGGCAAGACCTTGAGTTGCCTCATCCATAGCATGTTGTAAGTGCTTTATTTGATGTAAATACACTTCGCCTTCTTTAGTTAAAACCACTTTACGAGTAGTACGGGTTAAAAGCTGGGTATTTAAACGTTTCTCAAGCGCCGTAACATGGCGGCTAATATGCGCAACCGAAAGCCCAAGCATTTTTGCAGCCGCAGTAAAGCTACCCTCCTCCCCTACAGCTATAAACTCATCTATTCCATCCCAACGCGCCATTATTACCATACTGTAAAAGTGTTTTAATAAAATTGAGATTATCATTATTTGAGAAACAAATACAATAAGCACATCACCCAAGCAAATTGGGTCTACAATTATTTTTTAATAGCCAGTTAAAGGAAATAAAACACATGTCTGAATTTATTAAATCAAAAGCTGCCATTGCTTGGGGTCCTAATCAACCACTTAGTGTTGAAGAAGTTGATGTGATGATGCCTAAAAAAGGCGAAGTAATGGTAAAAATTACCGCTACAGGTGTGTGTCATACCGATGCATTTACATTATCAGGCCAAGATCCTGAAGGCATATTTCCTGCTATTTTAGGTCACGAAGGCGCTGGTGTTGTCTATGCTGTTGGCGAAGGCGTAACGAGTGTTGAAGTTGGGGATCATGTTATTCCTTTATACACTGCAGAATGTGGCGTATGTAAAATGTGTACTTCAGGTAAAACTAACCTGTGTTCAGCCGTGCGCGAAACACAAGGTAAAGGCCTAATGCCAGACGGCACTACACGCTTTTTTAAAGATGGCCAACCAATTTATCACTACATGGGGACATCAACGTTCTCTGAGTACACTGTATTGCCAGAAATCTCACTCGCTAAAGTAAATAAAGAAGCATCACTAGAAGAGATTTGCTTACTCGGCTGTGGTGTAACAACAGGCATGGGCGCAGTTACCAACACAGCTAAAGTAAAGCCTGGCGACACTGTTGCTATATTTGGCTTAGGCGGTATTGGTTTGTCTGCGATTATTGGCGCAAAAATGGCCGGTGCGGGTCGTATTATTGGTGTTGATATAAACACCACTAAATTCGATTTAGCTACAAAACTAGGTGCAACTGATTTAATTAACCCAAAAGATTTCGACAAGCCAATTCAAGAAGTTATTGTTGAAATGACAGACGGCGGCGTTGACTACTCGTTTGAATGTATCGGTAATGTTGACGTAATGCGCTCAGCGCTTGAGTGTTGCCACAAAGGTTGGGGAGAGTCAGTAATTATTGGGGTGGCGGGTGCAGGCCAAGAAATATCAACCCGCCCGTTTCAACTAGTAACTGGGCGTGTATGGCGTGGTAGTGCATTTGGTGGCGTTAAAGGCCGTTCACAACTTCCTGAAATTGTTGAGCGTTACATGGCGGGTGAATTTGCTCTTAGCGACTTTATTACTCACACAATGGGCCTTGAAGATATTAATGAAGCGTTTGACTTAATGCACGAAGGCAAAAGTATTCGTACAGTCATTCATTACTAATAAACTGCATTCGTAAAATAGCTTATTAATAAGCCGTAATACTTTTAAGTTTACGGCTTTTAAGGATTAAGTATGTTAGAAAATATCTCAAGTGTAAAAGTGTCTGGCGGTTGGCATAAACAATATACTCACAGCTCGCAAAGTACACATAGCACTATGCGCTTTGCCGTATTTTTACCACCTGGCGCAAGTGAGACAAACAAAGTACCGGTACTTTATTGGCTATCAGGTTTAACCTGTACAGACGAAAATTTTATGCAAAAAGCCGGCGCATTTAAAAAAGCAGCTGAGCTGAGTATTGCTATTGTAGCGCCTGACACTAGCCCGCGCGGCGAAAACGTCCCCAATGAAGACAGCTACGACTTTGCACAAGGCGCAGGCTTTTACGTAAATGCCACGCAAGCTCCTTACAACACTCATTTTAATATGTACGATTATGTTGTTAGTGAATTACCAGCACTTATTGAACAACATTTTCCGATTACAAGCACAAAAGCAATTAGTGGTCACTCTATGGGCGGGCACGGTGCATTAATGGTTGCACTTAAAAACCCGACTGCGTTTGTAAGTGCCTCGGCTTTTAGCCCTATTGTAAACCCGATTGAATCCCCTTGGGGTGTAAAAGCATTTACTGGTTATTTAGGAAATGATAAAGCGCTTTGGGCACAATATGATAGCTGCGAGTTGATGAAAAACGCAGAGCAAGCTCATTACTTACCCATGTTAGTGAGTCAAGGTGATGCTGATGGCTTTTTACAAGAGCAACTTAAGCCAGAAAGCTTAGTCGCTATTGCTGATAAAAAAGGCTATCCGCTTACACTTGAAATGCAAGCAGGCTATGATCATAGTTACTTTTTTATAAGCAGTTTTATTGACCAACACTTATTATTTCATCATCAGTTTTTAACTGCATAGGCTCATTAGTGTGTAGGGATGACTTTTCTAACTCTACACACTCTTTCAATACTTTACTCACTTGCCTGCATACTTGTACCGTATTGTTATTGCCCTTACCTTTAATAAATTCAACTATAGCCATATCGGCTTCAACACCGAGTTTAGTAAAGCTAAAGCCCTCTTTATCTTTTACAACAGGCCCCGCATTTACTGGGCCAGGTTGAGAGCGCGCTGCCCCATCTAAAATTATACCCGCAGCAGCGCAACCAATTAATACATTTGTAAATAGAATAATCAATAAAGTACGCATTATTAACCCCACCAATATAATTACCTAAATTATATACAATTTTAAAAATAGCATTGTAAAAAAATGTAAGCCTTAGTGCTTAAATTCACGTATGAACTCTTTAATAAAACCCACCAGCTGTAAAATAAAAATAACCAAAAAAGGAAGCGCTCCAATAATAGCAACGCTTCTGTTTAATGGTTCATTATTTTGTACTAGCAAAACAAAAGCGCATAAACCTAGTGCAAACGACCAAGCATACAAGCTCCATGTTTGAGCTTCACTTGCACCACTTAATTGGCGAATAACCAAAACAGCAGAGTCTGCTGATGTGGCTACAAAAATGAGTAGAAGCAATAAACTTGACCAAATCAATAAACCGCCTTGCCAGCCTAATTGCTCGAAAAATACAAACAGCCCTTGTGTATAATCGGCTTTAATAGCCGCTAAAATGCCTGCATTGTGTGTTTGATCCCACGCAATTGCAGAGCCCGAAAACACACTAAACCATATAATAGTCACAAAGGTTGGTACAAATACGACACCTAAAATGTATTGCCAAACCGGCCGTCCTTGGCTAATTTTTGCCAAAAACACACCAACAAACGGGCCCCAAGCTAACCACCAAAAATAGTAATTGTATGTCCAACCTGTTGCCCATGCGGGGTCATTAAGTACGCTTTCAAACTGCCATGTACCTGTGGTTATGAGCTGAATGTAATCCCATGTTCCTCCTACAGCTATGCCTATAATTGGCTTTATAGGCACAAAAATTAATAGCCATGCTATAAGTGCAAATGCTAAAAACACATTAAATTTACTAAAAGTTTGAATTCCTTTTTTAAGCCCCAACTTTGCAGAAATGGTATAAAGCAGCGCAATTAAAAAAATTATAATAAACCCCGAAAATAAAGCCGATTCAACTCTTAGCTCAAGCTCGAGCCCTTTACGCAGTAATAAAGTTAAATTAGCAATTGTGCCCACGACACCAAAAAATATTGCAAGTATGGCAATTAATTTAATGCTAAAGCTCAACTGTAACTGCCAAGCCCGATTAATAACGCCTTTAGTTGCACTGATCACAGGAGCACTAATATCGCCCGCTTTACCACTATTGCGAGTAAGCCCACCTAATAACAAGCCAAATACTGCATAGAGCACCCATGCATGCGCGCCCCAATTAACTAAGGTAAGTGCCAAACCACTTGTTTGATTGTTAGGATACAAGCTTTGCTTTAAAGGCGAATTAACCGTGTGTAGTGCAGGCTCTGCTACTCCCCAAAATATAAGTCCTGCGCCCATTCCTGCTGCAAACAACATAGAAAGCCAACCAAAGGTACTAAACTCAACAAGTGCTTGCGCTCCTCCTATTTTTCGTTGCCCTAATGGGCTTATAGCAATAGCTATCACAGAAAAAAGTAACAAGTTTACCAATATAAAAAATGGCGAGCCTAAATAACCTAAAATTTTATTAATAGCGGGTTGTAAGTGCTCTGTGAGTAATTCAGGAAATAAAAAAGCAATAACAGATAACCCAACGCAAAATAGTAAGGCTGTTTTTTCAAGCTTAGTGGGGGTGCTTAATGTTTTATTTAAAGGCAAGAGATTCACATAGGTGTCTTTTAGTCTGGATAAAAGAATACGGGGCTTTAAAACTCAGATCAAATTAACTATTGCGTAAAATAGTAATAAAAACATGTAAAAGTTTCCTCAATAATTCTTGTTAAATATAGGTATTAACAATAACTCATTGATTAATAGTAATTTATGCCATGGCTTGCTGTTTGCTTATTATTAACAAAGTTAACCAGCACAGGCTCAATAATGGAAATTGATTTACAGTGGAATGAAATCATCGATAACTTAATACACCTAGGTATTGCATACCTACTTGCACTACCCATGGCTTACGACAGAGAGCGAAGTAATGATGGCGCAGGCCTTCGTACCTTTCCTCTTGTTGCTGTTGCATCGTGTGGGTATGCATTAATTGCTATGTCGGTTTTAGATGGCGCAGAAGCTCAATCAAAAATGTTGCAAGGCATCATTACTGGTATTGGTTTTATTGGCGGTGGCGCAATTTTGAAAAATAACAAATCAACCTCCGGCACAGCAACCGCAGCCAGTATTTGGAATATGGGCTTAATTGGTATAGCCGTAGCGTACAGCCGCTACGAAATAGCAATTTTACTTGCCATTATTAACTTTATAACGCTTAGGTATGTAAAAAAGTTTAAGTAACAGTTTTTTTAATAAGTATTGCAGCAAAATTCCAATGCATTGTTTGAATAGCCAAGACTTATTAATGCAATAACTCCCCATAATTTATATGTGGGGAGTTACAATTTTTATAAAAAGCTTTCACCGCTTTGCTTAAGTGTAATTGTTTGTGCTTGAGCGCTTTTTATTAATAATCCACAACGCAAATCATTTTTCGAAATAACAATTTTATCAATTGTATTAGTGTCATAGTCAACGACTTTGTTTTCGCATCTAAGTTGCACTTTACTCAGTGGTAATTCTGATTCTAATTTAACTTCAGACTTCGACATCATAGGCATTACAGCTTGTTCTGAAGCTAAACTAAATTGTTGTTTAATATCTCCCGAGTTTTTATAAATATCGTTCACTTGAGTTAACAACTGTTCCTTGTTTTGCTCTGTAAAGGTTATGGATTCAATATTGCCTAGTGCATCTATTGCATCATAAGCACGTACATAATCTTGTTTTGATATAAACCACTGTAAAGCGTTTTTAATCACACGTTTTTGAATTTGATCCGGTAGATTAGCTCTAAATAAAAACGCTTCGTAGATATGCTGATCAAAGCTCTTCCAGTCTTGCACGAAATAACTGTGCTGGCTTTTAAGCCATGCAAGCAAAACAATCTCAACCGTATTTTTTGTATGTTCATTTTCTAATTCATCGATACGGCTTTTAGCTTCATCGTATTTCTTTTCGTCGATTAATTTACTAGCTTGCTCATAATCATTAAAAAAGCCGCGAGACGCTTTATCGTTTGAAAAATTAATATGTAAATTTTGCGAACTTACAGTAATGGTTTTTGCTACAGGTATAGTCTCACCATTTAATTTTGCACTTTTGTAGTTGAGCTTAGACACGTAATCCATTACTTCTCTTTGGTACTTTTTTTGCCCAACCGTAGCTACAATTTCTATATCACTAACCTGCCCGCTTTTATCAACCACGTAACTGCTCAAATTAATCCCCTCTAACCTCGAAGCGCGCGAAGAAGTATTAGTAAGCTGATCGTAGTTTTTATTAATCACTTCTGCAGGAACAAAGTCGTCTGCAAAAACAGAGAGTTGAGTAAAAGTACAAGTTAAAGAAAGCGCTAATATGAGTTTTTTCATTAGTTTTATCCATCCTAGATAGTGTTTATATAATAGAAACAAACGATCAAGATAAAAGCAAGCAAATCCATAGGAACACGTTGTTTTTTTCAATCAATTTTATTTTAGCTTTTATAATAAAAACCACAGCCATAAACATAGGCGCTTTAATCAGCGCCTTTGGAGTCAAAGTTACTAAGTAAAAAATTTAAATCTGTTTTAATCCTTCCGTAGCCCGATTTAACCTAAACGTTAATACTAATTGTTGTCTTGGTTTTCCCAAACTTTGACATAATCAACAAGCATTGTAGCAACAAAATCATCATCAATATTACGTGTATTACCGTCCCATCCACCTACTTGTAATGATAAGATTATATATGAGGGTAAGCTGCCAATTCGCTCGCTTTCATGCTCCCATACTTTTTCACCATCGATATATATTCCTACGTAATTAGGAGCCCAATGCATACCAAATAGGTGAAAGTCATCTTCTGTTCCATTAAAGTAGAGCTTATCTGACCCTACAGATGCATGTTCACTACCGTATCCATCCCAATGCAAAGCTGCGCAACTGACATCTTCGTCCCATACTCCTAAATATTCCATGATGTCGAACTCCATACCTCTACCGAAAGTCGTAGAAGTATCCCCCCACATATCTTTAACTAATAAATTGGGTTCATCACCAAAGTTTTCGCTTGAGTACTCACCGCCACGAACTGTTGCGTCATCAGTTGTTCCTATATCTGTACCATTAACAGCTAGTAATGGCCTGTCAGCATAATTTTCTGACTCATTGCTGAATATCTCTAAGAGCTGGCCTTTCATGTAGTTATCGACTAGGGAAAAACTGGCATCATTTCCCGCAATTTTTTGCGCTTTAACATACTCAGTAACATCTACCTCTACAATATCACCTGATGAAGCACCATAACGGTGAATAAACCAAATTGGGTCAACCTTAGGCTTTGTATCCCACGTTACTGTACTCTGTAACCAATCACTCGAAAGCGTTTTATGTACCGCAACACTACTTTTATCTGTTGCTTTAGAGACCTTGAACTTTAAAAATGCTGAATCAACCGTATCTGATATACCCTCTAGACTAAATTTCAATAAAGCTTGGCGCCTGTATGTATCACTCCCATAAATACCTTTGTCAGCTAGCAGCCAAAAAGCAGGCCACGTACCATGAACTGAGTCATACTTAATCTTGGCTTCAAAATAACCATATTGCTGCCTAAATTTGCCAAAAGTACTGATCTCAGCCCCTTTATAATGATTCGTTTTATCCCCTTGATTAAAGCTCTCTTTCTCTGCTTTGAACTTTAGCATTCCATTCTCAACACTAATATTTTCACTACCTGCATTAGCAGCAAGGCCACTCATACCTAAGTATTGCTTGCCAACTTTCCACTTATCAGGGTTTAGTGTGTTTTGGTTGAAATCATCCTCAAAAGAAAGTATCCAATTCCCTAGTACTGGAGGGCCAGTAGTTACAACTGGTTTATTCTCTTTAAAGTAGACTGAGTCCATATAAAATACACCTGTATCGTAAGGGCCCTGTATACCTACTGCTAGTACGTTCTCCCCCTCATTTAGATTGAAGTGCTTAAGATGTATTTGAATTGTATGCCAAGTGTCATCTAAAAAATCATTATGCCCTGGCTGGCCATTAATGGTCCAAAACTCGCTATTAGATTCATCTAAGTTTATCTTTAATGAGTTTTCGCCTCTGCGAAACATGAGCGTCCCTTTACTGCCTGCCTTTCTGTATATTTTTGCTTCGAGGATAGTATCTTCGTATGGCGGTACTTGCGCAATGTGCAAACCAGATTGGGTCCAATGGTGAGCTAACAATACTATTGCTTTATCACCACCAGCTACTGGTTCATCTATTTGTGTTAAGTTTGATTCACTTGATGAGGTAGACCACAAAGAGGTACCATTTTGGGGATAATCATCAAATAAAACGGTTGAAGCAATACTAATGTGCGGTACAACCAACAAAATATAAAAGCTAAGCAAAAACTTACCTTCTATCCAACGAATTATTAAGGTTAATTTCATTGCTATTCCTAAAGTAATTAGTAATCTGAATATTTACCTAAGCAGAAATTAATCACTAGATGTTCAGGCACATATTAAATTTACAAAGGGTTGTAAATAAAGTTCATAGCCAAATTTATAATTATTTAGTTGTAGGATTAGTTTTTATATGGCTTATCTATTATAAATAGTATGGAACATCGCTAGTTTTTTTCAACTACTTCCATTGATTTTCAGTAGTTATAAATCATTAGAAAAATGTCTTTTAAACTTAATATCATAGAGTTAAAAATATAATTAATTTTTTATTAAGGTGTGTTTTCATTATAAGAATAAACTTATTCTCTCTTGAGCTATTTAGTCGTAGTTTAGGTCTTATGCACTATATAACTGTTCCTGCGGTCTTATAATTACTTACATCCAAGTTATTAAAGTAGATAGAAAAGAAATAAACCAGCGTGCCTTGCTATTACTTACATTAATAAAAGGCCAAAAAACCGCGTGCCTAGAAAAACTTTAAAGTAGTTCATGTTTAATCCCAAAGTAGAACACGCTCTACATTTTAGGCTCTTTTATGTCGTGCCCTGAAATAGGTTGACGGTTTTAATGGAAGACTTGGTGCGAAAGCGCCAGGTCTTTTTTATGCACTTGATTTGGTGTTTTCATATCCAAACTTAAGTGCGGTCGCATTTCATTGTATATAAATATCGATTCTTCAACGAGCTGCTTTAACTCTGCCATGTTGCGACATTTGTACAGTAGAAACTCTTGTTTTAATATCCCGTTAATATGCTCAGCTAATGCGTTTTGATAACAGTCATATCCATCGGTCATCGATAGCTTAATTCCCTCTTTTAATAGCGCATTTTGATATACTTCAGAGCAATATTGTAAACCTCTATCTGAATGATGAATGGCATCACGTTTATATACGCGTTGCTTAATCGTCATCTCTAACGCTTTGACTACATCGGTTGCTTTCATTTCATCACTCAGCTCATAACCCATTATTTTTCGACTATAAGCATCAGTGACTGACGACAAGTAATGCACGCCTTACGCTGACTTTACGTATGTAATGTCACTGACGAAGACCTCCTCGGCCGCAGTAGGTTTGTGTTCTTTCAGTAAATTGGGATGCTTGCGCATCCAATGGTTACTGTTTGTTGTTTTAGTGTAATTTTTCTTTGGTTTTACAAGAAAGTCATGCTCTCTCAAATAATCAATCACGACCTAGTTTAATACCACGTTCTTGCAGCTCTGGCTTTATCATCAGATAAAGTTTCTTCCCACCAATACTGCCTCCAATACATCACTAATTCTTTAACTGGCTCTAACGCTTTATTCCGAGCATCTATTCTGTGCATAGCTTGATAGTAACCTTGTACCGTTATGCCATATGCACGGCATAACGGAGTAAGCTTTACTTGCTGTTTTTCTTTTGCGCGCGTGATAGCTCGGATATGTATTTTTTTCGCAAGCCTGCTTCGTACTCTTCATCCATAATATTAATCATTTCATCTTTAATTAAATCCTTTAGGCGTAAGTCTTATATCTCACGCTCTAAACGTTTAATTTTTTGTGCAGGGGTTTCTTTTGATTTAGGCATGTCGGTCATATAAGTTGGTTTAGACCAGTCTAATTTACCCTATTTTCGCAGCCATACCTGAACGATACTTCGACCTTGAATGCCGTAATGGCTTTCCACTTGTTTATACGTGAAGTCGTCTTTTTCTACTTGCTCAACAATGGATAATTTATAATCGCGTTGAGTACACTTAACGTCTTTAGTTTTAGTGGTTTTCACAAAATAAGCCCTAAATATGTAAACCTATTTCAGGACAAGACATTTGAGGCATTAAAAAAGGCGCTTAAAAGCGCCTTGCTAACAAGTATGTGTGCTTAAAACATATCTTGATAGGAATTTGTTGTGCTAAACGTAATTGCTTTTTCAAAGCCAGGTAACTGAATACTTTGCTCGTCTATTACAATATCGTTGTCGTCAATAAGTCCGTCGCCAAAGCGGTAAATAAGTTCGTACTGGCCTAAATCGGCTTGAGCTTGATACGTTTGTTGCGCGGCTTTAATTGCCACGTTTTTCTGCGCGTAACTACTCATAACTTCATCGCCATGGCGCTTAGCGAGCATTTGCATTGTTACTTTTGGTGAAAGTACGGTAGCTGTTGCATTGTTACCGCCAAAGCCTTTTGAATTTATAAAAGCAATATCCATATCGGCGCATTCGTAATGGCTATTACGAATATCAAGATGATCGGTGTAAACATCATCAGCCACTTTATCAATTGTGGTAATACCCGGCATAATATTATGGCTAAATACACCTAAAGCTATCGCTAATTGGTCGCCACTTGCAGGAGCTATAGTATGACCAACATAGGCTTTTGGCGCTGTCACTTTCCAATTATCAATAGCGAACGTTTGTGCCACTTTGTGATATATCAGCGACTCTGTTACGCGGTTTAGTGGTGTACTTGAGCCATGCGCTAAAATAAAGCTACGTTCTTGCAAAGCTTCTTTGCCTAAAAGGCTCGTTGCTAAAGCAGCCGATTTAGCCATGGTAATATAGTTACCAGGACCAGGTGACGTGATTGATTTTTTTATGCCATCTGCATTTACAAATACATCCGGTACGCAGCCCATAATGTCAGCGCCTAGTTCAAGGGCTAAGGCATCGTCCATTAAAATAGCAACTTGTGCGCCTTCACCTAATGTAAAGCCGCAGTTGTCGCCAAATGGGCGGCTACTTTTGCGATAATCTGGTTCTTCATCACTTGATAAGTTATCTAAACGGCGCAAACCTTCAACATTTGCAAGTGCGCTCATGTTACCAAAGCCTTCAATCACTTCTGGTGTAATAGCACACTCAACACTTGCGACAACCGCAACGCGTGTACGCCCTGCCTGTATGTCGTTAACCGCTGCACGTAAGTTGTATAAAAACGTAGCACAGGCGCCCGAGGTCGAAAACGTAGTACCTACATTGCCCGTAACATACGCGTTAATAAAGTCGGTCGACATTGTATTTAAACCCAGTGCTAACTGCTTAGTACTAACACGGTCGCCTTGTTGGCGCGCCTTTACTAAACCGCCTAGGCCTTTGTCGTCCATTTGGCCAATTACCGATGCTGAATAGGTACCAATTTTATCTGGCTCTACGCTATTCATAATATGCTGCCAATCAAGCCCTGTTGATTTAATAGCATCGGTAGCTGCAAAAATAGTAGCTTGCAGACCACGAGGCTGATAGCGGCTGTTATACATAACAGACGGATCAAACCCAGTCGGAAATTGCCCTGCAGATTTAATCGGGTTATCACGTGTTGAGTCATGCTTAACATCTAAGTCGGCTGCAATAGTTACTTTTACTTTTTTGCCTTCAAGTTCTTCAACTTGCCAGCTAGCTGGAACAGGTGTAGGTAAGTCGCGAGCGCGCGTTTCAAACACAATTGCGTTATCGCTTGATGCGTTTAGCGTCATTTTTTGCTGCCACGGTGTGGCATCTGCATCAAAGTGTTCTTTTTCAATTTTACGAATAAGCGTACCAGCAATAATTTGCTCACCAAAGCGTGCTTCTATGTCGCTTTGCTCAACATTATTACCTTGTGTATCTTGTAATTGGCCGTTTACAACGCTTACTAGATTCATCAGTGTGGCGAGGCCTAAGAATGTTTCACTGCGATCTTGAGCATTTAAACTATCTAACACGATACGGCGATAACCTTGATGAAAAGAAGTACGGCCAGCGGCGTTAATGCCACCCATGCCTACTATAACGGGTAATGCTGTCATAATTTACCTTTAAAAACGTGTTATTAGAAGAACAGGCAGTTTAAATGGATTATGCACTATGCATTGTGCTTTAATAGCCAAATATTCAGCACAAAAGGCCAAAACATACTGGTCGGAGCATTTATATGACTGACAAACACACTAATCCACCACTAAACATTGCTATAGCGGTATATCCGCATTTATTAGTTACCAGTTTAACGCTGCCTATCGAGATGTTAAGAGCCGGCGAGGCCTTTGCTAAAGGCCATCTTGATAAGCAAAGCTTTAGACCGCTTGCTATAAATTTAGTGGCTAAAAATGCTGAATTTATACCCACTCGCGCAGGCCTTGCGATAATTCCTGATTGCATAACAACTAATGCCCCCTACAGTGATTTAATTATAGTGCCCGGAATTTGGCGAAACCCGCGCCCTGTAGTGCGTACAAATCAAGGCGTAGTTGATTGGCTAAGCGAGAGCTTTAGCGCAGGCAGCCATATAATTGGTGTAGGCACTGGCAACTGCTTAGTAGCTGAGGCTGGCTTACTTGATGGGCACCCTGCTACAACCCATTGGCACTACGCCAATCAATTTAGCCACGACTACCCGTTAGTGCGTTTAAAACCCGACTTTTTTATAACCCAGTCAGAACGCATGTACACCGTAGCAAGCCTTAATGCCCTTGCAGATGTGATTGTACATATTATTAGTCAGTACTATGGAAAAGCCGCCGCTCAACATGTAGAGCGAAACTTTTCGCACGAAATACGTAAACCCTACGAAGATCAACGCTACTTAGAAGGCGCAGTTGACCGCCACCCCGACGAGCTAATTGCGCAAATTCAGTTTTGGCTAAAAACAAATTTAGCCACCGAGTTAAACCTGCAAGAAGTTGCTGCCCAATTTAGCTTGAGCTACCGTACTTTTACTCGTCGTTTTAGAGCCGCCACTAATCAAAGCCCTATTGAGTATTGGCAACAATTACGTGTAGAAGGTGCGAAGGAGTTATTAGCATCATCAAATTTATCAATTCAAGAAGTGGCTTTAGAAGTGGGATATAACGACCAAGGTCATTTAACACGCGTGTTTAAAAAAGTATTAAGCCAAACGCCTAGTGGTTATAGAAAAGTAGTTAGACGAAAGTTATTTGGATAACCAGGGACGACACTCTAAATTGGCATTTTTTTATACATAAATTATACTCTTATCAATAATATAATTTACGCTATACCAAGGTAACTGCATGAGAGATAAACTTAGTAAGCACCTTTTTGATCCACAAAGCGATGCTTCTATTGAATCAAAGTTATTAAAGTTACTTTCACTTGTACGAAAACATTTGAGTATGGAAGTCGCGTTTATTTCAGAATTCACCAATACTGATCGCGTTTTTAAAGTGGTAGATAATCAAACTACAAATACCTGCGTATCAGAAGGTAATTCAGATCCAATTTGCGAAACTTACTGTAAAAAAATATCCGATAACGAGCTAGAACAAATAATCCCTAATACTCTTGAGCATCCAATAACCCGCAACATGCCAGTCACAGAAAAGCTAAATATTGGCTCTTATATTGGTGTACCCATTATCTTATCCACCGGGAAAATTTATGGAACTTTTTGCTGTTATAAAACCGTATTAGACAATACCTTGAACGACAGAGATTTGTCATTTCTTAGGCTGATTTCTGAAATAGCTACTGAGTTAATCGAAAAAAAGGTTCAATCTGACATTTTAAATAATGAGTCAAAGTCGCTTATTGAAAATATTATAAAAACAAACGATATTACGATTTATTTTCAGCCCATATTTAATTTATCAACCAATCAACTTTCGGGTTATGAGTCTCTGTCACGCTTTTTTATTGAACCCTATAAAACACCTGATATTTGGTTTAAATATGCTGAAAAACTGGGTTTAGGAGAAGCATTAGAAATACTTGCTATACAAAATACATTACGTTACTTAGATCAATTTGATGAAAAAGCTTATATCACTATAAATACTTCACCTCAGCATATTTTATCAGGCTCAATAGACAAAGTATTACAAAGCATCGATTGTAATAGAATAATTTTAGAAGTGACTGAACATTCACCTATTTTAGACTACCAAGCTATGAGAACCGCACTTCGACCATTAAGAAACCGGGGTGTAAAGCTAGCTATCGATGATGTAGGTGCTGGATTTTCATCTTTTCAGCATATTTTAGAATTAGAGGCAGATATCATTAAGTTAGACATAAGCCTCACTCAAAATATAAACACAGACCGTAGAAAGTTTTTATTAGCTAAAACACTATGCGGATTTGTTAAAGCTATTAATTGCTCAATTGTAGCTGAGGGTATAGAAAATCAAGATGAATTAAACACACTCAGAAAACTAGGCGTTGATAACGTACAAGGCTATTTTATTGGGCGCCCAGCTCCTATTGAAGATGCCATCCAATATCAAACAATTACGCTCTAATTAAAAAACGCCACTTTTAGTGGCGTTCTGTGTCGTTAAATTCTTTTCGATAATAGCGTTTTTGATAGTTTTTTACTTTAGTGTGTACGCCTTTGCTTAAGCTTTTAAATTTAGCCTCAAGTACGTCAACACCATATAAAATACCCACCACCAGCACCGAGAGTTTTATAGCAGCGCCAAGGTTTTCAGTGGCTATCATAACGCCTATTGATGCAAGCACCCAGATGGTTGCAGCTGATGTAACACCAACTACCGCACCATCTTTTGCGAGCATAACGCCTGCACCTAAAAAACCAATACCTGTAATTATTTGCCCAACTACACGAGAATGATCTATTACATCCCCTTGTAAATTAAACGCAGTGGATAAAAACAAATACGTACCCAAGGTTATTAACGCTGAGGTACGAATACCAACAGGCTTGCCGCGCAATTGGCGCTCTATACCTATAATGGCACCGCAAAAAGCTGCTGTACCAATAGCCGCCCACGAATACGGGGCTACATCAATTAAATCTAAAAAAGTCACTGTTAACCTATATTTTATTAGCGATAGCCACCGCCGTTCGTAAACGTTGGCTACCAAATGCTGACATTTTACTAAAATCACTTCGTGCAATAGGCACATATTGGCAATCTATTGCGAGTTGCTTGTCGTTATCAGTTTCGCAAAACGGATCATGAACATACACGCAATGCTCATCAAGGTGCGTAACACACACCCAATGTGGCGATTTTTTACCATCAAAGCTGTATGTACTAATTAATAACAGCACACTAAAGCCTTTACTTAACCACTGCTCAATATGTTCAAGCTCTACATCTTTATACGTAAGCGGTATATTTGCTTGCGCTATACCATCTACAAATTGCTGGTGCACGGTAGCTAACACCACTTTTTTGTTCTCGTTACGTACGCCATCTAAAAACAAAGGCTCTGTGGTATTAACCATTACCTCGCTTTTAAAACCCCGCTTATTAGCGGCAAGTGCCAAACCAAACGGATGGCAACCACCATGACCCGATGTCATAAAAATAGTGGTACCTTCACGCCAAAGTGCTAACTCATGTGATTGAGTAAGCTCTGTAGTTGGCTCAAGTGCACCCATTGCCATTAATAGCGCAGCAGGTCCGCACGTAAACTCGGTAGTTTGCTGATACCACGGCGTTAAACGCGCCACATTTAACTCACTCGTTTGTCGAATGTTTTTTTGCATTCGTAGTGCGTCACTGTGGTCGTCGTAATAATCGCTGTATTGACCAAACACTCTGTAGCCTAAGCTTTTATAAAGCCCTATCGCACTGTCGTTATTTACAGCCACTTCTAAGCGAAGATAAATACGAGCCCGCTCACACGTTTCTTTTTCAAGGTTAGTAAGCAGTGCTTTTGCAATCCCCTTACCTTGCATTGTGGGTTTTACAGCAAGCGAATATAAACGCGCTAAACGCGTGCCTTTATGGCACCACACTAACCCATAGCCGCATATTTTCTCGCCATTTTCTGCAACGAGCAAAATACCATGTTTTGCACTAAGCCAGCGCTTTAAACTACGCGGGCTTAATTTATCGTTATTAAAGCAAGCGTTTTCAACGTCAATCAGTGCAGTTAAATCACTGCTAAGCGCCTTTCGAATAACAAGGTTGCTCATGTTATTATCCACGGCCTCGTGCTTCTAAGCGTTGTTTAAACTCATCCATAATGATCATGTATAGCTCATCGCCTAAATAGCCGTCTTCTACTTTGTGATCAATACTTGGGTTGTCGTTTACTTCAAGCACGTATGCTTTGCCTTGATGCTCTTTAACATCTACGCCATATAAACCCCTACCCACTGTTTTACATGCTTTTAAAGCTGCATCTAACACCGCTTTTGGTAACTCAAAGGTTGGTAATGTTTCAAAGCCACCAGAGAAAAACCGTTTAGCGTCGTGGTTATAAATTTGCCAATGGTTACGCGCCATTAAATAGCGGCATGCATAAATTGCACGGCCATTTAACACACCCACTCGCCAATCGTATTCGGTATACATGTACTCTTGTGCAAGCACTAATGCGCTAAATTCAAACAGCTCTGTAAGCTTAGCGGCAAGCTCATCACGGTTTGAAACTTTAAACACACCTTTTGAGAAAGACCCTTCAGGCATTTTTAAAACAAGCGGATACGTAAACGCATCTTCTAATTGCGCAAGTGTTTCACTTGACTGATCAGCTACTACAACCGTTTTTAAACTTGGCACTTTTTGATAATTAAATGCATCGTGTAAATACACTTTATTACAACAACGTAAAATAGACTCAGAGTCGTCAATAACCACTAAACCAAGGCTTTGCGCTTTGCTTGCAAGGCGATACGTTGGGTGGTCAATCGCTGTAGTTTGGCGAATAAATAACGCATCAAACTGAGCAATATTGTCAATTTCGTCAAAGCTTAGGGCTTGTGCATTAATACCGTGTTTAGCGGCGGCTTTAATAAAACGTGCAATGGCGTCTTTATCGCTCGGCGGTACTTTTTCGTTATGATCAACAAGTATTGCCATATCCCATCTAAAACGACGTTGCACTGAGCCAATACGCCATTGTGTTTTAGTAAAGTTCTCAAGCTTGGCAACAAAGTCGCTGTACTGCTGCTCATTTAAAGACGACAACGACCCTTGCTGTAATAAGCCTTGCTCGTCAACAAATAAAATAGGCGCTGGGTATTGTTTAAATACCGACTTTGCCGCTTTTGATTGTAAATCGTTTAGTGCATTACCAAAGTAAAGTGTGCCGTCTATTTGGCCCACATTTAACATAGGGGCTTGGCCACTACGAAGTGCGTTTATTGTTTTTACACTTGGCAAAACTTGGTGCTTGCGCGCCTCAGCAAGTAACGAGCAGTAGTAACCTTTGCTCAAGTATTGGCTTGAGTCGCACAGATTAATAATGCGTGTTTTTGGTTCATTTTGTTTTGGGTAATCACGTAAGTAGGTATTAAACGTAATTACATTTTCGAACGATTGAGCAAGCGTTTGCTCGTTGTTATCAACCACAATTAAGGTTTTAAACACGACTTTTCCTAGTTAAGTCAAAATATAAAAAGCATGCTTAAGTAACATTACTAAGCATTATAAATAGAAACACCCATCGTACTAAGTGGGCATTGCGCGAATCACTTAATACGATGGGTGCTTTAACAGGTACCTACTGTACGAGTTAGCGCTTAAATTGCTTAAGCGACATGTGCTTTATATGCCCTTTTTTAAAAACGCACAAACGAGATATTTTTAGCGTGAAGATAAAAAATATTGATTAACTAATAACGCAGATTAAAATACGCGAAACAATACTTTATGAGAGTTAAAAATGTCGCTGCCAGCTTGCCCAAAGTGCCAATGTGAATATATTTACGAAGACCAACAGCTGCTTGTTTGCCCTGAGTGCGCTCATGAGTGGAACCCAAATAATACAAACGATGAAGACGCTATTTTAGTTAAAGATGCCAACGGCACTGTGCTAAATGATGGCGACAAAGTGACAGTAGCCAAAGATTTAAAAATTAAAAGCAGCTCGCAAGTAATTAAAATTGGCACCAAAGCGGTAGTTAGAAGAGTGCTTGATAAAAAAGATCACGAACTTGATTGTAAAGTAGAAGGCATTGGCGAAATGATGGTAACAGCAAAGTTTGTGAAAAAGGCTAACTCGTAGGTCGGATAAATGGCGAAGCCATGCCATCCGACGCTTAATAGAAGCCGAAGTTATTTCATTCAACAATAAACTTTTGTACAAGGCTAAAGTGTATTATGTTGCTATGCCTTTGTCGGATGGCGCTTCGCTTATCCGACCTACGAATAATTTATATTTTTTCGCCGCACCAATTGTTCGTATAAATTCCTTGTTTTACGGCTCTGTGAAAACTTGAATAAGGCCAATCAACTACTCGACTAACTAAACCATGCTTTAACGGATTAAAATGAACATAGTTAACATGGTGCCAATAATCATTATCATCCCTAATGGTATGCTCCCAAAAACGGCGTTGCCAAATTCCGCGCTCATTTTTACGTTTTCTTGTTTGAGTTAAAAACTCTGTTTTTGGGAGTGATTTTGAAAATCGCTTTTTAATTTCTCGCCAGCGCCCAGAATAATCCGTATCGTTATCTGGTAGGGTTAAAACCGCATGAAGGTGATCGGGTAGCACAACCCATGCATCTATATAAAATGGCCTTTGTGATTTAACAACGCGGATAGACTCTCTTAACAAATCAATATGCTCAACTAACAACGATTTATTACGGTCGAGCAAATTAACAGTAAAAAAATATGACCCTCCTTTTACATAATTCCGACGATATTGCATTGTATGTCCACTATATTATTTGATACCTATTAGATAAATAAAGCGTAAATTTAGGATATATACAACATTGATGTAGGTCGGATAAATAGCGAAGCCATGCCATCGACAATAGATTTATGAACAAAGGTAATAGTTTATCGAGTTGGTAATTAGGCTGGGTGTCATCCAAATTAATGCTTTTAATAAACAGCTGTCGTTGCCCGATTGGGCTCTATATTTACACTTTCATTTTGTCTACATAGCTCAACTTTTTGCGTGATTAATTATTTATAATAATGCACTCTTTATGCTGTTTTTGTTGGCTTTTTTCGTAATAGTTAGGATGGGTGTCACTGTTAATTGTTTGTATTCCTGTTACTTTACAACTGTTGTTCTATTTGCGTTATATAAATTACTACCTATATAGCCTATAACCCAAAGAATAATCATTGATGGTATAGGTACAAGCAGTACAACAAACTCATAAAGAGGACTGACCTTAAGGGCTTTTATAGGTTCGAGATTAGTGTCTTTAGATAAAAGTAATACTTCATCTATAGTTATATTGGTTGCAAATGCGCACAAAGTAACCAGTATACAAATAAACCAGATAATAAGAAATAACTTATTAATTAACTTTTCATAAAATCCAGGGGACTTTGTTGCAACAAAGAACAAGCCGGTTATGGAAGGTACTGCTATTGACAATACAACTGCCAAGTTCATAATTTAATATCCTTATTGATTCAGGGGTGTAGCTCAACCTATAAAAGTTTAACATACTATGTTGGTAGTGAGTAAAACATAACGCCCATGAAAATTGTATAAAAAAGCGCAGCTTTTTAGAGTCAATTTGGTATGCCTGTTAAAGTTTACTTGCAATGAGTGTAGGCCAATCAATAAATTTATAAATAGATCTAATTTGTGAATCATCAACATAACATCCTTTAAATAGACCATCATTTACAATACTAGTAAATATACTTTCGAATTTACTCATTACATCATCAGCCGTTTTGCACTTTGAAAAATCAATTACATGCCAACTACCATGTGTTTGCTCGGGCAACATAAGCTCAAAGTACTTTTTAGGTTTCCGAGTTTTGTGGTTATCAGCTTTAGCCATCGAGAATATAAATCCCTTTTTTCCAAGAGAAACCTTAAGCCAGCCTTTTGCCCTATTTAACTCCCAGCTTCGGCCATATTCCCTTTGCAGTCTATCTGCAATATTCGATTGTATTCGAGGACTCACTATTCCTCCCATTTCAGGAGTTGCAAGCTCATCTATCTGCTTAGATATAAGTGACTTAATATAAGCTTCAAATTCGTCTTTTGTATCTTTATATATCGGGAGGTAAAAAATCACTCGAATATCCTTATAAACATAAAACCTTATTAAACACCACTTTGGGGTTTTATAACATCCCAAACGACGTGTATTACTTAGCTCAATAATTCCACTAAATAACTTTAATGTAAACAAATGATTACCCATGTAATAAAGTGGGCTCTGTTGTTTTGCACCAAAACGACTTTTAATAATGTTATGAGGCAAAATTATCTTTGTCGGATGGCGCTTCGCTTATCCGACCTACATTTAAATTTTACATATTCACCACGTCAGGTATTAAAGCATTGACGTAGGTCGGATAAATGGCGCAGCCATGCCATCCGACAATTAATAATAAACAGAGATAAACGTTTATTACGTTGGTATGGCTCTGCCAGCAAACAGTCCACTTAAAAACTAAAGCTTTATAAAATCTCTACCACCACATATTCGTGGGCTTTACCTGCAATTGTTAACGTAATTTCATCATCAATCTGTTTATTTAATAACTGCTTACCCATTGGTGCGCCGGGTGTTATAACTGCAATGGAATGCTGTTTAACGTTTACTGTTAAACCACCAGCGGCTGGGCCTAAATAAAACCATTTTTGCGCTGCGTTATCATCTTCTAAACACACCAGCGAGCCGATAGCTATTTTGTCGGTTGGTTTTTCGTTAAAGGCAGGCTCAAACAATTCTATGCTTTTATAGCAATCGTTTACGCGCTGGGCTTGGCCTTGTGCTAAATAAGCGGCTTCGAGCCCTAGGGTATCGTATTTATTTTCGGCTATGTTTTCTTCATGTGTGGCGGTGTCGTGCGCGGTTTTTGCCGCCACTTTTGCTGTTGTAAGCTGCGCTTCTAGTGCAAAACGAAGATGTTCAATAACGTGGGTTTTATTCATGGGGATTAATACAATACAGGCTGTAAAAAATAAGGCAGTTAGTTTAACATTTTTGCGGGGCTTAAAACCATTGTTTTAAACCCCGCAAGTTAGGTTGGAATACTTGCGAGGTTTTAATAAGCATTAAACTAGCAAAGAGCCATTGATTGGTTGGTACGGCTCTTTGCTTGTGTTTTATTTAAAACCTTATGGCATATCTAATAATGTTTGCGTGTGAGCATCTACTTTAACTTCGTAGTTTTTAGCGCTTAAACCCATTAGCTCCGGTAAAGTCACTGCAATACAAATAGATGAGAACGTACCCACTACAATGCCGGTAAATAATGCAATAGCAAAGCCTTGCAGTGGTGCGCCTGCAAGTAGCCAAACGCTGGCAACCGTTGCAAGTGTGGTACCCGACGTTATTAAAGTGCGTGTTAACGTACTTTTAATCGCATTATTAATAATAGTCGCTGGGCTAAGTACATTATTTGATTGAACACGTAAAAGCTCGCGTACTCTATCTCCCACTATTATTGAGTCGTTAAGTGAGTAACCAATAATAGCCAGTAAACTTGCAAGTACGGTTAAGTTAAACTCAATTTGTAATAGTGAAAATAACCCAAGTACAAGTATTAAGTCGTGCACTAGCGCAACCACAGAGCCAACCGCTAAACGCCATTCAAAGCGAACTGCAAGGTAAAGCATTACCGCAATCATGGCTGCAAACATGGCTAAACAGCCTTGATCAAATAACTCATCGCCTACTTGTGATCCAATATAAGCCGATGATAATACCTGTGCGTTTATATCATCGTTTTGTGTAACGGCGCTTTGCCAATCAAGGCTATTAGCTGTTGTTGATGTAGTTGATGTAGTTGATGTAGTTGATGCACTTGGCGCTTCTCTTAATTGAAAATGGCTATTACCTTGCGCGGTTAGCTCAAAATCACCGTTGTGATTTTTAGCAATAAACGATTGAAGCTCTTTTAGTTCAACACTTTGGTTGGTTGTAAACTCAGTTAAATAACCGCCGGTAAAATCTAGGCCGAAATTTAGCCCTTTTTGCGTAAGCGTAAATACCGATAGCAGCACTAAAATAGCACTTAAAAGCATGCCCATAAACCGTAAACGTGTACCCTTTTCACCTTTCAAAAAAGTGTTAAGCATGTGCTTTTACTCCTGCTTTTTTACCCATTTTTAAATACAACGTTTGGCTTAATATTTTTGATACGTACACACCTGTAAATACAGACGTTAAAAGCCCCAGTGCGAGTGTAATGGCAAAACCTTTAACGGGCCCATAGCCTATGCCATATAAAATAAGTGCGGTGATCATGGTGGTTATATTGGCATCAAATATTGTATTTGCGGCTTGTTTATACCCCTCTTGAATAGCCTGATACGGTGCACGGCCTTGGCGACGCTCTTCTTTAATGCGTTCAAATATTATTACGTTAGTGTCTACCGCCATACCTATAGTTAGCACTAGGCCTGCAATACCCGGCAGCGTTAACACAACCCCTGGTAATAATGACATTAAGCCCACAAGCGACGTTAAATTTAATATAAGTGCCACGTTTGCAATAAGGCCTAAACGGCGATACCAAAGCGCCATAAATGCAAGCGTAATACCCATGCCTAGCATAAGCGCGGCTAAGCCATTACTAATGTTTTCGCTGCCAAGGCTTGGCCCTATTGTTTGTTCGTGCACAATTGTAACGGGCGCGGTAAGCGAGCCTGCACGTAATAACAATGCTAGGTCGGCTGCAGCTTGTTGGCTTTTCATATTGGTAATACTAAAACGCGAACTTAAATGCTGAGCAATATTGGCAACATTAATAACTTCGCTTTTTTTAACTACTTCGCCTTTAGCATTTTGAGAGTACTCAGAGTAGACCGTCGCCATTGGCTTACCAATATTGGCTTTTGAAAACGCCGACATTGCATCACCACCTTGGCCGTCTAAGCTTAGTTGTACCAATGGTTTACCCCAATCGTCGCGGCCTATGTTTGCATTATTAATATGATCGCCTGTAAAAATTGGCACAGGATCGAGCTTTATCGTTCCGCCCGATTGCATATTAAATGTTTGCCCGCCAATTTCTTTTAATTGATAAAAACCAAGCGATGCTGTTGCACCAATAATACGTTTTGCTTCGGTTGGATCTTGCACGCCTGGTAGCTCTATACGAATGCGATGTTTGCCTTGTTGCTGTGTTACCGCTTCGGTAATGCCTAACTCTTCAATACGCGAACGAAGGGTTGTAAGTGTTTGCCCCATAACCTCTTTATCAAAGCTGCTGCGGCCTTGCTCTGAATAACTAAATTTGGCAGTTTTAACGCTGCCGTTATTGCTTGTTACAACGGCTAAATTAACAAATCGGCTTTGTAGCTCTTCAATAACGGGGGTTAACTTGTCGGTTGCATTAGGCAATGCGTTTATTTCAAACCCCTGCTGAGTTTGCTGCGCTTTTACGCCATGTGCTTTTTGCTTAATAATAATTGATTTAGCTTGTTGATACGCACTGACTAACTGCTCATCAACGGCTTTATCTAAATCTACGTCTAGTACAAATAGCACACCGCCATTTAAATCAAGGCCCAGCTTTATTGGTGATAAACCAAAATCTTGTAACCATGTTGGGCTGGTTGCATGCTCAACAATTTTAACTTGCGTGTTTGGATATTGCGCTTTTATAGCCGCTTGCGCCTGAGCGCTTTTAGTTGGCTCGTTTAAAAGTATATTAATAGTCGATTGCTTATCTAAACCCTGCTCAACCTCTAGCCCTTGTTTATTTAAAAAAGTAACTAGCGTTTTAGTGCTCGGTAAAGATTGCGTTTCGCTGTGCGGCGTACTACTTACGTGCAACCACGATTTATTTGGATATAGGTTTGGTAATGCGCTGATAGCTAATAAAACCAATACTATTAGCATGGCTATATAGCTTAATTTGAACTTAGCCGAAGACGGCTTTTTATCTTTTTTAAAACTTAACATGTTGAATCCTTATTGCCAGCAAAGCTAGCAACGTGCTTTTTAAAAGCACAATTAATCTGCAGGCTAAAACTTTAAAAGTTAAAACCTAATAAAATTAAATAAGGAAAATTAAGCGTGGTAGGTAGTTACAGCTCTGTAGAGTAAGTTTACGTCTTTCCAGCCACTCAAGCGCGACTTTTTACTATTAGTTACAAGCGTATACCAAGGCTGTATAGGATTAATCGCTCTTGGTCGTAAGAATATATGCCTAACAAGATTTTGAGCAAAAAATTCAAAAACCACATCGTATTCTGGCTCACTTTGAACAGTGTGCAAAAACAATGATGAATTATTGGCTGTTAACCTTGGTTGGTGCGCGTCAAAATCGGTTTGATGCGTTTTTTTATGCTGCGAAGTATCTACAGACTTACTAATAGGCTGTATTTTAGTTAAATCGGCAATATCAGTAAGCGAAACCTGCGTACTAATATTGATATTTAAATTTTGTGAGGCGCCCATAGCATTGCTCTGCACACTAAAAAGTGCAGCAAGTAGCAAAAAGGCAGTTAAAAACACTCTAAATTTAAACATTCACGTTTTAAAACTAAAATAAGGGATGCGTAGTATATAAGGGCTAGTATTTGAAATACAATAGCCCTTAGCTATTTACTATCTAATTTAATTTTACTGAGACTTTTAATGCGCCCCAGACAAAGCAGTGAAAAACGACCAGACGCCATGAATTTACGCCAAAGTGTAAAAACACTGTGGCCCTACCTTACAAAATTTAAAGGCCGTGTTTTTATTGCACTTATGGCGCTTATAGGCGCAAAAGGTGCCACGCTTTTAATGCCTTGGGCACTTAAAGAAATTATAGACTCGGTAGATAAGTCGATTAACCCACTGTTGGTTATTCCCGCTTTATTGTTATTGATGTACGGTGCACTGCGTTTTGCCAGTGTATTTTTAGGTGAGATAAGGGATGCTGTATTTTCTCGTGTAACCGAGCACGCCATGCGTGATATTGGTTTAAAAGTATTTAAGCATTTGCACTCACTTGAGCTGGCTTTTCATTTAGATAGGCAAACCGGTGGCATTAGCCGCGATATAGAACGCGGTACGAGTGGCTTAAGCTTTTTAATGCGCTTTTTAATGTTTAATATTGTGCCTACTTTATTTGAAATACTGACCGTTGCGATTATTTTTGGCACGTTGTTTTCTGTTTGGTTTGCGCTTATTACATTACTGGCAGTTGCTATTTATATTACCTTTACTGTGGTGGTTACTCAGTGGAGAAACCGCTTTATTAGAGAAGCAAATGCTGCCGACAATCAAAGTAATACCCGCGCCATAGACAGCCTACTTAATTATGAAACTGTAAAGTATTTTAATAATGAGCAGTTTGAAGCAAAAACGTACGACACCTTTTTAGCAAACTGGGAAAAAGCCCGTTTAAAAAATAGAATGTCGTTGCTCGCGCTCAATTCAGGCCAAGCACTTATTATTGCTTGTGCTATTACCGCGTTAATGTGGTTGGGCTCAACCGAGGTAGTTGCAGGTACGCTTTCTATTGGTGAACTTGTGATGATTAACGCATATATGATTCAGCTATTTTTACCGCTTAACTTTTTAGGTTTTGTGTACCGCGAAATAAGACGCGCCCTAACCGATCTTGAAAATATGCTTGGGCTACTTAACAAAAAACCACAAATAACCGATGCACTTAATGCAAAAGAACTCAATATTAGCCAAGGTGAAATAACATTTAACAATGTAAGCTTTAGTTACGATGCGCATCGCCCTATTCTTAATAACCTTAGCTTTAGTGTTAAAGCAGGCAGCAAAGTAGCCATTGTTGGAGCCAGTGGTGCAGGTAAAAGCTCATTAGCCCGACTGCTTTATCGTTTTTATGATGTAAGCGCTGGTGAAATTAGTATTGATAATCAAGCTATAAATTCAGTAACACTTAATAGTTTACGAAAAGCCATTGCAATAGTCCCGCAAGATACCGTGCTGTTTAATACCACTATTCGTGAAAATATCGCTTACGGTAGGCCATCAGCAAGCGATGCAGAAATTGATGAAGCCATTGCTATGGCGCATTTAAAAGACTTTATAGCAACACTTGATAAAGGCGATAAAACGCTGGTTGGCGAGCGTGGTTTAAAAGTATCCGGCGGCGAAAAACAGCGTATTGCTATTGCGCGCGCTATTTTGAAAAAATCCCCTATTTTAATTTTTGATGAAGCAACATCTGCACTCGACTCTCATTCTGAGCAAGCAATACTCGCGGCAATGCGTGAAGTTGCCAGTAACCATACTAGCGTTGTTATTGCTCATCGCCTTTCTACTATTACCGATGCAGACACTATTATTGTGCTCAAAGCCGGAAAAATTATTGAGCAAGGTAGGCACGATGAGTTACTTACACTCGCCGGAGAATATGCCCGTATGTGGGAGCTTCAGCAAAATAAATAGTAAACAAGCGCGGCATAAAGCCCCGCCTACACATAAATTTACACACCGCCATTAACCGTAGGCGGGAGTTTACCTCGCGCTTTGGACTTGCTCTCTTTTTACTTAATCTAAGTTTTATCGAGCACTGTGGTGATTCACCTCAAAAGGTTTGTTTGTCTGATTAATATCAATAACAATCGATAAGTTAAATATTCGTAACAATAAAAATGATTCACTGCTGCTTTAATTCAATCAGTGATACTCAGGAGTAAGTAATGAAAAAGAGTTTAATTGCCGCAGCATTAGCTGCCACATTTATAACCGGTTGTTCAGAGCCGCAAACAACAAAAACAGACGAGCAACAACCTAAAGTAGCCACAGCAACAGTGGCAGAAAAAGCAGAATTAGGTAGTTTTGGTGTTGATTTAACAGCTCGTAACGAAGCCGTTAAACCAGGCGATGACTTTTTTATGTATGCCAGCGGCACATGGTATGACAACTATGAAATGCCTGCAGATAAAACCCGCTACGGTGCATTTTCAGGATTAGCTGAGCGCAGCGAAGACGATGTTAAAGCTATTATTGAAGAAATAGCGGCGCGTAAAGATTTGAACGCAGAAGAAAAACTCGTTGCTGATTTTTACAATGCGTATATGGATACCGAAACACTTAATAAGCTAGGTGTAGCGCCTATCAAACCATTGTTAAGTGAAATTAATGATATATCGTCGACTGACGATTTAGCTGAGATGTTTGGTAAGTCTTGGTTAACCGGTAATAAAGCCCCTTTTGGTGGCGGCATGTGGTTTAACCGCTTAGATCCTAATAAATATGAAATGTCACTAGGTGCTGGTGGTTTAGGCCTCCCCGATCGCTCTTACTACCTTGAAGACGCTGAGCGCTTTGTTAAAACGCGTGCAGCCTATGTTGCCCACATTGCCGATATGCTTGAATTTACAGGCACTGAAAATACCGCTGAGCGTGCTCAAGCAATTGTTGATCTTGAAACTAAGATTGCACAAGGTCATTGGCCTCGTGAAAAACGTCGTAATCGCGACTTAACCCTAAACCAAGTTGAACGTGCCGATTTAAGCACTGCTTATCCTGGCTTTAACTGGGATTTATACTTTGCACAAACAGGCTATAAAGTACCTCAGTTAAATGTCTCTCAGCCTGAGCCAATAAAAGCGATGATTGAACTAATCAATCAAGAGGACATTGCAGTATGGAAAGACTACTTAACGTATCACGCTATTAGCGGTAACGCGGGTTTACTATCAGAGGACGTATTTAATACTAACTTTGCTTTTTTTGGTAAAGAACTAAACGGACAACAAGAACCTCGCCCTCGCTGGAAACGTGCAATAAGCGAAATGTCGGGTACGACCTCTCTTGGTTTTGCTATTGGTAAAATATACGTAGCGCGTTACTTCCCTGAATCATCAAAACAACAAATGTCTGAGCTGGTTGAAAACCTTCGTACAGCTCTTGGCGAACGTATTGATAACCTAGAATGGATGGGCGATGACACTAAAGTAAATGCGCGCGCTAAGCTTGCTGCATTTGTACCAAAAATTGGTTACCCCGATGTTTGGCAGTCTTATGACGGTTTAAGTATTACCAAAAACGATTTAATCGGTAATGTGAAAAACATGCGTGAGTTTTTCCACGCAGAAAGTGTTGAAAAAGAGCTACAAAAAACAGACCGTAACCGCTGGGGCATGACGCCACAACGCGTAAACGCTTACTATAATAGCTCATTTAATGAGATTGTATTTCCAGCTGCGATTCTACAACCTCCATTTTTCGATCCAAATGCCGATCCGGCTGTAAACTATGGCGGTATTGGCGCTGTAATTGGTCACGAAATGGGTCATGGGTTTGACGACCAAGGTTCAAAATCAGACGAAAACGGTGTGCAACGTAATTGGTGGACTGATGCTGATCGCGCTGCATTTGACAAAAAAGCAGACCAACTTGCTGCCCAGTACAGTAAGTACGAGCCAATCGAAGGTAACTTTGTAAATGGTCGTAACAGCCTTGGCGAAAACATTGGTGATGTAGGTGGCTTATCAATGGCCTATCACGCGTACAAACTAAGTTTAAATGGTAAAGAAGCGCCTGTTATTGACGGTGTGACTGGCGATCAACGTTTCTTCCTTGCATGGGCACAAGTATGGAAAGAAAAACGTACTGAACAAAGCATGCTTAACCAACTTCGTGGTGGCACACATGCACCAGGTCGCTTTAGAGCACAGGCGCCACGTAACCACGATGCATGGTACAAAGCGTTTGATGTAAAACCAGGCGATGCGTTATACCTTCCTGAAGATGAACGTGTACGTATTTGGTAAATAAAATGGGGCTTTAGTTAGTCTCGTTTAATTTTATTACCCTTAGGCAACTCATTAAATGAGTTGCCTTTTTATTTAGTTAAATTTGCTCTGAAAACCACCTTTTAGCCCTCCCTAAAATCCCTTAATAACATGCACTTTAGATGGTTTTTAAACGCGACAGTTTTAATCAGCTTTAATACTTACTAGCCCTTGAATGCATTTACCTTTAGAATACGCACTATAATTTTATTCTATTATTTACATATATTAAGGCGAAACGCAGATGGGAAGAGCTTACCAAAACAAAAAAGATTCAATGGCTAAGACTGCGGGTGCTAAAACTAAAGTTTATTCTAAGTACGGCAAAGAAATTTATATTTGTGCTAAAAACGGCGGTGTAGATCCAGATGGTAACTTATCATTACGTCGTTTAATTGAACGCGCTAAAAAAGACCAAGTGCCAGCACACGTTATTGACCGCGCAATAGACAAAGCAAAAGGCGGCGGCGGTGAAGACTACTCAGCAACACGTTACGAAGGTTACGGCCCAGGTAACTGTATGATTATTGTTGACTGTTTAACTGACAACAACAAACGTACCTTTGCTGATGTACGTGTTTGTTTTACCAAAGCAAATGCTAAAATTGGCGCTCAAAACTCTGTTTCACATTTATTTGATCACCTTGCTATTTTTGTATTTGACGGTGATGACGATGAAACGGTACTTGAAGCACTAATGATGGCTGATGTTGATGTAACTGACGTAGAAGTTGATGACGGTAAAGTCACTGTTTTTGCTCCTCACACAGAGTACAACAACACACGTACAGCGCTTGAAGAAATGGGCGTGACTGAATTTGACGAAGACCTAATTAGCTTTGTGCCACAAATTGAAACGCCTATTGAAGGCGAAGATGTAGAAGTTATGGAACGCTTTTTAGCCATGTTAGAAGATTGCGACGATGTACAAAACGTTTACCATAACGCGCAATTCTAAAGAACAATTTAGTAAGTTAGAACGACTTTAAGCCAACAGCTATGTTGGCTTTTTCATTTTTAGAACGTGGTATAAATATATGAATTCCCTTGAAGAGCTTAAAAGTGGCAAGCTTGTTGGTGCTACTCGCCTGCAATTAGTAGAAGAGCTAACCACATTTCCTGAAGAAATTTTTAGCTTAGCTAACACGCTTGAAGTGCTCGATTTATCAAATAATAAATTATCAATACTACCTGATGAATTTGCCTGTTTAACACGCCTTAAGCGAGTATTTTTATCGTTTAATCAGTTTAAGCATATTCCTGCGGTTTTAGCTAAGTGCCCTGCTCTGATAATGGTTGCATTTAAGGGCTGTAAAATAACTGAGTTTAGTGATTATTGTTTACCAAAAAATATTGAATGGCTCATACTCACCGACAACAACATTACTGAGCTGCCTCAAACCTTTGGCCAATTTACACAGCTTAAAAAGCTCGCACTTGCGGGCAATCAACTTAAGCAACTGCCAAGTAGCATGGCGCAGTGTAAAAACCTTGAGCTTGTTAGGCTCTCTGCTAATAACTTAACACACGTAGACGACTGGCTTTTTGAACTGCCTAAACTTGCTTGGCTGGCGTTTGCCGGTAACGATTTTAATAAAGCTCAGTGCCTTACAAAGTGCAGCTTAGAAAATAAACCGCTTAACGATTACACGCTTAGCCATGTTATTGGTCAAGGTGCCTCGGGCGTTATTCATTTAGCAAAATCGGCTGATAACTCTGTAGCAATTAAATTATTTAAAGGTGCAATTACCAGCGACGGCTACCCGCTTGATGAAGTAAATTGCTGCTTACAAGCAGGCGACCACGCTAGTTTAATTAAGGTGCTTGCTTATATTGAACAAAGTGATCAGCTAGGCTTAGTGATGGAACTAATAGATAAGAGCTTCGCTAATTTAGGCCTGCCTCCAAGCCTCGAAACCTGTACGCGTGATACCTTTAACAATGATTGCCATTACTCAACTCAGGCTATTTTAAAAATTGCACAGCAAATGGTAAGTACCTTACATCACTTGCATGTTTTTAAAGTAAGTCACGGCGACATTTATGCGCACAACACTATGGTAAACCAAGACCATGATGTTTTGTTTGGTGATTTTGGTGCGGCAACTAATTTAACAATGCTAAGTGAGTATCAACAAAAGCAGTTAGAGCTTATAGAAGTACGTGCATTAGGGTGTTTAATTGAAGACTTATTAGGCACGGTAACTGGCGATGATAGGCAAAGTGAGCTATTTGGTAAAATGTCCGATATGGCAAAACGTGCGATGCAACCTTTATTAAATCAAAGACCTACATTTACTGAGTTATTAGAAGAGCTAAATATATAACTCAGTATTAATTAAATAAATTGCAAAAAGGAGCAACGTATAACACGTTGCTCCTTTTTAGTTTATATTGTGTATTTATTCGAAAATTCGAATTTATTTAGTGCGCTTAAACGGGTAAACCTGTTGTTTAAACATACCTACTGGCATGTAATCCCCGACTACACCGTATGCTTTTGGCCACTCTTTTTGGCCTTTAACAGCAGTACCAAACGCGTAATCTAAAAACGAAAAATGCGCAGCATAATTGCGGTCAATCGCGGCTTTATCTGATGCATGATGCCAATGATGAAACTGCGGTGTAACCATAAAATATTTTAGCCAACCAAATCTAACGCGTACATTTGCATGGTTAAATACCGCTTGTAAGCCTACAATAATGACGTACAAACTAATTATTTGCTGTGAAAATCCAAGTACAAATATTGGCGTGAGCACTAAGCTGCGAGTAACCAGTATTTCAAGAATATGCTGGCGAGAGCCCGCTAACCAATCCATTTCTTTGGCGCTGTGATGTACGCCATGAAAACGCCATAGTAAAGGGACTTCGTGATAAGCGCGATGCACCCAATATTGCATTAAATCGGCCACGAGTATAATTAAAAACAACTGCACTACAAATGGTGTTTGCTCTATATAACCTTGAATAGTCGTTGATACAGCCCAGCCAAAGCCATAATGCACAAAGTGGTTAGTAACGAGTAATACAAAGCCAATAATTAAATGATTTACAAGAAAGTGGTTTAAATCGCCCCGCCATTCACTACGTAATATTTTTTGCTCTTTTCGATGGGGTAGTAGCTTTTCAATCACGATAAATATGAGCGTTGAGCCGAGTAAATCTAAAATAAACCAATCAAGCCCTATGTAAGGTGTGTCGCTGGCAAACTCGTTTACCTCAACGTTTGGTCCGCCAAACATAATTGCCAGAATAATAAAAAACCACGCTGTAGCTCCTAAGCGTTTATTGGTATTACGTACAAAGTTAAGTAGCCCCAAACTGCCCGAGACCAATAATGATGCAAACATAAGCTGACGTAAAAAATCGACACTGTAGCTTTTTCTCAGCTCTGGTGTGGTTAAGTATTCAGGAAAGTGAAACGCTAATACGCCTAAGCAACTCAGTATTGCTAAAAAGCAGGCTATGTAACCACTTATGTTGCCCTCACCTATCTGAAGATGATTTGTGCGAAATACCTTTCGTGATAAAGCTCTGATCATTTTTATTATTCCTTGCTTCGTTGATTTGATTAAATACAACGAAATTCCATTGATTTACACACCCACATATTAACAAAATTTAGGGTATAAAAAATACAAATAGTTCCCTCCATAGTCTGAGTTGCAAATATACAGATAAACCAAACGCAAAAAAGCCACGCAATGCGTGGCTTGGTTGGATAAAGCTAAAACTTTACATCATTAGGGCTGTATTATAAAAACGCGCCTAATGCTTTAACTTGGTCTAACATGCGGTTTGAGAAACCCCATTCGTTGTCGTACCAAGCCATTACTTTAACTAAATTGCCATCGGCTTTAGTTTGCGTTGCATCAAAGATAGATGACGCAGGGTTATGGTTAAAGTCGATAGAAACAAGCGGAAGCTCATTATATTGTAAAATATCTTTCATTGAACCCGTTGACGCTTCTTTCATGATTGCATTGATTTCTTCTGCAGTCGTGTCGCGCTTAGTAATAAACGTAAAATCAACTAAAGATACGTTGATTGTTGGTACACGAACCGACATACCGTCTAATTTACCAGCAAGTTCTGGTAATACTAAACCAACAGCTGCCGCAGCACCTGTTTTAGTTGGGATCATAGATTGAGTTGCACTACGAGCACGGTATAGATCAGGGTGGTATACGTCAGATAAATTTTGATCATTCGTATAAGAATGAATAGTAGTCATACTACCTTTTTCAATACCTACTGTGTCGTTAATTGCTTTTGCAAGCGGTGCTAAACAGTTAGTAGTACAAGAAGCATTAGAGATGATGTGGCTATCAGCGTTAATTACATCGCTGTTTACACCATGAACCACTGTTGCATCCATATCTTTACCTGGAGCAGAAACGATTACTTTTTTAGCGCCTGCAGTAATATGTTTAGCTGCATCTTCGCGTTTAGTGAAAAAACCAGTACATTCTAAAACGATATCTACATTTAGTGCTTTCCACGGTAAGTTTGCAGGGTCACGCTCTTGCGTTAACGTTATTACGTCATCGTCAATTAACATGGTGTTATTTTCAAGTGTTACTTTTTTAGAAAATTGACCATGAACTGAGTCATACTGCGTTAAATGTGCATTAACGTTAGCAGGTGCTAAATCGTTAATTGCTACAATTTTAATTTCGCTGTTTTGAGCTGACTCATAAAGTGCACGTAAAACATTTCTACCGATACGGCCGTAACCGTTAATTGCTACATTAATCATTTTAGACTCCTATTTAAGTTCACTTGCTTGGCGAGCAAGCGCTTCAATTGCTTGCCAGTCTTTATTTTCAATTAGTTGTTTATCTAGCATCCACGTACCACCAACACATATAACGTTATTAAGCGCTAAATAATTAGGTGCGGTTGCTAAGCTAATGCCGCCAGTTGGGCAAAAAGTAATGTGTGGTAATGGGCCACCGATTGATTTAAGCATGGCTGTTCCACCTGCTGCTTCTGCAGGGAAGAATTTTAAATACTTAAAACCATGCGACGCAAGTTGCATAACTTCACTTGCAGTTGCAGCGCCTGGTAAAAATGGTATATCTGATGTTTTAGCCAACGCAATAAGCTCATCGCTCACACCTGGACTCACCATAAAATCTGCACCTGCGGCAACCGAAAGATCAAAACTTGCTTTATCTACTACCGTACCAGTACCTACATAGGCTTCAGGTACTTCTGCTTTCATCAGCTTTACAGCTTCTGCAGCAATAGGTGTACGTAGTGTTATTTCTAAGGCTTTTAAGCCACCGTTATATAACGCTCTTGCAAGTGGTGCTGCATCTTCTAATTTTTCGATTACAACCACTGGCACCACGGGTGCCGATGCTAAGATTTTTTCAATACTCATTACTTGTTCCTCATTACCCAGTATGGCTAATATTTATTCAAGTCCAAAAGCACTCGCGCCTAAATCGGCACTGCTTACGATATTTCTAAATCCAGTAAATAATTCTCTGCCTGTACCAAATGTGGCACTTGGTTGGCTAAGTTCTGCTTCACGTTTAGCAAGTTCTTCGTCGCTAACGTGTACTTTTAATATTCCGTTTGGCGCATCAAGCGTCACTAAATCACCTTCTCGGATTTTAGCAATAATGCCGCCTTCTACTGCCTCTGGTGCTAAGTGAATAGCAGCTGGTACTTTACCTGATGCACCCGACATACGACCGTCAGTAACAATGGCTACTTTAAAGCCTTCATCTTGAAGCGTTGCCATTACTGGCGTTAATTTATGTAGCTCTGGCATACCTTTCGCTTTAGGGCCTTGCTCTTTTAGCACGGCAATAAAGTCTTGGTTTAATTCGCCACGCGTGTATGCATCTTGCAAAGCACCTTGTGAACTAAATACTTTTGCAGGAGCAGTAACAACCTGATGTTCGATAGCAACAGCTGACACTTTAATAACAGCTTTACCTAAGTTACCCGTTAGAAGTTGCAGACCACCTTGCTTACTAAAAGGGTTACTCACTGGGCGAAGTACTTCTTCATCATGTGAGTTTGCTGGGCAATCTACCCATTTAACTTTAGTTGGGCCGGTTGAGTTGCTCATGATCAGGCTATCGTCTTTATCCAAACGAGGCTCTGTCATGTAAGGTGCTAAACCATCGCCTAGCATTGTTTTAACATCTGTGTGTAAGTAACCAGCGCTTGCTAGCTCTCGCATTAAGAAACCCATACCGCCAGCTGCTTGGAAGTGGTTTACATCTGCAGAGCCGTTAGGGTAAATACGTGTAAGTAGTGGTACAACTTCTGATAAATCAGACATATCTTTCCACGTAACCTGAATGCCCGCCGCTTTTGCTATCGCAACAATATGAATTGCATGGTTAGTAGAACCACCTGTAGAAAGCAGGCCTACTAAACCGTTTATAATCGTTTTTTCGCTGATCACATCGGCTAAACACGGGCTTTCTTTATCATCTGTAAGCTGCTTAAGCATAGTTTCTACAGCATTACCTGTAAGACCATCGCGAAGCTCAGTGTAAGGATTAATAAACGAACTACCTGGAAGGTGTAAGCCCATTATTTCCATTAACATTTGGTTTGAGTTTGCAGTACCGTAAAACGTACAAGTACCTGCACTGTGATAAGACGCGCTTTCAGCTTCTAATAAGTCTTCACGGCTTACTAAACCTTGTGCAAATTTTTGACGAATACGTGCTTTTTCTTTATTAGGAATACCTGACTGCATTGGGCCTGCTGGTAAAAAGAACACAGGTAAATGACCAAACGACAATGCACCAATTAATAAACCCGGGACTATTTTGTCACAAACACCTAAACAAAAAACGCCATCAAATACATCGTGTGAAAGAGAAATCGCCGTAGACATAGCAATTACATCACGAGAAAAAAGCGAAAGTTCCATGCCGTCACGCCCTTGCGTAACACCATCACACATTGCAGGAACGCCACCAGCAACTTGTGCTGTAGCATCGAATTTGGTAGCAATGTCTTTAATTAAATCTGGGTAATCTTTGTATGGCACATGAGCCGAAAGCATATCGTTATATGAGTTGATAATAGCAAGATTTGGCTGCTCATCAGCCTTTAAGCGCGCTTTGTCATCACTGCTACAAGCAGCCATAACATGGGCTATATTTCCGCAACCTAAACCGGCACGAACTCTTGTTTGTTTTTTTGCGTGCGAAATACGTTCTAAATAATCTTGACGGGTATTTTTACTGCGTTCGATAACGCGCTGGGTAACTTCTTGAATACGAAGATGTAACATAATTTAACTCATCTCTATTAGTTAGAGGATAAAGGCTCAGTAGCAACTACAGACTCCACGTAAATAACTGTACTGAGCATCTTTGATTTACCCGTTCAAAGGTACGCTACCAAGGAGCCTCTCACAACAACCCTGACACCGGTGTCACTGTATTAACGCATAGCAATGACACCGGTGTCAACCCCGGGTAACAAAAATAGTTTAATATTTTAACATGACCGAATAATGACCTAATTCATTTTTAGGCACAAAGTATATTTTAGCAAGTTCAGAGCAAAAAAAAGCCCGAATAAGCGTCACTCATATTCGGGCTACTGTGAAAGTGTTTTTAATTCACTATTTTATCGCAGAGGTTGACTCACGTGTAATTAAGCGCGACTCAAGCGTTACCTGGTATGGCTGCTCTTGAGGCTGAGCTATATGAGATATAAGCTGTGTTACGGCTTGTTTTGTCATTTCCTCAACGGGCTGTGCAATAGTCGTTAAACCAGGCCAAATATGACGTGCAATAGGTGCGTTATCAAAGCCCGCAATAGAAATATCATCAGGTACTTTAAGTTGGCGCTGGGTAGCTAATTTTAATACCGCTGCCGCCATGTAATCGTTTGATGCAAATACAGCTGTTGGCCTAGGTGATAAATCTAAAATACTGCGTGCACTATCTACACCTGAGTGATAACTAAAGTTACCCTCCTCGACTAAGCGCTCATCAAATTCAATTGAATGGTTTGCAAGTGAACGCCTGTAGCCTTTAAAACGCTGTTGCGTCGCACTGTGATCTGGATGACCTTTAATAAACGCTATAGATTTATGCCCAAGACTAATTAAATGCTCGGTAATTTCAAATGCGCCTTGCTCATCGTTGCTACGCACAGAAATTGAGTCATCTTGAAGTAAAGCCGATGCAACTCTTGCGTAAGGAATTTTTTTAGATTTTAAAAAAGCAACAAGCTCAGCAAAATCACCAAAAGGAGGTGTTAATACAATGCCATCTAATCGAGAAGTCTGTAGTAATTGCTCAATATTATTTATAAGGGCTTCACCACGAAACTCACAAGGGTGTATCAATAAGTTATAGTTATTTTCTTTGCATGCTTCTAAAGCGCCCGTTTGCACCCGAGTGATATAACTTTTACTGGGATTATCGTAAAGACAACCAATAATAAAGCTACGATTTTGTGCAAGGCCACGCGCAATAGGATTAGGTGTGTAATCAAGTTCTTTAAATACCGCGAGTACCTTTTCTCGGGTAGCGGCACTTACATTTGGCTCATTATTTAAAACACGCGAAACGGTTTTTTTAGAAACCCCAGCATGGCTTGCTACACTATTTATGGTTACTTTTTTCATCTATCCATTATCCAAATACAACCAATAAGGCCTAAGCCCTATTTGCTATTGTGTAAACACGCAGCAGCGCCAATAAGCGGTATGTTGTCTTGTGTTACAAGTGTTACAGGGATTTGCCCTGCGTACTGCGACATAATACCTTTTTGCGAAAACCGTTCAACAAAGCGACTCTCTAGAAGTCTTGCTTGCATGCGAGGCAGTATTCCACCGCCGATAAATAATCCGCCTAAAGCACCGTAAACAACGGCTAAATCGCCGGCAACACTGCCAATCCAATCACAAAATTGGTTAAGCGTTGCATCACAAACAGCACATTCACCGCTATTTGCTAGACTACTTATTTGCGCAGCATCTAAATTCTTAGCTGTTACACCCTTAACTGCAGCCATGGCCTTGTACAAATGCGCAATGCCAGGGCCTGAAAATACAGTTTCGATAGAAACATGCGGATGATCTTTACGTAATTCATTTAAGAGTAAAGTATCGAGTTCATTAACAGGTGCTAGCGATATATGCCCCCCTTCTGAACTTAAAACAGCGGTAGATTGCGACGTTCTAACTAAACACGCAGCACCAAAACCAGTACCTGGACCTATAACACCAATGTTTGCATTGTCATCAGCTTGACCCGATTTAACAATTACATTTTGTTTAGGATCTAAATACGGGGCGGCGTATGCAAAGGCAGCAAAATCGTTTATGACTTCTAGTTGTTGTAAATCAAAATGAGTTTTAAATTCACTAACACTAAAATGCCAACCTAAATTGGTTAAATGTACCTGCCCAGCTTTTATTGGACCTGCAACGGCTAAACATGCGCGTTTAGGTGTAATATGCGAGACTGTTTGTAAATATTGCTCAAGCGCACTTTCAAGTGAACCAAAATTAGCACTAGGAAAAATATTAATGTGCTCTATTACAAATTGGTTAGTATGTTCATTAAAAGCAGTTATTAAAGCAAAGCGGGCATTAGTGCCGCCAACATCAGCAACTAAGATGGGATCAAATTGGGCAGAAGAGTTTAGGCTCATAGTATTATCTCTTTTGTTAAGCGACTCGTGCTTATTATTTTACAATGGTATACCATTGTTATTTATACTTTGAGCTATCACCTCAAAGTAGCTATCACAGTAAAAAATGCTGCCTATAAAATATATAAACAGCGAATACGTTTTGACAACAAAATGATAAAACATTTATATTATGACACCGGTGTCAGCCGTTTATCAATAAAAATATACGTTAATTCACAAAAAGCTTGAAATTATTCATTAATAACCGAAAATGGCACAATTATTTATCAAATTAATTAAGTTGTAACAATGAAAGGTAAAGCCACCTCATTTGATATTGCCCACTATGCAGGGGTATCTCAATCAACTGTATCTCGCGCTTTACGTAACAGCCATCTTGTTAATGAAGAAACACGTAAGCGTGTTTTCGATATAGCTAAAAAACTTAATTATAAAGTTGATAAAAATGCCAGTAACTTACGTACTCAGCAAAGTAGTACGCTTGCATTGCTTTTATTTGAAGATCCCACTTCTGACGAATCACAAATTAACCCTTTCTTTTTAGCCATGCTTGGCAGCATTACCCGTGCTTGCGCTAAAGAAGGTTACGATTTATTAGTTTCATTTCAATCGGCTAGTGCAGATTGGCAAGCAGACTACGAAGATAGCCACAGAGCTGATGGTATTATTTTACTCGGTTATGGCGATTACATTGATTACCAACCAAAATTTAGCACCTTACTTGAACAAAATACGAAGTTTGTTTGTTGGGGTGCAACCGTTGATAACCGTCCCGATTTAACTGTTTGTTGTGACAACTACGGTGGCGGTAAGCTTGCCGCTGAGCACTTTATTGCTCATAGCAGAACTGATTGCGCTTTTATTGGAGATGCATCTGATCACAGCCCCGAATTTTTTAGTCGCTTTCAGGGCTTCAAAGATGAGCTATTGGCTAACAATGTTAAAATAAACGAACGTAAAATGGCTAACGCTATATCCACTGAAGAATCTGGGTATCACGCCACTCGCTCACTTATCGCTAATAATATTAAATTTAACGCCTTATTTGCTGCAAGTGACTTAATTGCTATTGGTGCTATACGGGCGCTTAAAGAAGCAAATATTAACGTGCCAAAAGATGTTGCGGTAGTCGGCTTTGATAACATAGCCATTGCTAGTTATGTAAACCCACCGCTGACGACGATAGAGCAAAACACCACTGTTGCAGGGCAAATGCTCGTAGAGAACTTATTAAAACTGATACGTGGTGAAGAAGTACAAAGCACCCTATTACCTCCTATTTTGATTCCTAGAAAGTCGAGCTGAGCCTGTCTGATAAAATAAAGCAAAATTAACAAACCATTCTAATTGGCAGTTACAACTACTTAAATTTTATTCTCTATACTTTTATCTATTTATTTCACTTTTCGTTCTGATGTATTCCTATCTCATAAAATTCAAAATTTAAATATAAAAAAAGCCTCTAATGAGGCTTTTTGCTAAATTCTTTTTTAACTCAGACTAATACCAATCCGCAATAATACTTAATCATTTTTCGGGGGCTAAACATGTCGCTATCTGTGTTAAAAAATTCTTATTTAGAACAACTAAATAGCAAATTTTTTGCCTAGCTATCAACACGTTTTTCCATCCTAAAAATAAATCACTTAATTAAGCGAATTGGTATAACAAGTTATTAAAAATCGTAAGATGCTGATAATTGAATTCTACGTGGTGATTGGTAAGACTCAGCTAAACCAAATGTAGCACTTCCATCGCCAGCAGCTACTTCTGCAGCTTCATCGTAACGAGTTTCAGTAGCAGCATCAAATACGTTAAATACATCCATAGCTAAACGAACTTTCTGATCGTTAAAGCGAAGGTTATAAGTAAAGTTAAGATCTAAACGTGCTGTCCATGGTGTATTACCCATGCTGCCACGAGGGAAACGTTTGTCACCCACGTAGTAAGTATCACCGTATTGGTATTGATCAGGGTCTGGAGTATAACCTTGACCTAAAGCAGTCCAAGGACGCCCAGATGCGATATTAACATTAGCACCAATTAAGAAGTCTTCTGTAACAGCAAAAGCACCATAAACTTTAATGTTATGACGACGATCTGCAGGTAGATTACCATTAGCACCATCCATTAAATAAGGGTAATCCCAATCTTGCGTAAGACCAGCATCATCTTGACCATTATCAGATTTAACAAAACCTTCGGTGTTACCGTAGTTGTGAGACCATGTGTATAGCGCTTTTAAAGACCAAACCTGATCCCATGTTTTCTCTAATGTTAAATCAACTGATGCATATTTACGCTTAGCTTCCGGGTAACCTAACTCTTGTGCAGTAAAGCTATATTCTTCAGTGGTGCCGTCACCATCAAGATCGAAATTGAAAGTAGCGCCATTACCAGGATTAAATAAGAACCAGTTCTCACCTAAATATTCACCATTTTCATCATTAAAGATATAAGAACCATCATCAATTTGATTACCTAAAACACGGTAAGTTGCCTTGATACCCCATGACCAATCATCATTAATTGCTGCTTGATAACCAATCATATACTCATCGTTATACATTGGTTCAAGATCTTTATCAGATAAGGTATTTGATGGTTTTGCAGTGCCGTCACCACCATTAGAAATAGCAGGGTCACCTAGCTGAGTACCTAAACCTACAGGGGTACCGTCAGCATTTAAACCTTCATACTCATACCAAGTTTGGATATATGTTTCTGCACCGGCTAAACGGATATTTGTATTAGCAGCTACTGGTAGGTAATAACGACCTGCGGTAAAAAACAACTTACTGTCGCCATCGCCATTAATATCCCAAGAACCACCTATACGAGGAGCAATTTGGTTATCAATAGCAACAAACTCTTCGCCATCTGCATTGTAGTTAGTAAAACTATCATTACGAAGACCTAATGTTAATGTTAAATCTTCAGTAACTGACCATTGATCTTCAATATAAATAGCCCAGTTTTCTACTTCAAACGAACCGCCATTTTTATAATCGCGTACACGTGTTGTCTTCATTTCTTCTGGTAAAACGTAACCATTAGCCAGTCTAGCGCCTTCTTCGTATGTACGATAATAGTAGTAAACGCCACCAGAGTTTTGTGTTGTTGAATCAGCTGTATTAGTTTCAGAATCATAGCCAAATTTTAACGTATGCTCATCGTTTAGGTAGTAATCAAAGTCAACGCGCAATTGCTCACGTTTATCTTCATTTTCACCAACGGTAAAGTTTACATAACATGTAGTATCCTGACCTAAATCGCCATCATAACCTGTAGGACAATCATCAAAGTCTGAGTAATCAGTTTCTGAAAATTTAACTTGCCCATACATTGCTGACATACTTAGATCATCTGTTAGATTACCAGTATAACGCAATGCAAAACTTTCTCCGCCTCGCTTGTGATAAGCTGTGCCACCATCTTCGGTATAATTACCATTTCCTTCAGGATCTGAAATTGTTTTTTCTGAATAAGTGCGTTTGTCACTAAAGCCCCAAAGCATTAGTTGATGATCTTCGTTAATATTCCAGTCAAATCGCGCTAGGTAATATGGGTCATCATCTTTTTCAACTGTTAAATCTGTTTGAGATGCATTACCGTATTCGTAGTCATTATCTCTTGCTGTGTAAATACCATAGAAGAATAATGTATCTTCAACTATCGCACCTGAAGCATAAATACTTGTTTCAAATGAGTTATCGTAGTCGTCTTGGTTATTAACATATAAATCACCAATACAATGCCCGTCTGCATCGTCACAACGATCATTTTGTTTGTAAAGTGAGTTAGGAGCTTGCTCACTTAACGAGTCAGATGAATAAATCGTTTCAACACCAAAGTGAAAATCATTAGAACCAGATTTAGTAACTGATGAGATTAATCCACCAGTAGTACGGCCGAACTCTGCAGAATAACCACCCGTTTTAACTTGGAAGCTGTCGTACGCGGTGAATGGGATTGTTGCACCACCAAGGCCATTACGGAAGTTAGTCATATTTAGACCATTCACGTAATAAGCATTTTCAGCTACAGAAGCACCACCAAATGAAGCTTGGTCGCCAAAACGACTGTCCCCTTCAGTTGCGCCAGGCGCAAGCAATGCTACTGAAGTTACTGAGCGAGATATAGGTAGTAGCGATAATTCTTCAGAGCTAATATTTAATGAAGACTCTGATGCAGAAACATCTATTGCACGAATAGAGCCACCTACAACAGCAATTCTTTCGATATTACCTGTAGTTAGTGGAATTTGAATGAGAGCTGTTTTACCTACCCCTATAACAACATCTTTAACTTGAGCTTGGTCAAAACCAGATTGGGATACTGTAATATCGTACTTACCAACAGGCACTTGCTTAAGATCAAACTCACCATTTGCATCAGCAGTTAATGTTTTAGAATAACCTTTGCTTTTATCTGTTATTGTTATTGATGCACCCGCTAATGAAACACCTGACTGAGCCGTTAAGCTACCTTTGATAGCACCGTTAACGTTATCTGCCATTGCTGGCATTGCCGCACTTAACGTCATTGCAACTGCTGCAGCAGTGAATGAGCGTTTAAATGTCTTAGAAAAATTATGGTTCATTTTTGACTTATCCCTAGATAATTAGATTATTATTTTTTATGTCTTACGTTAAATACTTTATATAACGCCTACTAATTTAAAGTATTTAACCCCCTCAACGTGTAAGGAGAAACAAATTAATAACACAATAAAAACAAACTTGCCAACAAAATGCGACAGCAATTAACAGGAAAATCACCATAAAAAACAATAAATTAACAAAAAACCAAGGATAAAACCAAAAAACAAAATAAAAACAAAAAAACAAACATATAATTTACATTGTTAGTTGTTTGCAAAATCAACAAAATGAATAAAATGCAGGCTCCATTATTTATAAAAACAGCGCCATAAACACCATTAAAGAACAACTCTTATACAATTGACTTAAAACCCTTATCAAAATACTATCTCACTTAATTAGCATAAATATTCACATCACACTTCACAAACCCTATACCGTTGCAAAAAACGGAATTTAATTTAGAAAAAAAAACGCCTAATTAAAATCTTTTTTTATGTCATATAATTTCTAAATCATTACTTAAATGACTCGAAAACCACCAAATAATGATCCCAACCCGTTTACCACGGAGTAAACGTACCTGCTTAATATATTTTGCATGTATCCAAACTTTAGGTGTAGCTGAGTTTGTGTCCTCACCCAACTTATAACCTGCTTTATTTACACCTATAAATCCCACGCTTATTTTGGTAAAAAAATGCCGCTATTAGCAAATTACCCTAACTCTTTTACATAACTATTTTTAATATCAGCTTGTTTTACATCATTTAGCGCATTACTTGCTAATAACGTTAAAATAAGAGAGCGAAAAATGGCTAATACTATACCCACTGAATAATTGAGGTATCACGCCGTTCACTTATCGCTAATAATATTAAATTTAACGCCTTATTTGCTGCAAGCGACTTAATTGCTATTGGCGCTATACGTGCACTTAAAGAAGCTAATATTAACGTACCAAAATTTGTTGCATCGGCTTTGTTATTACAGTCATTGCAAATTACGTAAACTCACAACTAACTACAATAGATCGAAACACCACTGTTGCTGGGCAAATGTAGTAGAGAACTTATTAAAATTGATATGTGGTGAATAAGTACAAAGTGCCCTATTAAATCCTATTCTCACTTCTAGAAGGTCAAGCTGAGCCTTCTTAATTAAGCAAATACTGACTACATCTGTTCACATTCATTTACAAACAATAAAATCATATAATAAACAATAAATTAAAAAAAACACCACCCAAAAAACTATACTTTTTCATCAAAAAAACATCAATTACACATTCCTTAGCAACAGCAATTTGTTAACTGTATTTACTATTTTGTTTCTATAATGTAAATTTATTGTACCGCCATGATCTTGATCTGTAACTTTATAGCTTAAATAACAATAATATCTCAGGGATTTACATATGTTTAAAACTAAAGCTCTATCAAATGCAATAAGATACTCTTTATTGCTAGGCTCTGTAGCCTTAGCGCCTAACGCGCTAGCTCAAGAAAATGACTTGAATTCAGACGTAGAATTAGAAGAAGAAGCACCTGAACGAATAGTTGTAACAGGCTCACGTATAAGAAAAGCTGAATTTTCAAATGCATCACCAATTCAAATTATCAATGGCGACTTATCTCGTGAAATGGGTTTATTTGATGCAGGCTCAATGCTTCAATCGACCAGCCAAGCGGCTGGTGCTCAAATAGATAATACATTTGGTGGTTTTGTACTAGATAACGGTCCGGGCGCTGCAACAATCGGATTTCGTGGTTTAGGTGCTGAACGAACTCTTGTGCTTATTAATGGCCGAAGAATGGCTCCTGCTGGCGTTGGTGGTGCACCAACATCACCTGATTTGAATTTAATACCTGGCGTAATGATTGAGCGTGTAGAGAATTTATTTGATGGCGCATCAACCGTTTATGGTTCTGATGCGGTAGCGGGTGTAGCTAACGTAATATTGAAAAAAGATGTTGAAGGTTTTATTTTTGATGCATCTTATCGTCAACCTAAAGGTGAAGGCGGTGAAGAAACTGTACTTTCGGGTATGTGGGGCAAAACCATGGATAATGGTTTTATCACTCTAGGCGTTGAATATTCAGAACAAAAATCTCAATCTTTATCTGGTAACCCTTTTGTTAAAGGGTGTGAAGAGCGTATTTGGGAAGCTGAAGATGGCAGTATCGTAACGAGAAACAGTGGCTATGGTCCTGTGGCGAGTGGTGAAGATTCATGTGATATCTTCCCTCTAACAAATCGTATTAGCGTACCTTCTTTCTTTGGTAGTGTTTATTACACTCCTAACTTTACAAACACTGGTATTCCAAACTTCAGCGAATCAACTGTACCATCAAGTCTTGAAGGATTTTTACCTTCATGGGTAGCTGGCGATTTCGATGGCGATGGTATTAATGATGGTGTATTTGTTGATGGTAACGGAGATGGTTTCCGTGACGTTGATTTCCAAGACCCTCTATACGCTTTCCAACAATCTGATTACTACAAAAGTGGTGATTACAGAAGTAAAAATGAACGTATTTCACTAATGCTTAATGGTGAATATAACTTCCAAGATGATAACGATACAACTTTCTACTACGAAGGTTTATATGCGAGTCGTAAATCACCAATTTTTAGCCCTGGTGCACAAATATTTCAACAAGTAGCGGCATCAAACCCATATAACCCTTGTGGAACAAACGGTATTGACTGTTTTGGCGTGTTAGGTGTGGGCCCTGGTGGACCTGAGGCCGTTCAGCCAATCATCAATATTCGTGGTGACCGTGATCAAACTGAAGTTGAAGTTTCACAATATCGTTTAGTTACCGGTGTTACTGGTAATATTGGTATGTTCGAAAACATTGGTTTAGACAATTGGTACTACGACGCGTCTGTATCGTATAGCGCATCTAAAGGTACTGACCACCGTGTTGGTATTGATGAAGAGCGCTTAATTAACTCATTAGAAACCGCTGTTCTTAATGATGATGGTACTGTTACCTGTGGTACCGGTTCTGATGGATGTGTTCCTGTTAATTTATTTGCAGACAGTATTTACCAAGAAGGCGGCGGTACGCTTTCACCTGAAGAAGCGGCCTATTTATTTATTGACCGCGACATCGAAACTAAAGTAAACCAGTTTGTTTTTAATGCATTCATGGGTGGTGACTTCTTCGCACTACCATGGAATAACGAAACTGTTGCAGGTATCGTTGGTATTGAATATCGTCGTGATGAGATTGAATCAAATCCTAATGCAGCAGCATCACAAGGCTTACTATGGGGCTACTTTGCTGACCAAGGCGCTGATGGTTCTCGTAATCTAAAAGAAATATTTACAGAAGTTGACTTCCCTTTACTTAAAGGAGTTAAAGGTGCTGAAGAACTTACATTTACAGCTTCTGGCCGTGTTTCTGAGGAATCTTTCTACGATGCTGAATCAACTTATAGTCTTAAAACTATCTACCGTCCTGTTGATTGGTTTACTCTTCGTGCTACAAAAGGTACTTCTTATAGAGCGCCAAACTTACGTGAACGTTTCTTAAACGGTACGTCTGGTTTTAATACAGTTGCCGATCCATGTGTTGTTCCGGAAGATGCTCGTAATATTGACCCATTGAACCCAGGTTCAGCAGCTACATATAATGCAGCTGAAGAAACACGCGATACAGCGGTATTAAACGCTTGTCAAGCATCAGGTATTGATCCAACTACTCTTGGTTTAGGTCAAGGTGGGACTGATTCATATACTGCTACTTACAGCGCTGAGATTGAAACTGGCGGTACAACTGAACTTAGTGCTGAAACATCAGTGGCTAAAACATACGGTTTTATCTTTGAACAACCGTTCACTGATGCATTTGATTTAACAATGTCATTAACTCGTTTTGACATTGAAGTAACAAATAGTATTGCAGAGCCAAGTGCTTTCTACAGTATTGGTCAGTGTTATTCTGCAGATGGTAATGATGCTTTTTGTAGCCGTATAGGGCGTGACGAAAATGGTCAAATTGATTTAGTTGATGCTAGCTTTATCAATATTGGTTTAATCTCATCTAAAGGTTTTGATTACAATATCTACTTTGAAACAGATACGGTAATTGCAGAAGAAAACTTAGGTATTACACTAGACCTTCAAGCCACGCGCATGACAGAGCAAGTTTTTGATGTACTTGGTACTATTGATGACAATATGGGTGAGCCAGATTCACCAGAATGGCGCGGTACAGCACGCTTACAACTTAAATATTCTGATTTTAGGTTTAACTGGGAAACACGTTTCATCGGTAAAGGTCGTGAAGATGAAGATGATTTAGGTGAATTCGAAGAAGGTACTGCAGGTTGTCGTGGTTTAACTGACGCAAATGGTGCTCCACTTAAATGTCGCCCTGTTGGTTTCACTGATGACTACTTTGTACATAACATCGGTATGACTTGGTCTAACGATGCTTATAAAGTGAACTTTGGTGTACGTAACGTATTTAATGAAGCTCCACCAAAAGTAGACCCAAATGGTTCTTTCTCAAATACTAACATTCCTCTAGGTGTTGGTTATGATACTTCAGGACGTAGCCCATACATCAGTTTTACAGCTTCTTTTTAATTAGAATTGGCTGAGTATATATTCAATCCAGATGGCCTAAAATTTTAGGCCATTTTTTTTGAGGGAATAAAAAATGAAACTTAAAAAAAGAATGTTAGTAGGATTTACCTTACTAAGCCTATCTTCTTTCGCTAATAGCGAAACTGAAGATGCGACACAAGTGAGCAGTATCGATGCTTTCTCAATGTCATCTGCTATTCGTAGTGTTGTAGCATCACCTGATGGTAAGAAGCTTGCTATTTTAAGAGCGACTACCAAAAATGGTGACTATATAATTGAGATAAGAGATCCAAATAACCTAGAAGCAGACCCCGTAAGGTTGGGCGCTGATAAAATGCTGATATCTTCCATCGTATGGTTAAACGATGAAAAAATAGGCGTTATGTTTAGACAAATACTAGAAGATGGAAGTCGCAAATACTGGGTTAATAAGTTTGCAATAACTGATGCAGATGGTAAAGGCGACTGGTTATTACCATTTAAGAAAAAGCGAAATGTTCAATTTAATATAATAAATATACTTCCAGACAAAAAAGATGAAGTACTTGTAGAAGTTGATATTAATAATAACTACATTCCAGATGTAGTGAGATTTAATATTAACACTGGACGAAGCGTTACTGTAATGCGCGGAAATGAAAAAGTATCAGGCTCGTTTGTTTCTGACTACGATGGTGAAATAAGAATAGCCCAAGGTTGGAATAAATCTGATAACGCAATCGATTATTATGCCCGAGATAAAGGCAATGATGATTGGAAAGTAATTAAGCAAGTTAGTCCTAAAAAGCGTGAAAACTTTGAGATATTAGGATTTGCAAAAGGTAATCCTAACGAAGTTTATGTTAACGCCAACTTAGGCGAAAATACGACTGGCATTTATATTTACAATATTAAAACAGGTCAGTATTCTGAACGTCAATTTGGTCTTAAATCTGTAGATACAGACGGTGTTATACTTGATACCGACGGCACTTTACAAGGCTTTCGCTATACAACCAAGCAGCCTAAGTTTTATTTCACAGACCCAAACCTTCAAGCACTTAACGAATCTGTTGCTTCTTTATTTAAAGATAAATTTGTACAAATCATTAGTAGTTCTGATAACGATAACGTATTAGTAGTGAGAGTATCAGCTGACGATAACCCAGGCAGCTATTACATTGTTACTAATAAGCAGAAGCTGACTAAAATTGGTGATCGACTTCCGTTTATTGATAAAAGTAAATTAGGCTCAGTTAAGTACATCTCTTACAAAGCAAGAGATGGACGTAAAATAAAAGCGTATGTAACTATTCCTGCGACTAAAGGTCCTTACCCTGCGATAGTACTTCCTCACGGTGGTCCTTGGGTGCGTGACTCAGTTGTATTTGATGACTGGGCGCAGTTACTCGCCTATCATGGTTACGTCGTTATTCAACCAAACTATCGTGGTTCTACTGGTTACGGTTTAGAGCATTGGATGGCAGGTGATAATAACTGGGGCTTGAAAAAACAGGATGATTTAGATGACGCTGCACAATATTTAATAGACAAAGGCTTAGCAACTAAAGATAAACTTGCTTTATTTGGCTGGAGTTATGGTGGTTACGCTGCATTTGCTGCATCTATGCGTGAAAACAACATATATAAATGTGTTGTTGCCGGTGCTGGGGTAAGTGATTTAAGTCGTATTAATGCAACTCTTAACGAAAATCGCTTTTTAAGTATTTTACAACGCCCTACGATTACAGGTGTCTCTCCTGTAGAGCAAGTAGATAAAGTAAATATTCCTATACTAGTTGTGCATGGTGATATCGACAGTCGTGTTCCAGTAAAACACAGTAGAGACTTCGTATCTGAGCTTGAAAAGTACAAAAAAGACTTTAAATATATTGAGCTTGAAGATGCTGATCACTTTTCTGATACGCTTTTCTACGATCATAAAAAAGAATTTTATACCGAGTTGTTATCATGGTTTGATAATAAGTGTGGTCTCAAATAATGTAACTAAAAAGTGACACTCATTTTATTTGAAGAGCATTCTTTTGTTTTAATATTAAGTGAGTACATAACAAAAAGGCTTCTAAATTTATTTAGAAGCCTTTTTTAATAACTACAGCATTTTATACCAATCCGCAATAATACTTAATCATTTTACGGGGCTAAACGTGTCGCTAACTGCGTTAAAAAATTCTCATTTACGACTGCATGGATGCAGAAGGTAGAGCAATGCAGGAGCAATTGCCGAGAACAACCAAATAGCGAATTTTTTGCCTAGCTATCAACACGTTTTTCCTGCCTCAAAATAGCTCACTTAATTAAGCGAATTGGTATTATATATTAGTGTTTAAGCGACTCGGCAACTACAGGATAATAATCCCAAACTTGTTTATCACTGAGTGAGCGTACAAGTTTAATGTATTCTGCGTGTGTCCAAGCTAGAGGTGTTGCTGAATTTGTGCCCTCACCTAACTCATAACCTGCTTTGTTTACGCCTACACCATCCCATACTTGTTCAGGTAGCATCATGCCGCTATTAGCAAATTGCTCTAAGCCTTTAACATAGCTGTTTTTGATCTCGCTTTGTTTTTTATCATCTAAAGCATTATTTGCATTTGCAGCGGCGATTTCATAATGCCCGCGCTCACCTGTAAAAAATGGCCATACACGGCCACGTTGCCCTGGTGTGTTGCTGCCGCTTTCGGCGTAATTAGTACCGGTGGTTTCATCTTCGCCGTAACCGTCGTTACCATAGCGGCGATAGCCTGCAAATGTGCCGCTACCATCGGTAAAGTTAAAGCTGTATTTAACTTGTAGATTATCTTCAAGTGTTTCGTCGTCATACTCTGGTAGCGTTTTAACTATACTTGAATCGTTAGCGCTTCTTACTCCATAGCGAACTAATTCTAAAAATCCACCATCTAAAATCTGCTTTTTATTAAAACCTTCACGGCCATTGTTGGCATTAATTTTAGTATTTGAGTTAGCGTTAGTATCTTGACCTATACGGATAAAGTATTCGCCATCGGTGCTATCACCTTTTAAATTACCTTGGGTGGTAAACATCTGCGACTCTATATCGTTGTTATATTTTTTAGCCGTTGCTAAATAACGTTCTGCATTTTGAGTATCACCACTGAGTGTTGCTATGTCACTGGCTGTTATAAGGCCTGCCAAAATGGCTGCGGTTGTAGAGGGTGAATAACCATTTTGCTCTTCCCAGCGCTCTTGCTGTGTTGCAGGTGGAGTAATTTGCGTATCGTTCCATAAAATTTTAGCTCTTCCGCCATCGACTAAAAAATCAGCTGCCGGTTTTAGCATGCGTGCGTACCAATCTTTAAGCTCGGTATCGCTTAGTACGTTTGCTTGATGTAACTTCCACGCGAGCATAATTGGCATAGCCGTTTGATCAAGCTGTACCCCTACCCACTCAAGTTCACCGTCTACATGTGTTTTTTGTAAAAACCAGCCAGTGTCGCCATTGTTACCCGGGGTTTTGCTAGTAACTTGTACTTTTTCAAGGTATTCGAAGGCCGTTTTTGCAGTCGCTGTATCGCCTAAGGCCATAAATGCCATAGCTACTTGATAAAAATCACGAACCCACACCGCTTTATAACCCGTTGACCCTTCTTTGGCTGAAACAGTTTCACCCCAAGGATTAGAAAGTGAGGCAATTAGCGCACCCGCATTAGTTTTATCCTCTTGCGCTTTTAACACCATTGCACTGGTGTAAAGTAGCTTACCGTTATCGGCGGTTTGCTTAACCATTGTATTTAATGGCTCAAGGCTTTGTAGATAATCTTCCCAGCCTAGCGCTTCACCTTTACCGTTGTAGGCATCGAGCACATTTTGATAACCTTTAGATAAGCTCTGTGCACCTTGTTGCTGGCTTTGTATCTGCGTTTTACCAAAGCTTAGTGCTAAATCAAATGTGGTATTACTACTTATATTGCCAAGCTCTGCAAGCATACTGACATTGCCCGATTCACTCCCTGTATTTGCATATTGTTCACTGAGTAGTTGTTTAGTTTTAAGTGACGTAATGCCATCGCTTACACCTGCAAAGCCTACGCTTTTCATTTTGAATGACGTAGATGATTGCAGTGTTAAAAAGTTATCGTCTTCCCAAGCAACTAAGCCTTGCTCAGTGGTTTTTGCAAAATCACCTAAGCCGTTGTTGTTTATATAAGGGTTAACAGCAACATACGCTTTCACGCCTTTAAGTGATGTATTAAAAATACTGCGTATAAACAATGTTTGTCCGTCAGGGTCGGTGAATATGTGTTTTTCGAGGGTAAAGCGCCCTTGCTTATCTGTACTTGTTACTTTGTAAGCAAGCGAGAGCGGTCTGCCTTTATCGTCTTTATGTAAGTAATCAATTGTAACGTCTAAATCGTCTGCTTCAGTAACTGTAAAATCTTTACCGGTTATCACAAACTGCATATCTTTAATTTGCGCTTGGTGAATGAGTCCAAACATAGTTTCGGTGATCATACCTTTAGCAATTGAAAACCAGACCTTTGATACTTCACCTGTCGCAGCGTTGTTATTATATTGGCCGTTTTGGTATTGCTCAAAGGAAGTACCAATTCCGGTTTTACCTGCATAAGCCCAAAATGGTTCAGCGCCTGGTGCGCCTGGAGCTGATGCAATCGTAGCATCAATATTTTCATTATTCGTATTTTGCACGCCACAGGCCGTTAAACCCAAAGTTAAAAGAGAAGCGGTAATAAGGTTATATTTTTTCATTGTGTGACCCTTAGTTTGAATTTTTAACGCGCATTACAGCAATCGCAGCAACAACAAATGATGCGGCACCAATTAATAATGCGTAAATAGGCTGGTTAGAAAATACGTGGCGTAAAATAAGCCCTAAAATACTGGCAGCTAATAACTGTGGAATGACGATGAAGAAATTAAATATCCCCATATAAACGCCCATTTTATTACTCGGTAGTGCATTACTTAACATGGCGTAAGGAAGCGACAAAATAGACGCCCATGCAAAGCCAACACCTATCATAGGTATAATTAGCATTTTAGGGTCTGTTATAAACATAAAGCTCGCAAGGCCTAATGCGCCTAGTAGTAAGTTAAAGCAATGTGCGCCTTTTAATCCCATTTTTTTAACTAAAAACGGAATACACATAGCGGCAATAGCCGCAAAACCATTGTAAGCGGCAAATAAAACACCGACCCAATCTGCCCCATCGTTGAATGCTTTACTGGTTGCATCGCTGCTACCATAATGAAAGCTTGTTACTGCGGCTGTGGTGTATATCCACATTGCAAATAGTGTAAACCAGCTAAAAAACTGTACCCACGCTAGCTGCTTCATTGCCTCTGGCATAGTAAATACATCTTGTACTACTTGATAAAAGCCGCCTTGTGTTTTATTTGCGCCTTTTAAAGCACCCGCTATCCACTGCACAATACCAAACGCTAATAAACCACCAGCAAGTAAATACAGTTCTTTTTCAAGCGCTAAGCCCATAACTAAAGCAAGTGTTGCTAAACCTAACACCACAAAAATAATGGCACCTTTATTGAAGTTAATATTTATAATAGGTGCGGCAGCAGATTGTACTTTTTGGCTTTCAAACTCAGCAAGTTGCTCAGGGCTATATTCTTTAGTGCGTGCTACAGTCCAAATAACGGCAGTAAGTAATACAAACCCACCCCAATAAAATGAATATTTAACAGACTCAGGTATTTCTCCTGCAGCAGCGGTATTACTAACATCAAACCAATTAGTCATCATCCATGGTAATGCTGAGGCTAGTACAGCACCAATACCAATAAAAAAGCTTTGTAAGCCGTAACCTGTAGCACGTTGTTTTTCTGGCAAGTTATCGCCTACAAGTGCTCTAAAAGGTTCCATTGTAACGTTGATTGACGCATCCATAATCCACAACATACCTGCAGCAATCCAGAGCGTTGGCGAGTGCGGCATAATAAAGAGTGAAATAGTAGTAAGTACCGCCCCTATAAAAAAGAACGGACGACGACGACCAAAACGTCCCCATGTTTTATCACTCCAATAACCAATTATTGGTTGCACTATTAAACCCGTTAAAGGTGCTGCTACCCATAAGATAGGAATATCATCAACTTGTGCGCCAAGCGTTTGAAAAATACGGCTCACATTGCCGTTTTGCAGTGCAAAACCAAATTGAATGCCTAAAAAACCAAAGCACATATTCCATATTTGCCAAAAGCTCAGATTTGGTTTGTTGCTGTCATAATTATTATTTTGATTATTCATGATTAGCCTTATTAGTTAACACTGCGCTACTAAATGCATTTAGCGTGAGCGTAAGCTTTGTAACTTGCCCGTCGGTAATGAGCTTCGTGGTATTTTGTTCAAGTAGGTCGTGTAGCGGTTTATTTTGCTCAAAGGTATTGGCTTGCTCTGGTGTTAAGTTAATCACTACCGTTTGTGGCTCTTCACTAAAATTACTAAATACATAAATCGATTGCTGTCCCAGCGTGCGTACAAAACCAGCAACGCGTTCGCTACCACTAAGCGAAAGCGCTGTCATACTTCCACCTACAACAACCGGCAAACTATTGAGCGACATTATTGATTTATAATAATCACGAAGCGATGCTTGCTCGCTCGATAAGTTAGCGCCGTCGAATTTTCCGTTGTTCATCCATGCTTGATGCGCTGGTACACCAATGTAGTCAAAAATGCTGGTGCGAGTAGATGTGCCAAAACCTGCGTTTTCAGATCCGTCCTCCCCCACATCTTGGGCAAAATATAATAAAGTAGGTGCGCGACTCATTAAGCTAGAAACGACCATTGCGGGTTTCCCCCAGCGTGCATCACCTGCAAAATCAGGGCTAGCAATGCGTTGTTCGTCGTGATTTTCTAAAAAGTGCAGCATGTGCGCTTCAATATCAGCCACTTGGCTTTGGGCTGCAAAAATAGTATTAGCAGCTTGCTTTCCCTGCATAATGGCTTTTAATGTGTCGTAAAAACCGACTTTATCATACAAGTAATCCATTTTTCCTTGCTGAATATACGCTCTGTACATTTGTGGGTTGTAAACTTCAGCCAATAAAAACGCATCGGGCTTTTGCATTTTTATTGATGAATTTAAAAAGCTCCAAAATTCAACCGGCACCATTTCGGCCATATCGTACCTAAAGCCATCAACGCCTTTATCAAGCCAGTACAAAGTGATGTCTCTAAATTTATACCAACTATTAGGAAGCTCTTTATTTTGCCAAAACGCATAATGAGCGCGATAATCTTGGTTTTCTAGCTCTTTAGGTAATACAGGAAAGTCATAGCTGCCATCAGGCTTAACGCCGTAATTCACTCTTACGGTTTCGTACCAATCGTTAATATCAGGTTTTGGTGCTCGCGCCCCATTACCCGTCCATTTAGCGGGTGTTTCGTCAAAAAAGCCATCTGCTAATGGATGCGTGTTGCCACCTAAAACGGAGTAACTTTCTGACGCTGGTACTTGAAAAGACTGCCCAGGTACATAATAAAAGTTGTTATTTTTATCGTACTCTTTACTTTTATCGTCCTGCTCACCAAAGTCTTTTACTCCTTTGGGTTTTGCTACTGATTTATAATCACGCGCAACATGGTTAGGCACAATATCAATAACCACTTTCATACCATGTTGATGAGTGCGCTCAATCAGATCACTAAACTCACCCAACCTATTAGTCACATTTATGGCTAAATCTGGGTTTACGTCGTAGTAATCTTTTATTGCATAAGGTGAACCTGCACGGCCTTTTACTACATCAGGGTCGTCTTGCGTAATCCCATACTCGGTATAATCGCCCACTAGCGCATGATGTAAAACACCGGTATACCAAACATGGGTAGTCCCTAGCTCTTTAATACCAGCTAGTGCAGCATCATTAAAGTCGGCAAATTTGCCTACACCATTTTGCTCTTTTTTACCCCAAGGTACATTTGCGGTTTGTGTGTTACCAAATAAGCGTGTAAATACTTGGTATACAACAGGCTTTGTTAACTCGTTTTGAGCCTGCTTAGGCATTTGCTGCGGTTCGGTTTTATTATTATCTGAGCAGGCACTTGTTATAAGTGCGCTACACAGTAATGCGGGTACATAAACTGATTTTTTCATTGTGTGTCTTTTTGTCAGTAGTGTTATAGCTTTATACTAAAGATAACTGCAGCAAGCATACAGTTGCTGCATACGTATTCACTTAAACATTCACGGCGTATTAATCACTAATACCGTGGCAGCCATTGGCTCTAAGTTAATACTGTTAGTTAGTTTAAAAGTGTGTTGTGTGAATAATGCCTGCGCATTGGCATTTTTTGGTATAACTTCTTGCATGTAATCAAGATTATGCTTTTGTGTTACTTTGTTTTTATTCATAAAAACTAATACAGTTTGCGTGTCACTAACGCGAGCATAACTATAAACACCATTTTGCGGACTAAAATGAACGAGCTTACCCTTTGTAAGCGCAGGGCTTTGCTTTCTAAAGTTAAGTAGCGTGCTAATGGTCTTGTGCATATCGCGCTGCTCTTCGCTTAAACCAGCACCTGTAAACGCATTAGTTTTTTGATTTTTAAACCCACCAGGAAAATCAATACGTATATCACCATGATCTTTACTCGGCGTGTTATCTAATATTACTTCCGTTCCGTAATACATTTGAGCAATGCCGCGCGTTGTTAAAAATAATGTCATCGCCATTTTAGTTTTAGCTAAGTCTTGCCCAAGCTCTGTATATACTCGGCTCATATCGTGATTATCAGCAAACACCATAATGTTATTGGTATCTGGGTATAAAAAATCATTAGCTAATGATTGATATACTTTAACCCAGCCTGTACTCCAGCTTTCATCTTCATTTAAAGCTTGAATTACTGCCTCTTGCAACGAAAAGTCCATTACACTGGGTAAGCTTGATGTGTACCCATCTTGATTTACTTTGCCGCGTTGCCAATACGACGCTATTGCAGGGTTTGAAGTCCACTCCTCACCAACAATATTAAAGTGTGGGTATTCGTCCATAATGGCTTTTGTCCAATCACTTAAAAATGCTTTGCCTGAGTAAGAGTAAGTATCTACACGAATACCGCTTAAATCGGCGTATTCAATCCACCAAATAGCGTTTTGAATTAAATATTCACTTAAAAGTGGTTGGCGCTGATTTAAATCAGGCATGCTAGCAACAAACCAACCATCGCTAAATTGGCGTTTGTCATAGTTGCTTGCGTGTGGGTCTTGAATTGTTTGGCGCGCATGGCTTGTGGCATTTTTGCCATTTTCAAACTGCCCATTAAAGTTAATCCAATCTTGAGTTGGTTTATCCTTCATCCACGGGTGCTCAGCACCAAAGTGATTTAGCACCATATCCATAACAAGCCCAATGCCCTGCTCTTTAGCCTTTATTGATAACGTTTTGTATAGGTTATTCGATCCCATTCGCGGATCAACGTTGTAAAAGTCTGTAATCGCGTAACCATGATAAGAGTAATCTGGCATGTTGTTTTCAAGCACTGGAGTAAGCCAAAGTTGTGTTACACCTAAATTATTTAAATACGGTAATGCGTTAATAACACCTTGAATATCCCCTCCATGTCGCCCGCCTTTAAAGCCTGGATTTGCAGCTTCTAGCATGCTTTTAACGGTGTCATTTGTGGAGTCGCCATTTACAAAGCGATCTGGGTTAATTAAATATAAAGCATCTGCACTTGTGAAACCTTGGCGTTGCGCGCTATTTTTATCTCGAGTAAATAAAGGAAACTCAAAGCTATGCGCTGTATTAGTGCTGTTAAACTTGAGCGTTCCTGCTTTGGCGTTATCGCTAATATTTAAATGAAGGAAAGCATAATTAGGGTTGTCGGTACGTGTTACGTTATTAAGTTCAACCCCTTTATACTTATCTAATTTAAATTCTTCGTTAGCTATATTTTGCTCATGCACGAGTACTGTAATGTTATTTTTATTCATTCCGACCCACCAATTGGCAGGCTCTACATTAAGTGCATAACTAAAGCTTGGTAAGCTACATGCGCTTACTAGTAAAAGTGTGTTTAAAAATCGCATTATTAAACCTTTTTAATACTGGCTAAAAAATCTTGATGAGTTGGAAGTTGCGCAACTGTTGAGTTTATCAATGTTTTTAAGGTAGAAAATAAATCGCTCAGTTGCTCATCACTTAACGAATCCACAATACTATTGTAGTCATCAGGGATAAGCCCTTGCCCTATCATTACTTGCTGCCAAGCAACCTCAGCAAATAGCTCGTCGTCTTCGCGTACTACCTTGCCTGTTTGCTTAAATAAATTCATTTTTTGGCTCAGGGAGTCAGGTATATCCATTTGCCTACATTGGCGCCAAAATGGAGAGTCTTCTCGCTCGGTGAGTTTGTAATGTAAAATAATAAAATCACGTATGTGCTCTATTTCAATTACGCTTTGTTTATTAAACTCAGTCACTAGCGCATCGCTAATGCCATTGTGTGGAAATAGCTTAATTAAGCGTGTAACCGCAGTTTGAATTAAATGAATACTGGTTGACTCAAGCGGTTCTAAAAACCCACTTGATAAACCAACCGCAACCACGTTTTTATGCCACTGCTTTAAGCGCCGACCTGTTTTGAATTTTATAACGCGCGGCTCTGTAATTGGCTCAGCGGGTAATTTTTGAAGAAGTAGCTGTTTAGCATCATCGTCTGATAAATATCGGCTGCAATAAACAAGGCCATTACCAATACGGTTTTGCAGCGGTATTTGCCATTGCCAGCCTGCACTATGTGCAATAGAGCGCGTATAAGGCTTTAGCTCATTGGTACTGTGTGTTTGAACGGCCACTGCACTATCACAGGGTAAGTAATGAGACCAATCAATAAACCCTGTATTAAGTGTTTGCTCGATTAACAAGGCACACAGCCCTGTGCAATCTATAAATAAATCACCACTAATTTGAGTATCGTTATCAAGTGTTAGGCTTTTAATATTGCCTGTAGTTAAGCATTGTTCAACATGGTTTATTTTTGCATCTATGTGTTTAACACCGCGCGATATAGCCAACTTTTTTAAATATTCGGCGTAAAGTGTGGCATCAAAATGGTACGCGTAACTCAGCCCAGGTAGTTGGGTGTTTGGAATGGTATTTAAAGGGGCAAATTTATGCTGTTTAGCCGCTTGGTAATTGAGTGAAAAATCCCATAGTTCGTCTTCGCAACCCGTAACTTGGCCTTTTAACCAAAAGTTATAAAAATCACAAAAAGGAAAGTCTTTACCAAATGAGCCAAACGCATGCATATAATTATGCTTTGGTGTTTTCCAGTTTTCAAACTCAATACCTAACTTTATTGAAGCATTAGTGGCATTAATAAAATCTTGCTCGTTTATACCCAGCGCGTTATTGAGCTGAACAATCGGCGGAATTGTTGCTTCGCCCACTCCAACCGTACCAATAGCCGATGATTCTATTAGTGTGATATTAATTACTTTACCTAACACTTTATTAAGCAGTGCTGCTGTTATCCATCCTGCGGTACCACCGCCTGCAATTACCACGTGTTTTATTGATTTCATATTATTATCCACGTTTTATTAAATTTAAGTACGGTTAAAAAGTTAGGTAAACTAGCTATAAAAAAGCCCCTGTAACACAAATTACAAGGGCTTCTACACACAGTTTTTATTATAGCTTGTAGCTAAAGCCTAACAAGTAAGTACGACCGTAATCTTGGTAATCACGTACTTGAAGTGCATTGTCGCCTGAAAGCGACGTAAACGGTTCTTCTGTTAAGTTTTGTACTTGAAACTGAATTGATAAACCTTCAAGGCTTTCAATACCCGCTTCACTAAAGTCGTAACCCGCTTGGACATCCCAAATAGTTTCACCTAAAATATCAACTTGTTCCGTGTCAAAGCCTAAGCCATATACATCGCCTTTAAAGGCACTACGTTTACGCATACTAGTACGTAACTGCATGCCATGCATTTCGTAGTAAACCGTTAAGCTTTGAATTTTATCCGAAAGACCTGGTAGCTCGTAATCGTTACCGTTTTGATCTTCAATATCAGACTCAATACCGGTATGGCTAGCTATTAAACCAAAGCCTTCAAGTGATGGGTGAAATAGTTTAAATGGTAATGCCAGTGATAGCTCGTAACCATATAAATCGCCACCGCCGCCATTTATTTTACCACTGCCAGTACCCGATGATGTTGCTGGTAATTCTCCAGTAGATGGGTCTGCAACACCCGACATATCAATTGCGTAAGTACCGTCAAAAATCCACTGAGTTAAATCTTTATAGAAAAACGCAGCAGAGAAGTAACCTTCATCGCTAAAGTAATTCTCGTAAGTAAAGTCGTAACCGGTTGCTTCTTTAGGCTCTAAATTTGGATTACCACCCGATACAGACCAGTAGTTACCATTTTCATCTGGCGTTTGATTATATGACGCATTAACTGATGAATTCATTTCATCTAAACGTGCACGAGAAATTGTTTTAGCAGCACCAAAGCGTATTGTTTGTTGCTCATCAATCGCAAGAGATAGATTTAAGCTAGGTAATACGTGTGAGTAATCATGACTTATGTCTGTAGGTGATGTAACAACGACACCATCAACAGTACTAAATGCATTACCTTGTGATGATTGATCAGTTTGTACATAGCGCACGCCAACATTACCCGTTAGTGCAAGACCTCTTACTTCAGCATTAATATTTGCTTGAACAAATGCAGAAGTGATTTCTTCTTTTACAGTCCACGATTTAGTCGCATGACTTGTATTTGTTAAGCTCTCTGCCAGTAAGTCATAATAACCATCGTTAACTAAGCCATTTACGTCATAAGCAATCATGTCGCCCATGCCAATAAAGCCTAAATCAACACTTCCGTTGCGGTACTGCTCTGGCACGCTAAGCATGCCTGGGTTATCTAATGAGAAACTAGATAACGTCATGAAGTAACCTTCTGAATCTTTTGTTTTCTCACGTTCTTTGTAAGACATACCAAATTCAATAGAGCTTATGTACTCGTTTTCTAATACCTTTGAAGCGGCTATTTTTAATGTTGATAGCTCATCTTCAATGGTCGGTGCATTAATAAAACCATCTTGCGCTTGGTTTTCATATTCAGTACCAGTTAAACCATATTTATCGTTAAGTGCAGAGCTTGCACCCCACGAAAGCGGGCCACCTAACTGAATTAAACCATAATCGCTATAATCTAAATCATGTGAAAAAGTAGCTCCAGTGTTACCACCATTAAATGTGTAACCTAAGTTATCTGCCACACCGCGAGCATCGCCACGGCCAGTGCCTGAATAGCTTTCAACACTCCAGATTTTACGGTCTACTTGTGAATAACTTGCATCAAACTCTACTGACCACGAATCGTCAATATCATATTTAGTATTAAAACCAAAAGCTGTAAGTTCCGCTTCGCGTTCTTCATAATCGTTTCGAACTACTACACGTTGGCCTTGTGTTACTGCACTTGTTATAAAGCCAGATGCTTCATCAACTACAACACTATTTGCATCAATACTACCTTGACCCCATGCAAATGGAACTTCAATACCGCGTAGAATTTTTTCATCTGTAAAATCTACATATAACGCATCAAACGTCATGTTTAATTTGTCAGTAGGGGCTGCTTCAAGTACTAGCATTGCCGAATCACGCTCAAGGGTTGATGAACGTACAAATGGTTTAGCGCCGCCTAAAATTGAATAATCGTTACCATTTTCGGTGAATTCTGGGTAGCCCCATGAATTCCAACGTTTTTCTTGATTTGGTGAACTCATTGTATTTAAAGCAAATGCAACGCCAATTGTATCGTCAGCAAACTGATCAATGTATGAGATAGTGCCTCGATAGCCGTCATCATTACCGTCTGGATTTAATTTACCAAAGCTGGTTTGCTCATACTGCCCATTTACTTGCACAACACGCTCGCCTTTACTTAAAGGGCGCACGGTTTGCATATTAATAACACCGGCAATACCTTCAGCATCAATACTTGCATTTGGCGTTTTATAAACGGTTACACCGCTCATTATTTCTGATGGATAAAGGTCAAACTCTACACCACGGTTATCACCAATCGATACCTGCTCACGACCGTTAAACGTTGTGCCACTTTCATTCTCGCCAAAACCACGAATAGAGACACGACTTGCTCGCCCGTCTAAGCGCTGAGCTGTTAAGCCTGGTAAACGTGCAATTGATTCAGCAATTGAAGAATCTGGCAATTTGCCAATGTCTTCAGCCGATATAGATTCTACAACCTGTGTAGAGAAGCGTTTTGTGTTAATAGACTCAACCACACTGCCACGAAAGCCTTTAACTTCGATAACTTCTACATCATCTTTTTTTATTGTATCTTCTTGAGCAGCCTGTGTAGCAAAGCTTGATAAGCCTGCAGCTGTTAATGCCAAAGTTAATATACTTGGTTTGAACATAGACATAATGTTTTCCCGTTACCCATATTGTGATACCCGCGTTCAATGCTTAAGTGATAGTTAAACAAGGCGAGCTAATTTTGTTGTCAGGATGAATATTAACGCCAGATTTATTTTATTAACAACTTTATGCATACGTATTCAACAATCTCAATATAGCCTAACATTAACATACATTACACGAATATAATTTTAACCATATGATTTTATTAAAAATAAACAAAACAAAAAACACTGAAAGGGAATGATATATTAAATCTATTCTGTAGAAAACTAATAGCCTCCCTACTTGAATGTAAACAAGATGAAATTAATTAGCGCTGTTATATAACGTTTAAATAATTGCACACTCACTAAGTGTTAAATTGGTCAGACCATTTCTAGTAAAACCAAGGGTATATTTCCTTTATAGTACAAACTGTTAGGTGAAATTTAACTAAAATATGAATGAATAACATAATTGGTAAACATTAAACACACAAAACGAACACCGCTAAAGATGCGCTAAGCGCTTATTTTAAATAATTTTATTGCATTATTTTTAGTGCATACGTATGCAGACTTTTTACAGAATTACAGGCTTCACGTATGCTTTTTGAAAATAACGTGATTAATCGTAATCACAATAAAGAATAGTCTAAATACTGTGTGGAATGACGGAGAAAAGCATGACCCAAAAGCAGTGGTATAAAGGTGCGGTTATTTATCAAGTTTATCCGCGTAGCTTTCAAGATAGCAACAACGATGGTATTGGTGACTTAAAAGGGATTATTAATCGTATTGATTACATTAAAAGCTTAGGCGTTGATGCAATTTGGATTTCACCTTTTTTCAAATCGCCGATGAAAGACTTTGGCTACGATATTAGTGACTACCGTGACATTGACCCGCTTTTTGGTGATTTAAACGATTTTGATGAACTTATTAGCCAAGCCCACGATCGCAACATTAAAATTATAATTGACCAAGTACTAAGCCATACATCAGATCAACACCAATGGTTTACAGATAGCCGCGAAAATCAAAATAACGATAAAGCGGATTGGTATGTTTGGGCTGAAGCTAAAGATGACGGCACAGCACCTAATAATTGGCTGTCTATTTTTGGTGGTGGCGCGTGGCAGTGGGAACCTCGCCGTGGGCAATATTATTTGCATAACTTTTTAACCGAACAACCCGATTTAAACTTTCATAATCCTGACGTAAGACAAGCTGTACTTGATAACGTAGAGTTTTGGCTTAAAAAAGGCGTTGATGGCTTTAGATTAGATGCTATTAACTTTTGTTATCACGATGCACAACTTCGCGATAACCCAGCTAAACCAAAAGATAAGCGCCAGGGTCGTGGTTTTAGTGAAGATAACCCATACGCATTTCAGTATCATTACTACAACAACACTCAGCCAGAAAATATTGAGTTTATGCAAGACATTCGCACATTACTTAATAAATACCCAGGTACTGTATCGCTTGGCGAAATCTCATCAGAGGATTCATTGGCGACAATGGCGCAGTACACCCAAGGTGGCGATAAGCTGCACATGGGATATAGCTTTGAGCTCTTAACAAATGATTATTCAAGTGAATATATTAGAACTACGGTTCAAACTCTTGAACAACGTATGACTGAGGGTTGGCCGTGTTGGGCATTTAGCAACCATGATGTAGAGCGCGTAGCAAGTCGCTGGAGTGAAAATGGCGAAATAAACCCTCAGCAATGTAAAATGCTAACCGCCCTACTTGCTTCCCTTCGTGGCAGTGTATGTATGTACCAAGGTGAAGAATTAGGTTTAGGTGAGGCAAGTGTTGCCTTTGAAGACTTACAAGACCCATATGGCATAACATTTTGGCCTAATTTTAAAGGGCGTGATGGCTGTAGAACGCCAATGCCTTGGGAGCAAGCTGATTCACCTCATGCGGGTTTTAGTGACGTAAAACCTTGGCTACCTGTTGATGATGCACACAAACAGCAATCAGTCGCTGTGCAAACTAATGATAGCAACTCAATTTTAAACGCCTACCGTGAGTTTATGGCGTGGCGCAAGAGCCAAACTGTTTTACTTGAGGGTGATATTGAGTTTATTGAAACGCCTGAGCCTGTGCTTGCTTTTTATAGAACGCTTGGACCGCAAAAAATGCTGTGCATATTTAATCTAAACTCTCAACAAACAAGTATTGATATGCCAACATCAATCGTTAAAGAATACAATGAGCTTAGCCACCACAGCGCAAAATTAAGCCAAGACACACTTACGCTTGAGCCTTTCGCTTGCTTTTATGCAAAGTGTTAATGACATCAAGAATTACACTTAATATTACAGCTAAGTTCTAAACATAAAAAGCCCAAGTAAATTACTTGGGCTTTTTTGTGCATTTAATTTTTCTAATGACTTTGGGTTTTACTGTTTAAGTAGTCAGTTAAAGCAAATAAAACGCCTGACATTACAAACGTGACATGAATAGTCACTTTCCAAAGTAGCTCATCACTTGGATATGCGCCTGAGTTTATAAATACTTTTAATAACTCAACAGCAGAAATAGCGACTATCGCACTTATTAATTTCATCTTTAGACCTGAAAAACCAACCTTTCCCATCCAAGATGGTCTGTCTTCGTGATTATCAATATTAAGCTTAGAAACAAAGTTCTCGTAACCACTAAATGTAATGATCAGCAATAACCCCGCTAATAATGCTGTATCAACTAAAGTTAGAATACCGACAAGTAACTCTTGATTGGTTGCTGTAAATGTCGCAATACCCATTAAATAAAGCTGCTTAAAAAACTTTATTAACAACAGTACAACTGCAAATAGTAAACCCACAAAAAATGGGGCTAGTAGCCAACGCCCTTTAAAAATAAAAGATTCTAATGCATGCTCTACTTTATTAGCTTGGCGTGGTTTTTTATTAGGGGTGTGTGATGACATTGATTTGTCTTTTAATTAAAAAAGCGACCTTAGCTTATAAACCACTGCAACACAATGCTGCGAAATCCTGACAAGTAAATTACTCATCCTCACGATAAAAAAATTTCGTTATCTTTTATTTCGTTTTCGTTTAAAAATCAGTATACCAACAGAGTTGTTCTGGATTGGGCACTACTGGTTTAAACCTAATCTTAAACTGGGTAAATCAGTCATCACACCATTTTTTTAGGAATAAACGAATGAAAAAAGCATTGCTAGCATTAATCGTAGCTCCACTATTTGCAGTATCTGCGACTTACGCGGTAGCAGACGATGCGCCAACAGCTTCAGCCGAAATGGTAAAAGAATACACAGAAATGTGTGTTAACTGGGCTAAAGATGATGACGTAAGCAATGAAGAGCTAAATGCCTACGTATTAAAATGCGTAAATGATGAGCTTGAATCTGAAGGCTATAAAAAAGTATCTTCTGTTAAGATTTAATCATACCAATTGCATTAAATTAATGTTCTATTATACCGCTAAGAAAATAGCTCAATAGCAAGTGAAATAGCATGACGTATAGTTGTTTTATATGAATGTTTTTTAACGCAGTGAGTGGGTTATTTAGTGCAATATAATGACCATTTTTTAATAAAATTGGTATCTCCAATACGCTTAGTTGAATGTACTGCTAATAAAGCCGTTGCGAAAACATTCAACTAAGCACAAAAAAACCGGAATAGACACAAGCTGTGCGTTCCGGTTTTTTTATGGTTTTTTAAAACCTATAAAAAGTTATGAATAAGCGATAACGTGCTTATTCATCTTCTTTTTTAGCTTTCGCTTTAGGCTTTGCTTTAGCTGGTGCCTTTTTTGCAGCAGCTTTCTTTTTAGGTGCTGCCTTTTTCTTCGCTTCTTCTGTCCATTTACCTGCTTCATAATGAGCAGTCCAGCCAGTAGCTTTACCGTCAACTTCAGTCATAACATACTGAGCTTTATTTTTACGGCTATAGCGTACAACAGCAAGATTACCATCAGGATCTTTAGCAGGTGCATCTGCTAAGTAATAAAACTTAGGCGAAATACGGTCTCTAAAGCGTTTTAACTCTTCTACTTTAGGTGCACGTGTTTCACGAGACTTAGGAAAAGTATTTGCAGCTAAAAATATACCCGCGGCGCCATCACGTAATACAAAATACGCATCTGACTTTTCACATTCTAATTCAGTAATGTGAACAGGGTCTTCTTTTGGTGGAGCAGCTTCGCCACTTTTAAGTAGTTTACGTGTATTTTTACACTCGTCATTATTACAGCCAAAGTACTTACCAAAGCGACCAGATTTAAGCTCCATGTCAGAGCCACATTTATCACATTCGATAATTGGTCCGTCATAGCCTTTAATTTTAAAGGTACCTTCTTCAACTATATGCCCTTTACATGCTGGATTATTACCACACACATGTAATTTACGGGTTTCGTCAATTAGGTATGAATCCATTGCCGTTTCACAAATCGGGCAACGTTTCATCTGCATTAGCTTTTCAGTTTCTTCGTCTTCGACATCGGCTGCAACCGCTTCATCGCCCGACACTAAGTTCATTGTCGTTGTACAACGCTCTTTAGGTGGTAAGCTATAGCCAGTACACCCTAAGAAAACACCAGTTGATGCTGTGCGTATACCCATTTTTCGGCTACACGTAGGACATTCAATATCCGTTTCAACCATCTCGTTGAGACGCATACCGCCATTTTCTGGCTCATCTTTAGCGACAGTTAATTGCGTTGAAAAATCAGCATAAAATTTATCAAGAACTTCAGTCCATACTCGCTCGCCTTCAGCGATGTCATCTAAACGGCCTTCCATTTTTGCTGTAAAATCAAAATTCATTAAATCAGTGAAGTTTTCAACCAAACGATCGGTAACTATTTCACCCATTTTTTCAGCAAAGAAACGGCGATTTTCTACACGTACATAACCACGATCTTGAATCGTTGATATAATTGACGCATAAGTAGATGGACGACCAATACCGCGTTTTTCAAGCTCTTTTACTAAACTTGCTTCACTAAAGCGCGCTGGCGGTTTAGTAAAATGTTGCTTAGGATCAAGTTCGATTAAAGTAAGGACTTCACCTTCTTTAACAGCCGGTAGTGATTGATCTTCTTCGTTTTTCTTACGTATCGCAGGTTGTACTTTTGTCCAACCATCAAAGCGGAGCACACGGCCTTTCGCTTTAAGCTGGAAGTCGTTAGCTGCAACAGTTAGTGTTGTTAAATCGTATTCAGCAGGTACCATTTGGCACGCTACAAACTGACGCCAAATTAGCTCGTACAGTTTTTTAGCATCAGCATCTACACCTTCAACATGCCCAGATAACACGGTAACGCTTGAAGGACGTATTGCTTCATGCGCTTCTTGTGCATTACCTTTAGAGCTGTAGCTAATTGGATCTTTTGGTAAATATTTAGCACCAAACTCGTTTGTTACATACTCACGACACATTTCAACCGCGTCTTTTGAAAGATTAGTTGAATCGGTACGCATATACGTAATATAACCGCCTTCATACAAACGCTGAGCAAGCATCATGGTCTTTTTAACGCCATAACCTAAACGTGTACTTGCCGCTTGCTGCATGGTTGAAGTAATTAATGGCGCACTTGGGCGACTTTTACTTGGTTTTTCTTCAACGCTAATTACTTTATATTCTGCATTCTCAAGGCTTTTAACCGCTGCGCTAGCCTGAGCTTCATTTACAGGCTTAAATGGCTTTCCTGCTTGTTTGGCTACTTCTAAGCGTAACTCAGACTCAGTATTTTTAACGTCAGCGTGAATATCCCAAAATTCTTCTGGAATAAATGCTTTAATTTCACGTTCACGCTCTACTAATAAACGTACAGCAACAGACTGAACTCGTCCTGCAGAAAGTCCGCGGGCCACTTTAGCCCACAATAAAGGTGATACCATAAAGCCAACAACACGGTCTAAAAAGCGACGTGTTTGCTGAGCGTAAACCATATCAGTATTAAGCTCGCCAGGTGTTTCAAACGCTTGCTGTATTGCGTTTTTAGTAATTTCGTTAAAAACTACGCGCTTATATTTAGCAGGATCACCACCAATGATTTCTTGAAGGTGCCAAGCAATTGCTTCCCCTTCTCTATCCAAATCCGTTGCGAGATATATTTGGTCTGCATTTTCAGCCAGCTTTTGTAATTCTTGAACAACTTTTTCTTTACCAGGCAGTATTTCGTAATGCGGATCCCAGCCTTGGTTTGGGTCTATACCCATACGCGCGACTAAGTTTGTATAATCTCGTTGCTTTTTATACGCTGCTTTCTCTTCAGGTTCCATTTTACGAACTTCTGCTGGCGTTTTAGTTGCCGGCACTTTAGCTTTGCTCGAACCTGAAGTAGGTAAATCTCGTACATGCCCAATACTGGACTTTACGATGAAGTCATTACCTAAATATTTATTAATTGTTTTAGCCTTAGCAGGAGACTCTACAATTACTAGCGATTTGCCCATAGTTGCCTATTTCTAACCAAATATTGAAAATGTGTTTTGCCGACATAAGCGGCGCGAATATTTATAGGTATATCTACAAACACTAGTTGTTACAAGCTTTTAATACAAACTTTTCAGTATTTACTGAATAAACGAACAATTTTTGTCGTTAAATTAAACAAACTAGTGTTTTTAGATTAATTGATGTGGAATATATAGAACAGAAACAAAAATGCCAACCTAAAGGTTGGCATTTTTAAAATAAAGCCTTATTTACTATCGTAAATTTCGATTCCTTTGGAGACTGTTTTAGTGCCACCAGCCTGAGTAGTAAACTCAAATGTTATTGAAAGTACACCGTCAAATTTATCATTACCATCCGCTTCACGAGAAATACGAACATCTGAATACATTGGTTTATCCGTATTCGTACTTGGAATAATAGCGTTATTTTCGATAATAGATAAGTCGCCATTTGTAGAGGCTATAGATACAGTTGTACCCGCTGGTAGTGGATTACCAAACTCATCTGTGTAGTGAATACGAACTGTAATACCAGATAAGCCAACTTCCAATAGTTGAGGATCAGTTTCATCTGGATCCGTTTCATCATATTCAGGGTTATCTGCAAAAACATTTGATAAATCAACTGCTGATATATCACAACGCTCAGATACATCGGATGGCTCAAGTACTGCTGTAACTGAAACAGAGCAATCTGCTGGTACATAAACAGGATACGGTGCATCAAGAATATCCGTTGTTTTCAACACAGAAAAACGAACATATGGATTATCTCCAGACATAACCAATTCAATTTGTTTACGCACTTCAATTAGCTCTCGAGAACACTCACCTGCATTTTCAGCGGCTTCGCTACATAATAAGCCATTATATTTACCATCAGCAAAGTCATAAATACCGTCATTATCTAGGTCTCGCCATGTTTCATTATGACCACCTCGTGAAATTAACTCAGAACATTCATCCGTAGACGGGTCATAATTTGAAGCATCTGCATCACTACAGTTTGCTTTATCGAAGGCTGCATTTTCATTGTGATCTATAAATGCTTCAGGTAAATCGTAACTAGTATAATACTCACCAACATCAAACAAGCCATTGGTGCGTTTAACATCATCAGTGGTTTGCTCATCTACAAAGTTCTCTTGTCCTTTAGTGACAGCGAGAACACTTACACGTCCTCCCATAACAACGCCATCAGCATTATTTTTAGCGCGTGTAATACCATTTATACAAGGAGCTGCAATACCAAAATATGGGTCACAATTTATAATACCTGTTTTTGGATTAATACCTTCTGTAGTTGTTGCGTCCCCGTCAATATCGCCAATTCGGTTACCCCATTTGTAATCATAAAATGGACGGTCTCCTTGAGAGCGCCAGGTTACAACACAAGTAGCATCGTCAGTTTTACAAGTAACTTCATTGCTAGATGAGCCAATGACACCAGCTTCAGCTAAAATAGTTGCCTCTACACCGTCACCGTTATAATTATTAAATTGGTCACCAAAATATACCGTAATATCATTTAAAACACCGTTATAATTAAGTGAGTTAGTATTGAACGTATTTGGGCTTGCATCAAAACTGTTTTGGTCTGTTACGCCTGAAGCGAGCGTTAATTGAGCCGATACAGAACTTATCTGCTCGCTCAATGGTACTAAAGTAAGTGTTCCGTCTGGACAAATTTCATTGCTTGGTTCTGATGTACACAGTTCTACATCATCAACCCAACACGTTAAATCATCACCTTCAGGTAAATTATTAACATCTTCTTTAGAAATAAAACACGCTTTTACCACTAATGGACCAGGCACTATGCCAGATTCAACCGTTGTCTGAACAAAGCCTTCATTATTTGTATCACTTGTTCTAAGTGACAGTTTAGCTGCCCCCACTGAATCTGTTAACTTGAAATCAATACGTTGCTGCGTAGATGCAAGACCATCCGCATCTATTAGCTTAAATCTAACGATCGATTGAGTCGGGGCGCCGCCTTCACCTGGAGGTAATGCAATAAATGTTTCACTGACATCAACAAACTGTATTGATTGTACCGCTGATGTTTCCACAGGAATAATCGTAGTAGCAGTAAAGTTTTTACCGCCTGTCTCAACCGTGATATTAATATCATCGTCAATACTACAACCTGTAGCTCGGTATGTTGATGTTGCGATACCACTTGATGATTTTACTGATGCATCAATTACTGAGTCGCCGCTAATTACACACGTTGAGCTGAACTCAACATCTGTTGGAGTTAAGTATAAATTACCATCTTCATCTAAAAGTGTTACTTCAATAACTGTACTACCACCTGCTTTTAAAGGAATAACATTTCCTGAAGAATCTTTATTTAGCCCGTTATCAACCTCTAGGGTTAAATCAGCAATACCTACAGCAAAATTAGTTGAATTACTTTCACCTACAGACGTTACAGTAACAGTACCTGCGCCACCAGTATTACCAGGTTGCAATTTTAGTAAAGCAATACCAAAGTTATCAGTAAGGGCTGTCCCAGATGAAGGGAGAACAGAACCTAAATTTGTTGAAATATTAACTAGCGAATTTTTACTACCTTCACCACTTTGCTCATCAATGACTTCAACAAATAATTCACCTAGTTCTGATGAAGAGATAGTATTAGCTACCGTACAACCCGATGCTGCTTGTGTAGGGTCAAGTTTTACGCTAGAACGATTATCGTCCCAGCCTGCGTTACAGCCTGTTAAGAGCTTTACTGATATAGAGAATTGTGCCAGATCAACTGGTGCAGAATCACCTGATGAATAAAATACAGCTGTATTACTCACTTCTGTTGAGTTAGTAGGATTATAAGTTGCAACAACTTGACCTGCGCCTTTAAAACTACCACTAGAGAGAGTTACTTTTGCTTCACCCGCTGAGTTTGTAATTGCAGTTCCTAAGTCTGGCGTTATTTTACCTGTGAAGTTTGTAGTAAAAGTAACAAGCTGCTCGCTAAGTGCAACTCCATCATTTTTTAAAGTCGCTGTAACCGTGCCTAAGTTGTCAGTTGTAACCGGGTTTGTATCCGAATACTTAGCACCATTTTCATCGACAATATTTACTGTTAGAGTTGTTGACCCACTAACACCAGTATCATCACCCTGCCCACCGCTTGATTGAAAAGCAAAAGTACTTGTATAAGATTCACCATCGACTGAATAGGTAGCGGCTACTTCTCCAGCACCGGCTTGAGCACCGGCTGTAAGTTCAACCGTTGCAATACCATCGTTTTGAGTTAATGCACTTGATGGAGACAGTTCACCAATCTCATCTTCTAATGTAAACGTAATGCGCTTACCCGCAACAATTACACCGTCTTGAGTAAGAATTGCGCGTAAATCTAAAGAGGAGGTAGCGGTAACAGAATTTAACTCTGTTGCGTCTGTTTGAGAATACCCCTTTAATGAAACCGAGTATGTAGCAGCCTCTGTAGTGGAATCACCATCACTTATAGAACCGTCTTTTTCAAGTGACCCACCGCCACCACAGGCTGTGAGTAAAAAACTTAGCAATGAAATGCCGAGCAGTCGCATTAAAGGCATGAACCTCTCCCTAGCGTTGTTATTATAATTAAAATTAATTTACACTTAATATTAACCTATAACTTAGTCTAAAATCACAGTTTTTTATTACTTTTTTGTGCAAAATATTTTTAAATAAATACTAACTTTTTCTGTAGTAAATATTTCCTTGCTGGTAGTCTATGGCAAATTTATAAAATGTAGATCAGGAAATATGTCAAAAATCCGTTCAATGAGTTTAACCACTCGCATCATGATTGGTATGGCGCTTGGGGTTACAGTAGGTTTTATATTTCAGGCTATATTAGCTGGTGAAGACGATTATCTAATACCACTTGGGTTATTCTCTTTGCCAATTAAAGCCTTTTTTGTTGATGGTATTTTCCATGTTGGTGGTCAAATATTCATTGCCAGCTTGAAAATGTTAGTTGTGCCTCTTGTTTTTGTATCGCTTGTTTGTGGTACCTGTAGCTTAAGTGACCCTAAAAAACTAGGCCGCCTAGGTGGTAAATCTATTGGTTTATATTTATTAACTACAGCTATTGCTATAACAGTGGCGATTACACTTGCCTTATTATTTAGCCCGGGTGAAGGTATAAGCTTGCCATCTAATGCAACCTACGATGCTAAAGAAGCACCTACCCTTGCACGTGTAATTATAGATATGTTTCCTACAAATCCTTTTGAAGCAATGGCCAAAGGCAATATGCTTCAAGTTATTGTGTTTGCACTTTTATTTGGTGTAGCAATGGCATTAAGTGGTAAAGCCGGAAAACGTGTTGCTACCGTATTTGAAGATTTAAACACTGTGATTTTAAAACTAGTTACGCTTTTAATGAATATTGCCCCTTATGGCGTGTTCTTTTTAATGGCAAAACTGTTTACAACAATTGAGCTTAACTTAATTGTGAGCTTAGCGAAGTACTTTGGCGTTGTAGTGCTTGCACTGTTATTACATGCTTTTGTAAACTACACATTGCTTTTAAAAATATTAACGGGCTTAAACCCGCTTATTTTCTTAGCAAAAATGAAGCACACATGCTTATTTGCATTTAGTACCTCGAGCTCAAGCGCAACTATGCCTATTACACTTGAAACTGCTACTAAAAAGTTAGGTGCTAATAACTCGGTTGCCTCATTTACTATCCCACTGGGTGCTACCATTAACATGGATGGCACTGCCATCATGCAAGGTGTGGCTACCGTGTTCATTGCACAAGTGTTTAGTGTCGATTTGACAATATCTGATTATTTAATGGTTATATTAACAGCAACACTTGCCTCTGTAGGTACAGCAGGCGTACCTGGTGTTGGTTTAATAATGCTGGCAATGGTACTTAACCAAGTTGGCTTACCTGTAGAAGGGATTGCAATTATTATCGGTGTAGATAGATTACTTGATATGACACGTACAGCAGTTAATGTAACCGGCGATTGTATGGTTACCTGTGTTGTTGCCAAGTCTGAAGGTGAGCTAGATGAGAGCATTTTTAACGACCCTAATGCAGCTAAAGACTTAGAAGATTATCATAAATCTATTGACTCATAAGCTACATTTATACAGCTATAAAAAAACCTTGATGCAATCCATCAAGGTTTTTTTCGAGTAAAAATAATTTAACTGAATCCTGAAAAAGATTCTAATCTAAGGATTTAACAACTTAAACTTAGAAAGTAAGTTTATTCCCACTTTATTTACACCACTACTCAAGCCAAGAGCTAGCTTATCGCTCAACCCTTTTTTAACTTTGTATTTAATCTTATAAATTTGGCGCTCATGTTGCTGCTCTAGCAATGCATCATCACTTGTTTTTATAACATCTACCAAGCCTTTATCAATTGCTTGAGTTGCAAACCAATGCTCACCTGTCGCAACTAAGTTTATATCTAAGCTTGGACGTTGAGTGCTTACAAACGTTTTAAATAAACCATGTGTTTGTTCAATTTCTTCACGAAATTTTTCACGGGCCTTATCTGTGTTTTCACCAAATAAAGTAAGTGTGCGTTTAAATTCACCTGCTGTTATTTGCTCAAATTCAACATCATTTTTCTTTAATATTTTATTAAAGTTAGGTATTTGAGCTATCACACCAATAGATCCAACTATTGCAAAAGGCGCTGCAAGTATCTCGTCCGCGACACACGCCATCATGTAACCACCACTTGCTGCCACTTTATCAATTGCAACACTTAGAGGAATACCCGCACTTTTAATACGCTGTAACTGAGATGCAGCAAGTCCGTAGCCATGTACAACACCGCCACCACTTTCTAAACGAATAAGTACTTTGTCTTTACTTGGATCGGCAATAGAGATAATAGCCGTTATTTCTTCTCGTAAGCTTTCTACTTCGTGAGCGTCCATACTACCCACAAAGTCAATTACATATAAACGAGGTTTAGGCTCATCTTTATCTGCTTTTTTACTTTTTGATTTAAGCTGTTTTTGATGCGCTTTAAGCTCTTTTTTACCCAACGTATTTTGTAAAAAACTTTCTTTAAGTTCAACTAACTGCTCTGATATATCGTCAATTTGTATTTCACCTTTTTTGGCCTTTGGCTTAACTGCAGCGCCAACTATTAGCATTAAAATAACTGCTATAGCGATAACAAAAGTAACTGTTTTAGCAAAAAACAAACCGTATTCGTATAAAAATTCCAACTGGTTTCTCCATTTATAAATTTCAGCTAATTTAGCATGCTTTAAAGCAAAAAAAAGCCACTTTTCAGTGGCTTTTAAAGGTTAATTATTTTACTGGTTATTAATCAGTCACAACCTCAGGGTTGGAAACTAATAACATCCGTCCGCGAGCAGCTAAGTAAGTAGCTACTTGCAACTGCATTTCTGCATTAGCGGCAGCACTGCCTTCAACAGTTGCAGCCTGTGCAGCATCTTGAGCTGGTGTTAATATAGAACCATGATGCCCTTTAGTAAATTTAACTAAGTAGCTTGCTGGTGTTTCACTCAATGCTTGCGAAGTACTTACTGTTTCAAGACCCATCAAGTTAGCTAATGGAATTGTGCCAGAAATAGGATTATTAGCTGCCATTGGTGGTATCACTTGGTCAGGCTTGTTATCAACACCATCACCCACAACAACATTAGTATAAACAGGAGTACCTAATGCTTTCACAGTGGCTGCGTAGTTCGTTGGATCACCACTATCTAGCGCTGTTTGCGCCGCAAAAGCAAACTGTGTAAATACACCTTGAATGTTAGTAAGTTTAGTCGTTTCACCCGCAGTGGTAAGTGATGCAATATATTCGTTGTAACCACACGTCAAGTAAGCTTCCATGTCTGGTATTAATGAGCCACAGTTAGAAACTGCATCTCCTTGTAAGTATGCAGTAAATTCATCAGCTTCTGTTGTACCCGCTTGTGAAAGTACTGAACCTTGAATAAATGGACCAAACGCAGCAGATTCAAGTAAGAAGCTTGCTATACCGCCACCACCACTTGCAAGAGCTACTGTGTTTACATTAAATAGCGGATCAAGCGTTTCTGCCATTGGCGTATTAGCTTGAGCAATAAATGCTGGAGCAACAATAGAACCTAGCGAATGCCCAATGTAGGTAACGTCTTTACTATTAATAGTTGTATCGTTAATAAAGTTTAAGCCTAAACGAAGGCCTAATAAATCAGCAGCCGATTGACGTAAGCTATCACGTGCAACAAGTAATGAACTTAAGTTCATGTAACTAAGCACAGAACCTGTTGTTGCATTAAAGTCGTCTGTTCCATCACCATCAACATCTATCCCGCGCTCACCATGTCTTGGATGGTCAATAGCAACCGTTGCAAAGCCTTGAATAGAAAGCTGCGCAGTTAAAGCAAGCATACTTTCTTTTTGTGTTGTAATACCGTGCTGCATAATCACAACAGGCCATCCACCTTCAGGCATAGCGATAGGATCTAATTGTAACTGTGCACGGACACCATTAATTATCGGTAAAATAGGTTTAGTAACTTGCACTGGCACATTTGCCATGCTTTGTACTTTTGGAATTGAGTTGTATTTTGTTAAATGACGTGTGCTGTCTAGTCCTAAGTCACGTAATTGTCCGTCACTTAATGCAGAACATAAACCATCATTTTCACTAATAGGATCTGTCGGAAATGCATCGCCTGCAACGGCCTTATAACCAATTATTGCCACCGCGTTATCACACATACCTTGCCAATATGTATCACTTAAATCACTAATATCAGTACCCGTTGGCGTACCTAAATACATCGGTAACATAATGCTACCTTTTTGATATTGCACACCAGAGAAAGCAGCAGAGACTTCTACACCCTGAGAAGCAAATACTTGTTGTACATTTACCATAGGCTGTTCAGGAACTTGAAGCGCAGGAGTTGGTAACGCAGGCTGTTGCAAGCTTGCAGCTAGCAATTTTTTAATTGTCCCGAGTACCGGGCCTGCTGATTGAATAGTCATCGCACTAGAAAAAATAATATCTTCTTTTGCGATATCTCCTGAACTTACAACTACATTTTCGTAACTGTTAACAGCACCCTGCAAACCAAGTTGAGCTTCTGTAATTAATGGCGCTTCTTGTTTAACCAGCCCATAAGTAGAAGAAGGCTCAATAGAACGCCCTAATGAATCTTTAAGACCAGTAGTTAATACATTGATGTATGAGCTACCTGCCGTAAATGGTTTTAAAGGAATAATTGCAACGCCATCACCTGAAGCTTGAGTAACAAAGTCAACACCAAAAGTAAGCTCACCGACCAATTTACAAGCAGTACCGGCAGCTACAACTGAACATTCTGCATCAGTTAAACTTGCACCCATTACAACTTCAAAAATTCTTACTGTACCAGGGGTCCCAGCAGACGCTTCATCTAAACTCACATTTGGTGGGAATGTTAAATCGATTTTATAAGGAACCTGCGAAGACCAACCATCAAGTGCACCTAGTGCAAGTTGAGGGTTTGCATAAGCTGCGCGCGAAATAGACACATTGTTGTCATCTAATTCACCAGGAATATTAAGTGTACCGTCTTGAGTTCCACTCATTAATAAATCATTAGGTACCGATAAGATACCTGCTGCTGGATCAAATGTAACTGTTGCTGTTGGGATAACTGGTGCTGTGTCGTTCTTGACATCTGTTAACGTTTCTCCACCGCCACAACCTGCTAAAGCAGCTGTAACCGAGAGTGAAAGTAGCATTTTTTTCATATTGTTGGCTCCGCACGTATTTTATTTTTATAGTGTGTTTAATCAGTGTATTAAGTTAAAACAATGTAATCAGGTTATTAATGAGACATTAGACCAGTTAAACTTAACGTAAAGTTTCTATTTTCGCCACCTAATTTTACAATAAATTCGATTACTTCACGTTTCGCTATGTTAAAATCAAAAAAATTATATGAATTGGTACTTTTATGCACACATATCAAGCAGCTGAAAACGCACTTAAAGATAAAGTTATTTTAATAACAGGCGCCGGTGATGGTATTGGCCGAGTTGCAGCAATTACGTATGCAAAATACGGCGCTACAGTTATCTTATTAGGAAAAACAACTAATAAACTTGAATGTGTTTACGATGAAATTGTTAATGCTGGCTACCCTAAACCTGCAATAGTCCCTATGGATTTAAAAGGCGCAACGAAGCAAAACTACCGTGACCTTGCTGCAACAATCGAATATCAGTTTGGACGCCTTGATGGGTTGCTTAATAATGCAGGTATTTTAGGGTCGCTTGGTCCACTTGAACATTTTTGCTCATCTACGTTCGAAAACATAATGAAAGTAAACGTCACTGCACAAGCTATGATCACTAAAGCACTTTTTCCCGTTCTTCGTAAATCTGATAATGCATCGATAGTATTCACGTCATCAGGTGTAGGCCGCAAAGGTCGTGAATTTTGGGGGCCTTATGCCATCTCAAAATTTGCAGTAGAAGGTATGATGCAAACATGGGCATGTGAAGTAGGTAAAACGAATATTCGTATAAACTGTATTAATCCAGGTGCAACGCGTACATCTATGCGTGCAGCTGCATATCCTGGCGAAGATAGAGATACCCTTGCTACACCAGAGGATTTAATGCCAACCTACTTATACTTGATGAGCGATGATTCTAGTGAAGTGAATGGCAAATCGTTAGATGCTCAAGTAAAAAAGTAGTTTGGAGTTTAAATAGTTTAAACAACTCACATTAAAAAAGCCGCAATTAGCGGCTTTTTTGTGTTCAATAAATAACTAATTGATTATTTACGTTTAGTCGGCTTAACACGCTGATTGTGTTTTTTAACTGCTTTACGAATTTGGTTGATTTTAGCGCGTTTATCTTTGCGTTTTTCAGGCATAACAGAAAGCTTAGTTTGTGTTTCGCGGCCTAATTTAACGGTTTTACGCAAGTAGTTTACTGTTTCTAAATCATACTCCATCCAACCACCTTGTGGCACGCGCTTATCAAGCTCTAGTTTACCGTAACGAATACGAATAAGACGAGATACTTCCGCATCTTGAGACTGCCATAAACGACGAACTTCACGGTTACGCCCTTCATTTAACGTTACGTTAAACCAACGGTTAACGCCTTCGCCACCCATAGGGGTTACAGTCGTGAATTTGGCTGGACCATCTTCAAGCTCAACACCACGTAGTAAGTTTTTAACCGTCTCGTTGGTTACTTCACCAAATACACGTGCAGAGTATTCACGCTCTACTTCATAGCTTGGGTGCATTAAACGGTTTGCCAGTTCACCATCGTTTGTAAAAAGCATTAAACCCGATGTATTAACGTCTAGTCGACCAACCGCAATCCAGCGATCGCCATCAATACGAGGAAGTCGGTCAAATACAGTACGACGCCCTTCAGGATCTTTACGTGTGCTTAACTCACCTTCTGGTTTGTTATACATAATCACACGACAGATTCGGTCTGCTTTTTCTTCGATTTTTACACTGTGTCCGTCAACACGAATCAAATCGGTTTCTTCAACACGGTCACCTAACTTTGCCACTTTACCGTTTACACTAACGCGGTTTGCGTCAATGTATTTTTCCATTTCACGGCGTGAGCCTACGCCTGCACGGGCTAAGACTTTTTGTAACTTTTCACCTTGTATAATACTCATTCGGATGGTTCTCTCACAGAAGGATCGCTCAATAACTGGTTAATTTTACTTTGCTGCTCCGTTGGCAACGCAGGTAAATTTTCAAGTCCAGTTAACGAAAAATAATCTAAAAATTGCTTAGTAGTTGCATATAAAGCCGGCTTTCCCGGAACCTCTTTATGCCCTACCACTTTAACCCACTCTCTTTCGAGTAAGGTTTTAATAATATTCGAACCCGTAGTAACACCCCTTACTTGCTCAATTTCGCCGCGTGTAATGGGCTGCCTGTATGCAATAAGTGATAATGTTTCCAGTAAAGCACGCGAGTATTTTGGTGCGCGTTCTTGCCACAAGTTATTTAACCAAGGGCTTAAACTACTGCATGCCTGAAACCGATACCCACTACCAACTTCAACTAAGCGAATACCACGAGTTTGAAAATGCTCTTGTATTGTATCTATTGCGTCATTTATTCGTGCCATAGAAATAGCTAAATCTATTAATACGATGTCTTTAAGGTGGCGTTTACTAACAGGCTTATCTGCAACAAAAATAGCTGCTTCAATGATCTCAACTAGTTGTTCATCACTAATTCGCCGACCCGCCATACACACTCTTAACAAATAAAAATACACAGCCATCTATTATGACAGAACAACACCAAACTAGGAAAATATATCTATCAAATAACTAAATTTAAAACACAAAAAAGCCAGTGCCTAGCACTGGCTTTAATCTTACTTACTAAAATGGTAACTATTAGTTACTTTTAAAAGCTTCTAATGCATCATCTTCAGCTACTGCGTTACCGTATTTTTTAATGTAACCCATAAACTCGCTTTTACTGATGCGCTTATCTTGGTTTTTATCCATGTAACCAAAATGATTTGAAATATCATCATCGTTACCTTCAACTACCGAGATATAGCCATTGCTGTCGTTATCTAGACTTGCAAAGCTGCTTTCAATTTTATCGAATTTAGCAATTTCAGCTTTAAATGCCGACTCACTTACTTCAGAATCAGTGGCTACTTTGCCATTATTAAGCTTCATATAAGTGTTAAATTCTTTGCGGCTAATTTCGTTATCCATATTGGTATCAATATTTGAAAAATGGCCCCAAATGCTATCGTCATCAGCTTCAACTTTTGAGATGTAGCCATCGCTATCATTATCTAAACTTGCAAAGTCACTGTCTATTCTTTCAAGACCTTGATTAGATGAACAAGCCGCTAGGCTTAATGATGCTAAAATAGTGGCTGCTAATGTTAACTTTTTCATAAGACGTATCCTTCGTAATTAATTAAATGTCACTTTAACTAATACAAATCCAATGCCAATAATAGTTAACTTATAATAATCAATAACTTAATCTCGATCGGTATATTTATTAAACAGTTTCAATAAGTTAAGCTTGCAAGCTTTGCAAACAACCTTGTAATTTTTGCAAAAAAATACCCGGTAAAAACCAGGCATTTCAAATTTACTTATTATTATAGTTAAGCTAATAATTAGATTGCTGCGTTTTGGTAGCGTTTAACAAACTCAGTAACGTTTTGACCATTACATTTTAATGAGTTTAGGTTACCAATTTTTTGACGAACAGGTGCTAAACCTTGTTTTAAAGCCGTCATACATAATTGAGTTTCTTGTTGAGCGTCTTTTGCAAATACTTCTACTTTCTCAACTGATGCGTTGCTTAATGTCGTTTTTTTAGCAATATCACGAATATCTTCACCATTACATAAAATGCTTTTAGAAAAACGAGATAGGTAAACACCGTGCTGGGCAGCTTCTTTACGAGCAACGCTAAAGCCTTCGTTTGCACTTAGTACACATAACTTAGACTCAATTTTGTTATCTTGGCTAAAGTAAGTATTGCTTTGAGCTGACGCAGTTGCAGATGCTAGTAAAGCAGTGGCTAAAAGTAGTTGAGTTTTCATGAGAGATCCTATTTGAACGAGCTAAACAAGTGAATTTCGCGCATTATATATTCAATAAAGTTAAGTTCAATTGAATTTTTTATTTATTTAAATAATTAATATTGTATTCACAATGTTTAAACTTTACCCACCATTTGATCAACATTTGCGCAGCTATTATCTCAATTCAGTCATGTTATGTGCGCGTATTTACTGATACAATTTAATCTATTAAATAGAACCAATTTTAAGGTAAATTTTATGAAAGTGATTTCTTTCAATATCAATGGTCTGCGTGCTCGTCTTCACCAATTACAAGCAATTATCGACAAACATCAACCAGACGTTATTGGCTTGCAAGAGATTAAAGTTCACGACGAAGCATTCCCATTAGAAGATGTTCAAAAAATGGGATATCACGTCTACTTTCATGGTCAAAAAGCGCATTATGGCGTAGCTATGTTATGCAAAAAAGAGCCTAAATCGGTCTTAAAAGGTTTTGCCACCGATACAGATGAATCGCAAAAACGCATGATAAGCGTCACTGTTGAACAAGAAAACGGTCGCGACCTTACTGTCATGAATGGCTATTTCCCACAAGGTGATAATATTAATCACGAAACTAAATTCCCTTATAAACGTCAATTTTATAAAGATTTAATGACACACCTTGAAACCAATCACACACCCGATCAAGACGTCATCGTTATGGGTGATATCAACATATCACCTACCGATTTAGATATTGGTATTGGCGAAGTAAATGCTAAACGTTGGTTAAAAACGGGTAAATGTTCTTTTCAACCGGTAGAGCGTGAATGGCTTGCAACATTACTTAATTGGGGTTTTAAAGACACCTTTAGAGAGCAAAACCCCGAAACAGACGATCAATACTCATGGTTTGACTATCGCTCTAAAGGGTTTGTAGATAATCGAGGACTTCGTATAGATGTAGTGCTTGCAACCAATGAGCTTGCAGCACGCTGCATAGATACAGGTATTGATTACGAACTTCGCGGTATTGAAAAACCGTCAGATCATGCCCCTATATGGTCAACATTTAAGTAATTATTATGCTCAGCCTAACAATGCAGGGGCTACTTTGGGCTCTTGTAATTATTATTGCTCTATTAAGCTTTGATAAAAAAACATATAAAACATTGCTTAATACGCCAGTCCGTCAAACTGGCGTACTTGCGTGTGCGTTAGTGTTTGCAGTGCTTTGGCGAATAAAGGCTGGCATTTTAACTGGCCTTGATTTACACATACTAGGTGTTACGGCTGCTACATTAATTTTAGGCTGGCGGTTGACTATTTTAAGTAGCCTACTTGCCACAGCCCTACTCGCTGCCTTTGGTCAAATTGAACTTGAGCTGTTACCAGTACAACTGCTTATTGGTGCGTTTATTCCTATTTTATTGAGCTATCTTGGCTTTATAATTAGTTACCAATATTTACCTCGTCATTTTTTTGTCTATATATTTGTTTGTGCGTTTATAACCGCAGGATTTATAGCCTGTATAAAAATAAGCCTAGGTGCTTTATTTTACTTAGCTATAGGGCAATACAATTGGCAAGAACTTGCAGATAACTACGTTTATTTAAGTGCCATAATTTGGTTTCCTGAAGCAATGCTCAACGGCATGGCTATAACAATTATGATCACCTATCGCCCGCATTGGGTAAAAACTTTTTACGATAAGGACTACCTAGGCTCATGAGTCTTGAATATCAATGCCCGCTGTGTAACCTAGCACTTTTGAAAACTGATTCAACACTTCGTTGTGCTAACAACCACAGCTTTGATTTTGCTAAAGAAGGCTATGTTAATTTACTGCCTGTGCAACAGAAAAATTCAAAACAGCCGGGTGATTCACTTGAAATGGTACAAGCCAGACGTGCATTTTTAGAGCGTGGGTATTATCGTTTTTTACAGCAAAGCCTTAGTGATATAATCAGTAATATAAGTGCAAAAACTATTATTGATTTAGGATGCGGTGAAGGGTTTTATACCCAAGCAATAGCGAATAAAACAAATGCTGTTGTATACGGTGTCGATATTTCAAAATCAGCGGTTAAATATGCAGCAAAGCGCTACCCTAATTGCCATTTTAGTGTGGCATCAATCAGCCAAGCTCCCTTTAAAAGCCAATTTGCTGATGTACTTGTTAGCGTATTTGCACCTTTATTTGAGCAAGAGCTTGAACGCCTAGCAAATCAAAACGCAACATTAGTGGTTGCAAGCCCAGGACCCTGTCATTTAAAAGAGCTAAAATCGTATATATATTCAGAAGTAAACGAGCATACTGAAATAGCCACTCCAAAAGGGTTTCAAAAATCAGAGCAGATCCTTTTAACAGAGCATGTAGCGCTTAGCTTTACTGATATTAAAAACTTAATAATGATGACGCCATTTGCATGGAAATTTAGACCCGAGCACTGGACAGCACTCGAAGAAAAAGGTGAACACACTGTCACCTTATCGTTTTATATTACTCAGTTTACCAAAATAGATAATGATGTAACTCTCTAAAACTGCTCTTTAGTAAACGCCCTGTCCATTTTATCAAACATATCTTTAAGTAAATTGGCAAGCTCCATATAACGGGGCTTGTTTTCACTTAACTGCGTTTGATATCCATTAGCTGCCATTTTAGTGTACAGCTCGTTATACCATTTTTGCATCGCAGGCTCTAAAGGCGTTTGCGCTCGCTTACCCAACCAAAATAAACCTTGTAATGGTAGCGATATAAAAAATAATGCACTTGCAATGGCTTGCGGTAAAAAATCAGAACCCAAGTAATTTAGCTGAAAAAACAATGTTAGCATGGCTAAGATTGGCATTACTGTAATGGCAAGCTCAGTCGCTCTAATTACTCTAAACTCTAAAAATAAGGGCGCAAGCTCTTTGCGCATTGGCCATTTTTTACCATACAAACGGCCAGTTTGTAGTTGTGACATCACACTTTTTTGCATCATGACTCCTCACAGATACTGCTTTTAAATACAATGGAAAAACGAGCTATACGCAAAGTGTAACACAAAATGAAAGAGTTACACTTTCTCAGTAAAACAGCTTAAATTTACCTTTTAATGGCGGACAATCCTAACTTAAACATCTCAATTAAGGTAAGGTATTTAACATTGCGTTAACCACTTTGCAATTGAACATTCAATTGTTTTAGCTTTACTTAATACCGTAAGTGTAACGATTACGAATTAACGTTTACTTACTAAATTTGTTTATGGAAATTGAATCTATGCCAACAACCTCTCCTGAATCACAACACGTTTTAGTTTTAAATTGTGGTAGCTCTAGCTTAAAGTTTGCCATTATTGATGCGAACGATGGTCACGAAATTATTTCAGGCCTTGCTGAACGCTTAGGCGCTAAAGCACCCTCTATTAAATACAAATTTAATGGTACTAAAACAGTTATCGACTTAGCGGCTAATCAAGCACATGCTAAGGCTATAAATACGCTTGTAAGCTTAATAAAAGATCACAACTTAGACGAGCAACTTATCGCAGTGGGCCATCGTGTTGTACATGGCGGCGAGCACTTTACGCGATCGGTATTGATTGACGAAAAAGTAATTGCAGGCATTACACAGTCGGCAACGCTTGCGCCGCTTCATGGGCACGCTAATTTACTAGGTATATCGTCGGCGCAGGCATCGTTTGAAGGTTTGCCACAAGTCGCGGTGTTTGATACTGCATTTCACCAAACTATGAATGAAGTTGCCTTTCTTTACGCTCTTCCATATAAGTTGTACACCGAGTTTGGTGTTAGGCGTTATGGTTTTCACGGCACAAGTCATTTTTATGTTGCAGGGCAAACAGCAAAGTTACTTGAGCAACCTATCGAGCAAAGCAATTTTATTAGTGCCCACTTAGGCAACGGCTGTTCTGTATGCGCTATTAAGAATGGTAAGAGTGTTGATACCAGCATGGGACTAACGCCTCTAGAGGGGCTGATAATGGGCACACGTAGCGGCGATATTGACCCTGGTTTATTTAACTTTTTAACCACTCAACTTGATTACACAGCCCAGCAAATAGATAACCTACTAAATCAAAAAAGTGGCTTGTTAGGTATTAGCGAGCTTTCTAACGATTGCCGTACCATTGAAGAAGCCGCTATAGCCGGTGATAAAAAAGCGATACTCGCAATTGAAATGTTTTGCTACCGACTTTCAAAACAAATCGCGGCGTATATGGTGCCATTACAGCGCCTTGATGCTGTTATATTTACTGGTGGTATTGGTGAAAACTCAGATATTATTCGTGAAAAAGTAATTACACAACTTGCCTTTTTAGGCATTAATTGTAATCCGCAAGCCAACCTCAATGCGCGCTTTGGTCAAGAAGGCGTTATTAGCTGTAAAAATTCACACGTCAAAGCAGTTGTAATGCCAACCAATGAAGAATGGGTTATTGCCCTTGATGCTGCAAATATTGTAAAGGAGCTTTAATATGGCACGTCGTATTATGTTAATTCCTGTTTCTACCGGTGTGGGTTTGACGTCGGTATCAGTTGGTTTAGTGCGTGCACTTGAACAAAAAACAGTTAAAGTTAACTTTTTTAAACCAATAGCTCAGCCACGTTCTGGTGAAACAGGCCCTGAAAAATCAACGCAAATAGTTACTCAAGGCTCACCTATCAACCCACCAATGCCTTTTGCACTTGATTATGCTGAGCAAATGATTGGCGACGGTAAAGGTGATGACCTCCTAGAGGAAATTGTTGAACGCTTTGAAAGTAAAATAAACGATAACGAAGTCGCTATTATTGAAGGTATGGTACCTACTCGTCGCCAACCTTATGCTGGGCGTGTAAACCGCGAAATTGCGCAAACACTCGGCGCCGAAATTGTATTTGTACTTACCCCAGGTAATTACACCATTACTCAAATAGAAGACCGCCTTGAAATTGCAGCAGGTAACTACGGTGGTATCGATCATCCTCGCGTACTGGGCTGTATTTTTAATAAAGTAAATGCGCCACTTGATGAAGAAGGTCGTGCACGCGCCGATTTAGTCGATGCCTATAAACCTGAAGAGCTTGAAAACGAGTTAAATCGTTTAGCCTCCCTGCCTATTTTTAAAAAAAATCCGTTTATGTTACTTGGTGCAATCCCGTGGGATTTTGACTTAGTAGCGCCGCGCGTAAAAGACTTAAGCGCATACTTAAAAGCCACGATTATTAACGAAGGCGATATGCTTCATCGTCGTCTGCGCCGTATTACTTTTTGTGCTCGTACGGTTTCAAATATTTTAAATTATTTTACGCCAGGCGCTTTATTAGTAACACCGGGCGATCGCTCTGACATACTTGTTGCTGCGTGCTTATCTGCTATGAACGGCACTAAACTTGGTGCTATATTACTCACCGGTGGTTTTGAGCCAGAGCCACGTATTATGGCCTTGTGTGAGCAAGCCATGCAAACCGGCTTACCAATACTCGCAACCGATGCAGACACGTGGCGTACATCATTACTACTGCATAACTTTAATATGGAAGTACCAAATGATGATGACCAGCGTATTGAAAAAGTAAAAGATCACAACGCAGAGCATATCAATTCAAGCTGGCTAGATACTCTAGCTAAAAGTGTAGGTAAAACTCGTAAGTTATCACCACCCGCATTTCGTTACTTACTTACCACTAAAGCGCGTAAAGCAGGTAAAACCGTGGTTCTACCAGAAGGTAATGAACCTCGTACAATTAAAGCGGCTGCTATTTGTGGTCAACGCGGAATTGCTAAAACTATATTACTAGGCGATCGCGAAGAAATAATGCGCATTGCACAGCAGCAAGGTATTGAGCTAAACGAACATGTAAGTATTATCGAGCCTCAAAGCATTATTAATGATTATATTGCGCCTATGGTCGAAATTCGTAAAAGCAAAGGCCTAACTGCCGTAGTAGCACAAGAGCAACTACAAGATAACGTCGTACTGGGTACAATGATGCTTGAGCAAGGTAAAGTAGACGGTTTAGTATCGGGTGCAGTAAACACTACGGCAAACACAATTCGCCCACCACTGCAATTGATTAAAACAGCACCAGGGTCATCACTAGTATCATCTGTATTTTTTATGCTACTGCCTGACCAAGTGTTAGTTTACGGTGACTGTGCGATTAACCCAGACCCTAATGCTGAACAACTTGCAGACATAGCGATTCAATCTGCCGACTCTGCAGCTGCATTTGGCATAGAGCCGCGTGTTGCCATGATCAGCTACAGCACGGGCACTTCTGGTACAGGTGCCGATGTTGAAAAAGTACGTGAAGCCACAAAAATAGCAAAACAAAAACGTCCTGATCTAATTATCGACGGCCCACTACAATACGATGCAGCTATAATGGAAAACGTAGCACTTAAAAAAGCACCTAACAGCCCTGTAGCCGGTAAAGCGACCGTATTTATATTCCCAGATTTAAATACGGGTAATACCACGTATAAAGCAGTACAACGTAGTGCCGACTTGATAAGTATTGGCCCTATGCTGCAAGGTATGCGTAAACCTGTAAACGATTTAAGCCGTGGTGCATTAGTTGATGATATTGTGTATACAATCGCCTTAACTGCCATTCAGGCAGCTCAAACAGAAGCGCTAATTACTCATTAAACGTAACGTGTGCTTTTTATAGCCTAGCTATTATTTATTTAATAATTAACTAGTTAGGTTATTTATACCCTGCAACCCCCATACTTATCCACAGAAATTGTGGGTAAGTTTTTACTCCCTTCTTTTATCTACTTATTTACTGCTGAGTTAGTCGTTGTTACACCTTTAATTTAAAGCCAATAATCTATACTATAAAGCTATCAATATTGCTGTTCGCAGGCTTTTAATGTCAAAACAAACATTACAATTACACAGCACCATTTTATCTATACACAGTTTAGATGTAGATGCCGACATACCTGCGGCACTTTTAAAGCAATCTTTGTTTTTTATTTCTAAAACCCATGATGAACTTTCAATTGTATGCCCAAGCGATTTTGAAGTAAAAAGCCTGGATACCGAACCCGACTGGCAAGCTTTAGAGGTTGTAGGTCCACTTGGCTTTTCGTTAACCGGAATTATGGCTAATATTTCAGGGGTATTAGCGCGCGCTAAAATTTCTATCTTTTCAATCTCAACCTACGATACTGATTATATTCTCATAAAAAAACACACTGCAGAAAATGCTATTTCCGCTTTAAAAAAAGAGGGTTATAACGTGGTGGTAAACTAACTTATGAAAGCTCAAAAAATTGACTATTTAGCTCAAAATAAAGCGCCTCTTAATGCAATAAATATTACCAGCCCATTTACAGGTAAAGTAATTGAACTGAAAGAGCATCCAGAACCTTTTTTTCGTTTTGGCACTCTGGGCCCTGGTATTATGGTGCAACTAACAAGTCATAAAATTTTAGCACCGTTTGATGGAACTTTATTACAAGTAAAAAATGCAGGTACTGAGTTTATTCTACAAGCTAATAATGGTCTAAAAGTCTTGATTAACTTAACTATTTTTGATTCGCAATCAATTACGCATACCCATATTGCGCAACTCAATGGTAGCAAAATATGCAAAGGTCAACGCCTTGCTTATTTTGATTTACGAGAACTTGATACTCCAATGCTTGCTAGTTTAATTTTACTAAACGGCCATAACCTTGGCACATTTCATTACTCGCACTCGCATGTAAATGCGGGTGAAGACACACTATTAACTATTATTAAGAAGAACTAGATTTATGATCACTCTATACGGCATTAGCAACTGCGATACGATAAAAAAAGCTAAAAAACATTTAACTGATAACAACATCGAATTTACGTTTCATGACTACCGCAAAGATGGTGTAAATGAGCAAATGGTGAGTGAATTTGCAGACAAGCTCGATTGGGAACAAATCGTTAATAAACGTGGAACAACTTATCGCGCATTAACTGATGAGCAAAAACAGAGTCTAACTAAAGAAAGTGCTATCCCATTGTTGGTTGAACAACCTGCCATGATCAAACGTCCAGTACTGGTAAATAATGGCAGTTACCATTTAGGTTTTAAAGCAGCCCAATACGACGAGATTTTTAAATAATGACTAATGACGTAATTCAACTCGCCCAAGCGCTAATCCAACGTGAATCGGTAACGCCCGAAGATGCTGGCTGCCAACAAATGATAAACGATCGCCTTGCTGCGGTTGGTTTTAATATAGAATCATTATTTTTTACCGACACACTTAATACTTGGGCTCGAAAAGGCACACAATCGCCGCACTTTTGTTTTGCTGGTCACACCGACGTTGTACCAACAGGTCCTGAAAAAAATTGGCAACATCCGCCGTTTTCAGGATTAATAAAAGATGGCCTATTACATGGGCGTGGCGCTGCCGATATGAAAGGCTCGTTAGCTGCAATGCTTGTAGCAACCGAGCGCTTTGTTACTAAAAATCCTGATCATAAAGGTTCGATTTCTTTTTTAATTACTTCTGACGAAGAAGGCCCGTTTGTAAACGGGACTACTCGCGTAATTGATACATTAGAAGCACGCGGTGAAAAAATTGATATGTGCCTAGTAGGCGAACCCTCATCACGAGATGTATTAGGTGATGTTGTTAAAAATGGCCGAAGAGGTTCACTTACCGCTTACCTAACGGTTAAAGGCGTACAAGGTCATGTCGCCTACCCACATTTAGCACAAAACCCAATTCATCTAGCAACGCCTGCCCTTACTGAGCTTAGCCAAACTGTGTGGGATAACGGAAATGAATACTTCCCTGCTACCAGCTTTCAAATTTCGAATATTAATGGCGGCACAGGTGCTGGTAATGTTATTCCGGGTGATCTAGAAGTACAGTTTAACTTTAGATTTAGCACGCAAGTAACACATGAGCAACTCCAACAGCGTGTAAATGACATTCTACAAAAGCATAACTTAAATTATGAATTAAGTTGGATAGTAAATGGCTTACCTTTTATTACCGAGCACGGGCCGCTTGTTGATGCCACTGTTACAGCTATTAAATCAGTAACCGGTTTAACCACTAATCTAGAAACCACGGGTGGTACATCAGATGGTCGTTTTATTGCACAAACAGGGGCTAAAGTAATTGAACTTGGACCACGTAACGCCACTATCCATAAAGTAGATGAATGCGTAAGTACCGATGATTTAATAGCCCTTACCGACATTTACGAGCAAATATTAGAGCAACTTTTAACATAATGGATGTCACTCAACCAACACCAATAATGTGTATTACTGGCCAAAGTGATACACATTTAGCTGATATACAAAATCATCGCTTGCACAGCGCTATTACCAGCGACTTTTTAGAACTACAAAGTGCAGCCAAAAAAGCAGGATTTGAGCTTACTATTGCCTCAAGTTTTCGTGATTTTAATCGTCAATCAATTATTTGGGATAATAAGTTTTTAGGTATTCGCCCTGTTTTTAATAAACAGCAAGAGATTGTCGATTTAACTAAGCTAAGCGATAGTGATAAGTGTATAGCGATCATGCTCTACTCTGCATTACCAGGGGCAAGCAGGCATCACTTAGGGACCGATTTAGATGTGTTTGATAAAGCAGCAGTGAGTGATGACTATAAGCTGCAGCTAACACCTGATGAATATCAGCAAGGTGGTCCGTTTGCGCCTTTAAGTAATTGGCTTGATACTCACCTAGCTAAATTTGGTTTTTATCGTCCTTACCAGCATGATTTAGGCGGCGTAGCACCGGAGCTTTGGCATATAAGCCATATTAAGCAATCACAATTATTAGTGAATACGCTGAGCGAGCAAGTACTTTTTGAGTGCATAAAAAATAGTAAACTACAGGGCAAGCAGGCAATACTTGATAACTTACCCGCTATTTATACACGCTTTGTAACAAACGTGAGTCCCCCTTAAAAAGAAAATTAACTTAAATAATATTAAGCCTTCTTTTTATTTAAGATAAATACCAGCACCGCGCCTAATATTAACGAGCTTGCTATTACAAACTCCATTGTTACCTGCTCTGATAAAAACAAGACACCAGCAATGGCTGCAAGTACAGGTACACAAAGCTGCACAACAGCAGCTTGTGTACTTTTAAGCAGTGGCATAGCCACATACCAAACACTGTAACCAATTCCAGACGCTATCGCACCCGAGGCACATGCAAGTAACACCCCTTCAATACTCATATTTTTTAAATAACTCATACCAACAAGTAATAAAACAGGGATAGCCACTAAGCTTCTTATAAAGTTAAACCCCGTAGTACGCAGTGGCGATACGCACACTTTACCGCGAATACTGTAAATACCCCATGCCACACCACTGAGTGCCATAAGTGATGCACCTAATAATGAAGGTACAGCAGCAGATGGCAGCATTAAATATACAAACCCACCTAGCGCCACTATAAACGCGCACCACTGAAGCACACTCAACTGCTCTTTTTGATATATACCCCAGCCAATCATAGTGAGTTGCACGGCTGAAAACAAAATCAGTGCACCGGTGCCTGTATCCAGCTCTACGTATGCAATCGAAAAACAAAGTGCATAAACTAATAGGCTTATACTGCTTCGCCAGCTTCCTTTATCGCTTAAAATAGCGGGGTTAAAAGTGCCTTTTCGTTTTAAATTATGAGTATAAATAGCCATTATAATGCCCAAACACGCAGCACCACTGAGTAAGCGAATAACTGTAAAGTTCCAAGCATCTATATAGCCTTCGGCTAAAGCCATTCTGCAAAAAAGAGAGTTTGCAGCAAACGCAATTAAAGCAATTATTGTGTACAACGTAGCTTTCAAAAAAATTCCTTAGCAATAAAAACAAATTACAGCGTTATTTCAATTAATTAATTAACCTACTAAGCTAAAAACATTGTCATAAGCGCCTATAAAACCGCTTACTGAGCAGCACATTTAAACAGGATTGGTATAACTGTGCAAAGGGAGTATTTAGTTTTAATAAATTAGATTATTTATACTAAAATCTTAGCCGCATTTGCAAAATACGGTGTCTACAACACAAGATATCCTTTTAGTATTTTTCGTATACGACTTAGTGAATATCAATTACTTCATTTAAAAAATTCATTTATCATTACGCTTTAGGGATCATTGTATTCAATAAGACCAATAAAGTACCTTAAGTATTTCAATATTGTTACCCAACAAGAAAATTCACACTTTGTTCACCAATGTCATTTTATATTTCTTTATTAGCAGGCAGTTTTACTCTACGATTTTTTACAATATTTCACACATTTAGCTAAAAATAATATGTTAATGTATACAGGTGAATTTAGAGGAGTGCGCAGTGCGCCTAAGTATAATTTTAAGCTTTTGTTGTATTTTAAGTGGGTGTAGCACAATGGGCTTTAATGACCTATTTAATGACTATGCCACGCAAATGACACCAATAAGAAATGCGATCGAGAAAAACAATATCGAAGAAGCGCAATCCCTTATTGCCGATAATAGCACCATGCACAGCAGCTACTTACTCAACCAACTTGAGCAAGCTCGCTTAAACGACTTAGCCAATATGCCACAAGAGGCACAAGGTAAATTTGAGAACGTGTATACGCAAATGCAAAAAAAACGTGAAGCCGCCAAAATACAAGTAAGTGCGGGGCTTGAGCAAAGCAATGCGTTATTTACTAACGACTCAGCCATAACTTATGTGCCACCGGCTTACGAAATGAGTATGCTTCATAGTTATAAAGCACTTAACTACGTGTATAAAAATGATGTAGAAGGCGCTTTGGTCGAAATTCGCCGCGCTAATAAAGTACAAGTTGATGCACTAAGCGAAAATAAAACAGATGGCGACTCAACAGTTAAAGAAGCGCAGCAGCACTACCCTAGCATGGGCAATGTAACCAGAGATGTAAAAAATGGCTTTCAAAATGCCTACACATTTTATTTATCTGCTTTGCTTTATCAAAGTGCTAAACAGTATGACGATGCTTATATTGATTATAAAAAAGCACTGGCTATACAACCTAACAATATTTATTTACAGCAGGACGTAATGCGCCTTGCTAAAAAACAAGGGTTTGACCAAGACCTAAGTGAATTTAAAAAACGTTTTAGTGATGCACCCACAATTTCTGCAACGCAAGGCGAAGTAATTGTTTTATTTGAACAAGGCTTAGTACCAAAACAAGATGAATTTAAACTGCGCTTACCAATTTATTCATCACGCGGCGATGCACGCTTTTACAGCCTTGCAATGCCAGTGTATAAAGATAATGCCTATGTGCGCCGCCTTAATAATATAAACATAGATGCACAAAGCATAGAGCTGAGCCCATTAGTACACATTGAAGCACTTGCAGCAAAAACATTAGAAGATCAAATACCTGCAAAAGTAGCTCGCCAAGTACTCAGATTAGTAGCTAAAGAGAAAGTGCGTGCAGAACTTGCTCGCAGTGCCGGTGATGTAGGTAACATACTTGCTAATATTTATAATTTGGCGTCTGAGCAAGCTGATACACGTAGCTGGCTTACACTTCCAAATCAAATAAGTGTTGCAAGGCAAAGCCTAAATACAGGTGAGCATTCTCTGCATATAGGCACACAAGCACCTATAAATTTTACCGTTAGTAAGCAAGGGTTAACGTTAATTTACTTAACCTCCGTTAATAACTACTTTAATTACCACGTAGTTCAACTTTAGGAGCCATCATGAAATACATAGCGCCATTATTAGCAGTCTTAATGCTCAGTGCATGTTCCAGCAAACCGGTTACATCGGGTATTTCTGTTGAACAAAATAAAAACCAGTTTAATGAGCAATTACGTGTAGATAACCCAGAGCTCGGTAAAAAGCTGGCCATTACTGATGTTAAAACACGTCAAACCAACCAGTTGACCGATGTAGTAGTGACACTTTCGAGCCAGTATAAAAAATCACAGTATTTGCAGTATCAATTTAATTGGTTTGATAAAGACGGCTTTGTTATTAAAGGCAATCATTCACCTTGGCAAGCACTTACCTTATTTGGTTTTGCAAAAACACAATTACCGGGCTTAGCACCTAGCTCTGATGCGGTTACCTTTTCTTTAGCAGTAAGAGAAGTGTCTACCGAATCACAAGAATTTAAAGATTAAAGGAAACAACCATGATCATCAGTAACAAATTTAAAACAGCATCAACTTACGCTTTAGTTGGCTTGAGCGCTTTAGTATTAAGTGGCTGTGCTAATAAAGCCGTAGTAAGTTATGGCGATGCACAAGCAGTAGAAACAACCGATATTAATTTTGGTTCTACCGACTTACAAAAAGTAGCGAGCCAAATGACCGACTCATTACTCAGCTCACCTGTTGTTGGCACAATGACCGCTAATAAACGCCCTGTAGTATTTGTTGAGCGTATTAAAAATAAAACCAGCGAGCACATTGATACAGAATCAATCACCGATTCAATCTCAACACAAATGCTACGCAGCGGTAAGTTCCGTTTTGTAGATATGACCCGTGTTGAGTCAGTACGTGAGCAATTAACGTTTCAAAACGAAGATGCCCTTGTTAACCCTGCAACAGCCGTTGCATTTGGTAAACAAATTGGCGCGCAATATATGTTATACGGAAACTTATCAAGCATCGTTAAATCAAATGCCGACAAATCAGACGTATACTATAAATTTACGATGCGTTTAATGGATATGGAAAGCGGCCTAGTTGAATGGGCAGACGAAACTGAAATTCGTAAAACGAAAGAAAAATCAACCTTTGGCTGGTAGCTAATACCAATCTGCTTATATATGGGGTCTATTTAACGTTAAGAAAATTACGCTAGTACTAGGCAAAAATTTTTGTATTTAGTTGTTCTAAATAAAAAATTTTTAACGACGTTATAGCACAATTTAATTCGTTAAATTGATCAAAGTTTTATGCAGGTTGGTATAAAAGGAGCAAGTTATGAAAGCAATTGCTGTAATTATGTGCGCTTTACTTACAATAAGCGCGCCTACGTTTGCTAAATACGAGCGCAATAAAGCAGTCCCTGTGCAGCAAGTTTTATTTGGTGACGTAAAATCGGTACGCAATATTACCGAACAAGAAATCATTCAAGACAAAAATAACGGCTGGAAAACCTTCGGCGGTGCATTACTCGGTGGCGTAGTAGGCAACCAGTTTGGTGGTGGTAGCGGCCGCACAGTAGCAACAATATTAGGTTCGGTAATTGGCGGCAGTGTTGCACATAATAGGCAGCAGCAAAGTCATTATCAGCAAAATTACTTTGTAGAGTTATTAATACAAGTTGAAAATGGCGACCAGTTTATGGTTGTTCAAGATCAGGACCAATCAATGCGTTTTAGCAAAGGCGATAACGTAAGATTAGTGTACTTGAACGACAACACAGTGCGTGTAGATAAAGCGTACTAGGACGTGCTGAACTTTGGTGGTTGAATTTGCAGCAGAATGTTTGGTATTTAGACAAGGCAGAGCCTATGAACTGTGGTTGTTCCCTATAAATAGGCGATAACGCAGCATAAATGCCAAACATGCGCTGCCCGAAGGGTTCTGCCTAGCGGCAATTAACTCTTTGTTGCCTACATGGATGTCATAGGTAAGATCTTAAGAAATTGAGTTGAAGCTCAATTCATGATCAAATGGTTGTTACCACACAAACCACAGAATCAAGAAAAGAGCTTCAAATGAATGCTAACATTTTTATTAATAAGTTAAAAAGTATCCTAAGTGAAAAAAAACTGAACCGACTTGGTAAACAAGTAGCATTTACTAAAAGAGAAAGAAATATTACCGCATTTCATATGGTTGTTAGTCTTGTTGCTGCGCTTGGGGATAAAAAAACGATCTATTTATCCGAAATATTAAGAGTTTATAATCAGCTAACAGGGCAGTCTATTAAGTATAAGCCTTTTCATAACCAGTTAGTTAAACCTGAACTAGCTGAACTAATGCGAGAGGTAACAAATAGAGTTTTTAATTGTTGGATAAATGATGCGCTTAAGTACACGAAAAAAGATTTGTTCAAGTTTGAGAATATTTTAATTCAGGACGGTAGCTCTATTATGCTTCATCGTTCTTTAAAAGATGTTTTTCCTGGGCGATTTTCAAATACGTGTCCAGCAGCGATTGAATTGCATGCGACTTTAAATTTAACGCAAGGTTGCTTTGAAAAAGCAGCTATAACACCAGACAGTTACTCTGAACGTGAAGAACTTCCAACATTTAAAGAGTTGAAAGGACAGTTGTTACTTGCTGATAGAGGGTATTATTCAGGTAGTTATATTCATGAATTAGATAAAGCAGGAGGATTTTACGTATTAAGAGCGAAGGGATTAAAAGCAGTAAGAGTACATAATGCTTTTAAGCAAAATGGTCAGGAATTAACAGGAAGTCATTCCCCAAAGTTATGTGAATTGCTCCCCGAATTACCTAAAAATGATCTTATTGATATGAATGTTAGCATAAAAAACAAGCTAACAAGAGTCGTTGGGTATTGGTCAAAAAAAGAAAAACAATATACATTTTTAGTCACTAATTTATCTATTGATGAATTTACAGCGACTGAAATAGGCAAATTATATAGGTTACGCTGGCAGGTTGAATTACTTTTTAAGGAGTGTAAGTCTTATAATAATTTACGCGGCTTTCAAACATCAAACGCAACCTTACAAGAGGCGCTAATTTATGTAAGTTTAATAGTAACCACGCTTAAAAGGTTTTTAACTGGCTGTATTGAAAAGATATTCAAAACTGAAATGTCTACAATGACAGTAGCAAAAACAACGGGTGTTTGGTGGATTGGCATATTAACAGCGATTATTAGGAAGCATAGGAAAGGATTGTTAAATGCAGTTAATGGAGCATTTGACTTTCTGAGGAAAAATGCAGCTAGGGCGCACCCCAAACGCGATCGAAAAACAGGAGTATTGCAATATGGGGTAGAGCCAAATTTTTAAGGCTGTACTAAATATTTTTCTTAAGTACCTACCTATGACATGGATGTAGGTAAGGGGCGTGAGCAGGACGCGGAAGCTTTGCTCGGTTTTTACTTAGCCCACTAGGTTACAAACCTCGCGTCGCGATTTAATCGCCCCTAGATTGAACAAATTTCAATCCACAAAGATCAACACGCCCTGTTAATATATTCATGACTAAAGTAAAAAACGAGCCAAATTTGGCTCGTTTTTTTATTATTTTTTAATAACTATACTTGGCGATAATCTTTAAAAAAGCGCTTCATTTTTAACATCGCATCCGATAAATCATCTTTGCTTGGTAAAAAGACCAACCTAAAATGATCAGGATCTGGCCAATTAAACGCCCTGCCATGCACAAGTAATATTTTTTCGGCTTTTAGCAAATCGTACATCATCTTTTCATCATCTTTGACGTTAAAAAGTGCTGTATCTACTTTGGCAAACGCATAGAGTGCGCCTTTAGGTTTTTTACAACTAATGCCTTCAATATCATTTAATCCACGCCATGCAATATCACGCTGCTCATATAAGCGCCCACCCGGGTTTATTAGACTATCAATTGATTGCACGCCGCCAAGTGCTTGTTGAATCGCATACTGCGCAGGTACATTGGCGCACAAACGCATAGATGAAAGTATTTCTAGGCCTTTGCGTAAATCATCCATTACCGAGGTACGACCGCTTAGAACCATCCACCCCATTCTCAGCCCCGCTGCACGGTATGTTTTTGCTAAACCATTAAAAGTAATAATAGGCACATCGTCGCAAAGTGAGCCGATTGAAGTATGCGTTATACCATCGTATAAAATCTTTTCGTAAATCTCATCGCTCAATAACAGCAGTTTATGTTCACGCGCTATATCAATTAATTGCATTAACAAATCATCACTGTAAACCGCACCAGTAGGATTATTAGGATTAATTAATACCAGAGCTTTAGTTTTAGACGTGATTTTACTTTTTATATCTGCAATGTCCGGAAACCAATCTTGCTCTTCATCACATAAATAATGCACGGGATTACCACCCGATAACGTGACCGAAGCAGTCCAAAGTGGATAATCTGGAGCAGGAATAAGCACTTCGTCGCCATTATTTAATAGCGCTTGGGTGATCATCTGAATAAGTTCGCTTACGCCATTACCAATATAAATGTTATCTACATCTAAATTATGTAATCCACGTTGTTGATAGTGTTGATAAATAGCCACGCGGGCAGAATAGAGGCCTTTAGAGTCACAGTAACCTTGGGCTGAATATAAGTTGCGGATAATATCTCGGTGCATATCTTCTGGCATATCAAAACCAAAAGCAGCCGGATTACCTATATTCAATTTTAATACTTTTTGACCTTCGTCTTCCATTTTTTTAGCTTGCGCTAAAACCGGCCCACGAATGTCATAACATACACCTTCTAATTTGTGACTCTTTTTAATATCAGACATTTTTACCTCTTTAGGGCGTATTGACTTTATGGATTAAATTTGTTCAACCTAGGGGCGATTTAATCGCGGCGCGAGATTTGTAACCTAGTGGGCTAAGTAAAAATTGAGTAACAAAGAGAAAATAGCCCCTAGGAAGAACCCTCTGGGCAATGCGTGTTTGGATTTTATGTGTTGTTATCGCCTATTTATGTGGGAAAACCACACTGCATAGGCTCTGCCTAACCTAAAAACCAAACACTCGTTGCAAATTCAATCCCGAAAGATCAACACGCCCTAGTGAGTCTTTAGACTAACCTAGTAAAGGCGTAAAATGCCAGCCTATTTAAACGCTTAATACTGAAATAAATTCACGTTTCAGTTTCAATAATTAACGAGATGCTAACCATTCATTTAGCTTAGCTTGAGAGCCTGTTACTTGAGCCATTAAGCTATTAGATGCGTCGATGGCTTCAGCTAAGTTATCTAGGTTTAAATTTTGTTCAATAACGCGAGATACTTCAGCAAGGCTTGAAGCACCAAACTGAGCAGCGTTAGATTTTAAGCTATGAGAATGACGAATCGCCGCTTCTCTGTCTTTTCCAATGGTTGCTAAAACTTCAGAGCCTAAACGCTCAAACTCCGAGCAGCAAAAATCAAGTGTATCAGCAAACTGCTCACCCAATAACGATTCCATACTCTCTAATGCTGATGTATCAATATTTATTTCTGTCATATTTTAAGCCCTTAAAACAATCCATGTAAATTACAGTTTAATAGTACTACTTTATATTGATGCGTAAAAAAAACCAACTTAATTACCTCATAAATGTATAATTGCGAGGATCATACTGGCAACAAAAAGTTTATTAAATGGCACGCACACTTTGTAATCATTGTAACTTTGCACTTAACACCTGTATTTGCAGCGCAATTACAAATATAAACAACAAAGTTAAGGTTATTATTCTACAGCACCCAAGCGAAGAAAAAATAGCAAAAAATACCGCTAAACTACTCAATTTGTGTCTAACTGATTGCCAAATAGTCAAAGGCGAAAATAATGACGACTTTTCTATTCTTAAATCACTGCCCGTAAGCTCAACTGTTTTGCTCTACCCTAACGAAAACGCTATTAATTTAGACGATAGCGCTGAGCAATCTAATATAAAAAACATCACCCATTTAATCGTGGTTGATGGTACATGGAAAAAAGCCTACAAAATTTTGCAGCTCACCACATTGCTAAATCAATTCAAAACGGTCAGTTTTAAACAGTTACCTAAAAATCGTTATGCTATTCGTAAAGCCCCTAGGGCTGACAGCCTATCCACACTTGAAGCTGTAGCGCATAGTTTGTTTTTAATAGAGCAGCTAAATCCTGCACCACTTTATAATGTGCTTGATGAATTAATACAAAAACAAACCCAACACATGCCCGAGCACGTAAAAGCACGTTACTTAGATTAAATTCGTTACTATATGAAACTTGCAATGCGTAACTACCCTAACAGGCTAAAACGTGGCTTTACTCGCCAAGGCCCCGACTATCGCTTTGACGACCAAGTCGACTTTAGCGATATAAGAGATACCTTTGGCTTTAGATCAATGGTCGTCGGTAAATGGGTAACTAAAGAAGAGCGCTACATTAGCGCTAATTTAATTTACGATGCACTGGCCGACCTTGCACAAATACTGCATTTACCGCCCAAAGCTATTGGTCTTCGTGGCAAACTTAATTTTGCATTTGGGCATGGCGGTCAAAAAGGTGTACAAGCGCATTATAATGCAGCTTCTCAAACGCTTGCCCTTGCAAAAAATGCAGGCGGTGGTGCACTTGCTCACGAATGGTTTCATGCGTTTGACCATCATATAAGCGAGCATTTATTTGCAGCAAAACCACGATTTGGTTTTGCCTCAAAATTATGGCTTTCAAACACGCCTAATTTATCGCATCCACTTAATAATGCTTTGAACAGTTTTTATAAACATGTATTTTTAGATGAGCACGGCGTTGATGCAAATAACTTTGTACAAACGTGTATAGAACACGATAAAGCCCACAATATGAATTATATGAGCATGCCAGAAGAGCTTGCAGCACGGTGTTTTGAAGCCTGTATTGAGCAGCATTCAAATATAAAAAATAGCTTTTTAGTGGGGGGCTTACAAAGTAGTAATTTAATATACCCAAATATTGGGCATATTAATAAAGCAAATGAAGCGCTTAACCAGTACTTTGAACTACTGGGTTATGCGCTTCATAAAATGGATTAAATCAGCTCTTAAAGTGATGCTTAGCTAAACCATTACCTGTACTAATGGTTAGCGAACTAAATCTAGTAATTTGTCTGTGCTCTGAACATTACAATAACCAAAGCTCAATGCAGCCATAAATGCATGATGAACATTATGTGCAGATACTACCACCCCATTAAATTCAAGATCTAATGTAGCACAAGCATCATGTGCTACATGACATTCATAGCCAAAATCTACTGCAGCACGAGTGACAGCATCAATACACATATGGCTCATAGCACCAACAATAATCAACCTTTCAACGTTGAGCTCTTCTAGTACTCTTTGTAAATCTGTATCGCGAAAACTATTTATTTGATGCTTTAAAACGACCGGCTCACCTTCAATTGGAGTAACCGTAGGATGGATTTTCGCACCATCAGAGTTAGGCACAAAGAACGGAGCCTCGTCAGAAGGAAACTCATGACGAACATGAACTACAGGCATACCATTATCACGAAATTGAGCTAGTAGTATTGCTGCATTTTCTGAGGCTTTTTCAGTTCCAGACAGAGGCCATTTAGCTCCTTCGAATGTAGAGTAATAATCGTTTTGTAAATCAATAAGTAGTAATGCTATGTTAGACATAATAATCTCTCTTATGTTGTTTAGGTTATCTGTTGAGACTATTATGCAAAACATCAACTCATTACACCGATGGCGAAATAGCCATAAATCAGTTTAAAAATGACAAAGCATGTTCAGATCACAATTATCGACTACCCCAACGCCCTACAAAGTGCAGTACAAGGCTTTAAAGAGTTATTTTTTTTGGCAAACAGGATAGTTATAGAAAGCCAGCTTGAAGTTCAGTTCTCTGTAAAGGTCATTCAGCCCGATATAGATTTAGATGGGATGAGCCAAAATGATATTATTATTCTCCCACCAAACTTAGATGGTGATTATTTCTTCACGCCTCAACCCAAGTTGTTGCAATACCTCAACGAGGCTCATCAAAAAGGGACTATATTATGCTCTGCTTGCGCTGGTGCATTTATACTTGCCAAAACAGGCTTATTAAATAATCGTGTTGCTACAACACATTGGCAATTAGCTGATGAATTTCATGAGGCATTCCCTAAAGTATCTCTTGAGATTGAAAGTTTACTAATTAATGACGGTGATATTATTAGCGCAGGTGGGCTGATGTCATGGATTGATCTAGGGCTAGAAATCGTGGCTCAATTCACAAAACCACACGTTATGCGTACACTTGGAAAGTTTCTTATCGTTGATACGGGTAGAAGAGAACAACGCTATTACGGTAGTTTTTCGCCAAAACTTAATCACGGGAATAAACAAATATTACTAGTTCAGCATTTCATTCAAGCAAATTATAGTAAAACACTGAATGTTTCTGTACTAGCAGCTTTGGCCTGTATGAGCGAGCGAACATTTCTTCGACAATTTACCAATGCCACAACATTAAAGCCGATACAGTATATTCAAAAAATAAGAGTGCAAAAGGCATGTGAGCTATTAGAATCGACCACTCACAGTTTTGAGCGAGTGGCTCTGAATATTGGCTATGACGATGTAAACAGTTTTCGCAAAGTATTTATTAAGATAATCGGATTAAGCCCTACGGCGTTTAAAGAAAGATTTGTTTGAATAGATAGTACCAAAGGGAAGAATCATTAATTACCGTTGTATTCTCACTTCACTATTAAAATAAATGGCTATTATTGTAAATATTGAATTAAAGGTATAAAGCTTTCATCTTTATACTTAGCAAACTTGTTGCACCCACTTAATAAAGCAAATGAAGCGCTTAACCAGTATTTTGCACTACTGGGTTATGCGCTTCATAAAATGGACGAATAAAAGCTTTATTTAGTGGTTACTTATCGTCACTAATGCGACTTGCTACTGCGCTGTTTTGATCTTTATATTTTGCGTCTTTACGAATATTGTATGGGTTTGCACACGGGCCCGATAGCATTTCAAAGCTCATAGCACCAATTTTCATCAGTGGGCGAAGCGCCAGTGGTAATTTACCTGAGTTGTAAAACTCTAACACAATATTACCGCTCCAGCCTGGGTCGATTCGGTGCGCAGTTACATGCACCATTAAACCTAAACGCGCAAGCGATGAGCGTCCATCTAGCCACCCTACTATGTCTGCTGGCAGAGTTACTTTTTCGTGTGTAATAGCTAGAGCAAGTTCACCTGGGTGTAAAAAAAATGCTTCACCTTCATCCAGCACTATTTCTTCACTCATGATTGATTCCATGGCTTTATTTAGCTGATCTTTTGGACCACTCAAATCGACGTATGCCGCGTTGTGCGCATTAAAGGTTCTAAATTTATTACCTAAGCGTAAATCGGCAGTAACACCTGAAATCATATCGCTTGTAGGTGCAGGCTCAATAACAATGCGGCCATCGCTTAAGTATTCATTAATATGTGTGTCTGAAAGTCTCATTATTTATTAATCTTCTGTAATCACAATTTCAATCGGATTGTGATGCTGTTGATAATAGAGCGTGCTGGCTATAAGCCTCGCTGCTGCGCTGTATGTTTTGCTTATTGCGGCGTCGTTATCGTTAGCAATAAGTTTGCCCTGCTCAGAGTATTCTCGAATATCTATAGCAAGAGGAATATGGCTAAGTACGGGTACGCCGTGCTTGTGCGCCAATTTTTGTGCGCCGTCTTTACCAAATACGTGGTTAGCTTCGCCGCAATGGCTGCAAATGTAATAACTCATGTTTTCAATTAAGCCCAGCACTGGCACGTTTACTTTATTAAACATGGCAATGCCTTTTTGCGCATCGGCAAGGGCTAAGTCTTGCGGCGTAGTGACAATAACAGTGCCGCTCGCTGGTACTTTTTGGCTCATTGTAAGTTGAATATCACCAGTGCCCGGTGGCATATCTACAATTAAGTAATCAAGCTCGCCCCAATCAGTCTCGTTAAGCAATTGGCTAAGCGCGCCTGACGCCATTGGCCCGCGCCATACGGTGGCATCATCGCTTGGGACTAAAAAGCCAATTGACTGCGCTTTAATGCCATTGGCATCAAAAGGCTGTAGCTGTTTGTTATCTTTAGTGACGGGCTCTGCGCCCACTAATCCTAAAAGCATTGGGATAGATGGGCCATAAATGTCAGCATCTAAAATACCCACCTTTGCGCCTTCATTTTTAAGCGCGCCTGCCAAGTTAACAGCAGTAGTCGACTTACCTACCCCACCTTTGCCTGAGGCAATAAGTACAATATGTTTAATCGCTTTAAACTTAGCCGCCTCTTTAATGATAACCTTGGCGCTAATAGTTACAGGCACATTTAAGCTTTCACATACGTGTTGCTCAACTAAAGGCATTTCTGATTGCCCAGCAAATGGCAGAGTTAATTTGATTTGTAGTGATTTATCGTCATTTTGAGTAATAGTATTAATGAAGCTTTCGTCAATACCCACGGCAAAAGCCGCACTGCGATATGCCGCTAAGGCAGTAATAATCGGTTGTTTTTGCACCGATTTAGAAGAGAATAGTTTCGACAGTCCAAACATAGCAATTAAATAGCGTTTCTTTGATGAAAAGTGCCACGGAATTATGTAACATTCAGGGCATTAACACCAGTCAATTAATAAAAATCCATAAGCTGTGTGCACTCTAAGCAAATAGCTTGTAGATAAATTAATGATAATTGCCGTTTGTATAATAAAAACGGCGTTTTATCCTCAATTCGGAATGATTATGACGCAGCGAAAGATCCTGATTACCAGCGCATTACCTTATGCAAATGGCCCTACTCACTTAGGTCATTTATTGGAATATATTCAAACTGATATTTGGTCACGTTTTCAAAAACTACAGGGCCACGAAGCTTATTATGTTTGCGCAGACGATGCCCACGGCACGCCAATTATGCTTAATGCGCAAAAGCAAGGGATCACGCCTGAAGAAATGGTAAAACAAGTGAGCATAGAGCGTCAACGCGACTTTGCTGACTTTAATATCAAATTTGATAACTACCACAGCACGCACAGCCAAGAAAACAAAGAATTAAGCGAACTTATTTATAACCGCCTAAACGATGCCGGTCATATTAAAAAGCACACTATTTCGCAATTATTCGATCCAGAAAAAGGTATTTTCTTACCCGATCGTTTTGTAACTGGTACTTGCCCAACGTGTAAATCTGAAAACCAAAACGGCGACAGTTGTGATTCGTGTGGTGCTACATACAGCCCTACCGAACTCATTAATCCGCGTTCTGTAATGTCAGGTGCAGAGCCTGTACTTAAAGATTCTGAACATTACTTTTTTGACCTGCCAGCATTTGAAGGCATGCTAAAAGAGTGGTTACACTCGGGCACTATTCAACAAGAAATGGCTAACAAGCTAGACGAATGGTTTACCGATGGCCTGCAGCAGTGGGATATTAGCCGTGATGCGCCTTACTTTGGTTTTGAAATTCCAAATGCACCGGGCAAATATTTTTACGTTTGGTTAGATGCACCTATTGGTTACATGGCGAGCTTTAAAAACCTATGTGATAAAAAAGGCATCAACTTTGATGAGTTTTGGGCTGAAGGTTCAGACGCTGAGCTTTATCACTTTATTGGTAAAGACATCATTTATTTCCACAGCTTATTTTGGCCAGCAATGTTAGAAGGCGCTAATTTTAGAAAGCCAACTAACGTATTCGCTCATGGTTTTGTTACTGTAAATGGCGAAAAAATGTCTAAATCAAAGGGTACGTTTATTAAAGCGCGTACTTATTTAGATAACTTAAACCCAGAGTACTTACGTTACTACTACGCAGCAAAATTAAGCAGCGGTATTGTTGATCTTGATTTAAACCTAGAAGACTTTGCACAACGCGTAAATTCAGACCTAGTAGGTAAAGTAGTAAACATAGCGAGCCGTTGTGCTGGCTTTATTACTAAAAAGTTTGATGGCAAGCTAAGCAGCACTATTATGCAACCAGAGCTGTTAGCAGAGTTTCAAGCGGCTGCACCTAGCATTACAACACACTATGAGAACCGCGATTACAGCCGCGCAATTCGCGAAATAATGGCGCTTGCCGACAAAGCAAACCAATTTATTGATGGCGCAGCACCTTGGGTATTAATTAAAGACGAAACTAAGCAACAAGAAGCACACGAAGTGTGTTCTCTTGGTCTTAACTTGTTCCGCGTTTTAATTACTTACTTAAAACCAGTGCTACCAGAAATGGCCGACAACGTACAAGCATTTTTAAATGACGACCTTGCATGGGACGGCGTTCAAAATGCTCTCGTAAGCCACCCTATCAATAAATTTAAACCGTTAATGCAGCGTGTTGAAATGGATAAAGTAAATAAAATGGTTGAAGAATCTAAAGAAAGCTTAGCGCCAAAAGTAACTATTGACCCTAACAGCCCACTTGCAAAAGAGCCGATTAGCGACGAAATAGAATTTGATGACTTTGCAAAAGTAGACTTACGCGTAGCTAAAATCGCTAAAGCAGAGCACGTAGAAGGCGCTGATAAACTACTTAAGCTAACACTTGATTTAGGCGGCGAAACTCGCCAAGTGTTTGCAGGTATTAAATCAGCTTACGCACCAGAGGACCTCGAAGGTAAGTTAACCGTTATGGTCGCTAACCTTAAGCCTCGTAAAATGCGCTTTGGTATGTCTGAGGGCATGGTATTAGCAGCAGGTCCTGGCGGAAAAGAAATTTATATTCTTAACCCAGATGACGGCTCAGAGCCTGGTATGCGCGTAATGTAATATTACTCATACAATAAAAACCGCTGATACATCAGCGGTTTTTTTATGGGCTTCCCTATTTGCTTTATAAGCATTATTTAAATAATATCAGTGTATTAAAATATTTTTTAGATCAACAACCATGACCAGCAACCTTGATACCCAAAGACTAAATACCAGTGCGCTAATCAAGCAATATAAGTTACTCGCAATCTTACGCTTAAAACAACAAAGCGACGTAGCTCCATTAATTGATTGCTTAGTTAATGCAGGCATAAACGCACTCGAAATCACTTCAAACACGCCTGGCTTTGAGCAAGAAATAACAAAAGCACGCGCAGCTCATAAAAACGCACTTATTGGTGCAGGCACAATAATTAACACCACCCTTGCTCAGCAAGCAATTGATGCAGGCGCGCAGTTTATTGTAACGCCAAATACCAACAAATCGGTTGTCGAACTTGCCCACCAGCACGGGTTGCCGGTATTAATGGGCGCGCTAACACCTACCGATGTAGCAAATGCAATTGAATATAAGGCAGATATTATTAAGGTATTTCCTGCGGGCAGTATGGGCGTTGGTTACTTTAAAGCATTAACAGGTCCATTTTCAGAAGCACAATTAATACCTGTTGGTGGTGTGAATTTAGATAATTTATCACAATGGTTTGAAGCAGGTGCTTGTGGCGCGGCAGTAAGTGGCGATTTTTGTAAGGTATTAAATACCGAACAAGAGCGTAGCCACCTTACCAAGCTTGTAAAAAACTATATAAGTAAACTGCCTAAATAGGCAGTTTATTTTATTTATAAAATAGCCAAATGTGTGCTCATAAAATTTGATTGGGCGCTATACAAAATTAATTACTACTAATTAATTCAGCTTTTTCAATACGCGATCTTTTCTTGGTAGGTAATAATTATCGTAATCAAGTGACACTATAACGCGTTCTGCTTTTCCTAATAACTCGTTACGCGGAATTAAACCTATTACACGCGAGTCAGCGCTATTGTCGCGGTTATCGCCCATTGCTAAGTAATAATCATCAGGAATTGTAATTGCATCAAACCCCGATAAACGTGAAGGAATATTTGCCACTCTTATCGAATGCTCTAATCCGTTTAAATTTTCAATTTTATCAAGCGAGTCTATGTTGCTTCGCTGATCTGCATAATTAAGTTTTTTACCATTAATAATGAGCTCATTATTTTCAAGCGCAACGGTGTCTCCTGGCACACCAATTACACGTTTAATTAAACGGTTATCGGCAGCTTGTGAGTCAAAAACAATAATATCACCAGCTTGTGGATCCGCTAATTTAAGTAATTTTATGTGCGTAAATGGGACGCGAATATCGTAGGCCATTTTATCGGTAAGTATTCTGTCACCTTCTTGAATTGTCGGTTTCATTGAGCCTGTTGGCACTTCGTACCAATCGGCAACAGCGCTTCTAAATACGCTCATCAGTGCAATAAATACGATAAGAGAGCGGTTATTTTTCCAAAACTTATAAACTAATTTCATGCCTATTCCCTTCAATTGAACAAGTCTTTAATTGAGTAACTATTTATATGACTTTGCTAACTAGCTGCAGTTCAATCAATGATGTAACAAAACATGTTGACTACTAATTTTAATTGATCGATTAAATTTAGAGCGTCGTAACATTTAACGAAACCAACGGGTATTAACTTAAAGGAAAATAAAATGTTTAAGAAAATTACTACTGCATTATTGTTTACAACTGCAAGCCTTGGATTTACTACAATGGCTTATGCTGATCATCATGGTATGAAAAAAGACGTTGTTGAAGTAGCCGTTGAAAATGGTTCGTTCACTACTCTTGTTGCTGCTGTTAAAGCCGCAGGTTTAGTTGAAACACTGCAAGGTAAAGGACCATTTACTATTTTTGCACCAACAGATGCTGCATTTTCTAAATTACCTGAAGGCACTGTTGAAATGCTACTCAAGCCTGAAAACAAAGACAAGCTAACGGCGGTATTAACTTATCACGTAGTGTCTGGAAAAGTGATGGGAGCCGATGTAATGAAGGTAGACAGTGCGAAAACACTACAAGGCCAATCAGTTATGGTTAAAGCCGACAGCATGGGCGTAATGATAAATGATGCTAAAGTTGTAAAAGCTGATGTAAAAGCAAGCAACGGCGTAATTCATGTTATCGACACCGTACTACTTCCAAAAGAGTAGTCATAAAAGAATAAGTCAAATAAAAAAGCATAAGTAAATACTTATGCTCTTTTATTTATTTTTGTTTCATCACATAAAAAATTATTGATTTAGTTTTTCTTTCGCTTCTTTTACTTTTTCAAAATCTAAACCAAGTTCGTCAGTCGCTTCTTTAATAAGGTGCGGTTGAGTCATTACGACTGCCATTAGTTGCTGTAGTTTTTCTGGCGGAATACCAAGCTCTTGAACAAGCGCCATTGCCATCATTGGGTTTTGAGTAAACGCTTCAAACAATGCTTTTACTTTTTCGTCGCTTACATTGTGCTCTTTAAGTATTGCTAGTATTGGATTCATTATTAAACCTTAAGTGTTTTTTATAGGGCTTAGTATATGGGCTAAACCCTAAAATTAAAGAGTTACTCTACAAGTAAAACAACTTTACCAGCATTTTCATTACGCTCTAAAATAGCATGAGCTTCGTTTGCGTCGCTCCAAGGCAATGTTTTATACAGGTTAAAGTCGTACTTTTTAGTGGCAATATCATTGTAAAAACGCGCTACAAAGTCGTCGCGCACCTGGCGTTTAAACTCAATACTACGATTTCTAAGCGTTGAGGCATGAAACGAAATACGTTTGCGTAAAAGCGCGGCAAAATCAACTTCTGCAAAACGTCCATCTAAAAATGCAAGCATTACAATTTGGCAATCCATCGCTGCAATAGCGGCATTTTTATTTAAGTAACTCCCCGAAACAGGATCTACAATTGCATTCGCTGTTAACTCATTTGCTTTCATATATTCTACAAAGTCAGTGGTTTTGTAGTTAATTGCATGATCGGCACCGAGTTCCTTTGCGTGTTGGCATTTATCATCCGTACCGGCAGTAATAACAACGGTTGCACCTGCGCTTTTAGCCATTTGAATTGCTGCACCGCCCACACCACTAGCACCTGCATGAATAAGTGCTGTTTGCCCTTTTTGCAATTTACCAAGCTCAAATAAAGCGCCAAATGCTGTTAGGTACACTTCGCTTATTGCAGCCCCCTCTGCCATTGTTACATCATCGGGTAATTCCATAAGCTGCTTTGCATCAACGGCTACATATTCACTGTAAGCGCCGCCTGAGCACAAGGTAAAAACACGTTTATTAAGCCAAACTCTATCAACTTTACCGCCAATATCACTAACTACACCAGCGCATTCTAAACCTAAAATTGGACTATCTCCCGCAGGAGCCGGGTATTTTCCTTGACGCTGCATGCTATCTGCACGGTTTACACCTATTGCTGCAACTTTAACAAGTACTTCATGGCTCTTTAAAACCGGTTTTTCGGTTTCACTAAATGCAAGATTACCATCTTCATGAGAAATATATTTCATTGTTGCTCCAAGTTTAAAAACTGTAATAACATATAGATGGGGATGAACACAGATTCAAACAACCTCAAAATCGCCAACTTTGTTTATAAGGATAAACATCGGGTAGATAGCCATTATGTATTTGTTGCTGGCAGCCTTGCCAAAATGGCGCTAAAAACAAATGACTGTGCTCGTTATTAAAATAGTTAAACGCAAGTTCGTTAGCACTAAAAAACACCTTAAATTGGCTCGGAAATATATCATTTTCGGCTATATCAAAATACGAGTGACTACTTAGCTCTTCAAGTGCATTTTGGGTTTGTGGCACCTCTCTAAAGTTGCAATCGGTCAGTGGGCAAATTTCGTCAAAGTCGTAAAATACCACTCGCCCCCATCGCGTTACGCCAAAATTTTTCATTAGCATGTCGCCCGGAAATATATTAGCGCCGACTAACTCTTTAATTGCTTTACCGTAATCATGCATCACTCTTTCTAAGGTTTTGTTATCGCATTGGTTAATATACAAATTAAGTGGGGTCATTTTACGCTCAACGTAAACGTGCTTTAAAATAAGTGCCTTGCCCGATATAACCATACTGCTACCAATTTGGCTTTTCATCTGCTCAAGCAGCTCGTCGCTAAAACGGCTTAAATCAAACGCTAAATATCTAAATTCGTGTGTGTCTACCAAACGACCAACCCTATCGGCTTGTTTTACAAAGTTATACTTTTCTTTCACTTGTGCTTTGGTGGCTGTTTTTGGCGCACTAAATTTGTCTTTAATTACTTTATAAACGTAATCTAGCCCTTCAATAGTAAATACCAGCATTACCATACCTGGCGTCCCTGGTGCTGTAACATACTTAAAGTTGGCTGGACTATTTTTAGTCGTATCAACCTTGTGTCGATAAAACTCAGTTTTGGCGTGCTTTATAAAACCAATGGCGTTAAATAACTCAAAGCGTTGTTTATGTGGCATTAACACACTTAAGTAATCTACATAACGAGCGGGCTTATCGGTATCAACCATAAAATAGGTGCGTGCAAAACCAAATAATAAACTTAATTGATCGGCGCCCATCATTACAGCATCAAGCTTTAGTCCCTCATCGGTATTTAAAATAGCGATAGCAAAAGGCATATTGTCGCCATTTTTAGCAATGCAGCGCCCAATTAAATAACAGGCTTTGTTTCTAAAAAATAATGAGTTGGCGTATTCAATATACCCATCGTTTAAATTTATAAGTTCGTACACCTGTTTGCATTGCTGCTTAGAGCCTTGCATTAACGTACTTTGTAATGTGGCTACATCGCGTTCTAAATGACTAAACGGCACTCTAAATACTTGATTAGTGATAAGCGTTTTAACGGCGTTATTAAACCCATTATGTAGCGATACCCTGCTCACTAAGCTTTCATAAGAGCGTGGCTCACTACGATACTTTGCTTTTAATACAAACAAATGCACAGTACGAATTTTTTTATCGTCCCAAATTGCGCCAAACGTTGAGTTAAAAAAGGTATGCGCAATAGGTTTATTTTCGTGATTTTCTACCATATCGCCATAAATATTTTTAGCTAACTGCCACGTTTGCGGGCAAGTAAGTTCAGCATAAGCAATAACTCTGACGGCTTCACTCACGTTTTTAACTTCGCGCTCATACACCTGTAAACGTTCACGCATAGCACTTTGTACACTGTGATACTGTCGTTGCTCAAACCGGCTTTGTGCACCCAGTGTAATATTTAAAAATTGCGAAAACATCGCCTCAAATCCAGCAAAAACAGATCGTGCAAGCTTACTGGCTACAACGTGTTGTAGCGCATTATTAGATTGATTTGTTAGCTTATTTTGCATAAATACAGCACTTATATTGATGCCAGTTATGGCGGTTATTTTTTATTAATGGTTTACACCTTAGCAAGCAGGCTTTAATTTAGATAATTAATAAAGCATATAAATAGAATTTATTGGGCGTATTGACCTTTCGAGGTTAATTTTGCAGCCGTGTATTTGGTTTTTAAGCAAGGCAAAGTACATGTAGTGTTGTGACTCCCCATAAATGTACTTTAACGCTATATAAAGGCCAAATACACACTGCCCATAGGGTTCTTTCTAGGGACAATTAACTCTTTGTTGCCTACATGGATGTAGGTAAGGGGCGTGAGCAGGACGCGGAAGCTTTGCTCGATTTTTACTTAGCCCACTAGGTGGCAAACCTCGCGCCGCGATTAAATCGCCCCTAGATTGAACAAATTTCAACCCTGAAAGGCCAACACGCCCATATGAATATAAGAAATGTCGATCTTAACCTTCTCGTTTATTTAAATGTGTTAATAGATGAAAAAAGTGTGTCAAAAGCTGCAAATAAACTTGCTCTTACGCAACCGGCTATGAGTAATGCGCTAAAACGTTTGCGCGATTTATTTGACGACCCGCTACTTGTGCGTGCCGCAGGCTCTATGACGCCAACGGCAAAGGCACTTGCATTAAAGCCTGAAGTTGAGGCCCTATTAAAAATGGCTGAAGCTATTACGCAGCCTAGTGAGCAGTTTAACCCTACAACCGCTGAAGTTACCTTTAGAATAATGGCAAACGACTATATAGAGTCGACCTTAATAGCCCCTTTTATAACGGCGCAGCTTAGTAAAAACCCCGGTATTAATTTTGATGTATTGAGCCCAAGCGACGTAAACCTACAAGACATGGAAAAAGGCACTATAGATTTAGCTATAAACCGCTTTAACGGTCTCCCTCGCTCGTTTCATCAGGCCAGTGTTTGGCGCGATAACTACTGTTGTTTAACGCATCCTAAAAATACATTTTTACAACATTCAGGGTTAGACGACTACTTACAAAAAGAACATATTTGGGTAAACCGTGCAGGCTGGGGACCAGAGGCCGCTGTTACTAATAAATCAGGTAAGCAAAAATTAGGCTGGGTAGACGAAGCGCTTTGGCAACTAGAGCAAACCCGTAAAATACGTGTTTTTACTCGCCACTACATGGTCGCAAGCCTGCTTTGCCAATCAGAGCAACTTATTGCCACCCTACCGCGCAGGCAAGCTAAGTTATTAACTTCTCATACTGATTTAGTAATCAGCCCTGTGCCATTTCAAATAGTGCCTATTGAGGTAAAAATGATATGGAGCCCGCTACTACACCACGCGCCTGCACACCAATGGTTAAGGCGTGAATTATTAGCGTTTGCTAAAACGATTGCAGATAGGTAATTAAGAGCAAACCTTTGATTAGTACTCAAGAGCCTAATGAGAGTGCCTGTGCTATGTACTGAATCATCTTATTTTGAGCTAATAGCTTGGTTAGCATTTTAAATACATTGAGTTAAAAACTACCTAATGAAAAAGCTAGAACTCAAATACAATGTTCGCTGAAGAATTGAATCAAAATAGGTACTGCGTTATTCTTAATTAGTAATATAAAGTCAATAACTTTAGATACTCGTTATCAATAACCTAAGACATATTAAAAAATGGAATTTTATGTACCAATACCTATATTTGAAGTGTTCACTTATAATGAGCAAGGTCACCAAAATTAGCTTTCTTCCTTTCTCTAAAGTTGAAACTGATAATTTAAAAACCCTCTTATTTACTGCACGACTTTTTGTTTATATAGCTCTTGCATACTTTTTGAATGGGTTAGGTACTTTTTTATATGATGTTCATGAAGTTGTTAATTTATACAACTTTGAACAAACTTGGAGCGTAATATTTACAAATATTCATCAGACTCTACTGTTGAAAAAATTATTATGGGAGATGTTATTTAGCGCTGCTATATTAGCGACTGGAGGTATATTGGCTGCAATAGTTTCATTCGAGTTTAAATATGAAAGTAAAAGTGACTAACCTCAAGTCTTTGCTACATTAAAATAAACTTAATCGGATTATAAAAATACCATTAAATAACAACAATTTAAAAACCTTGCTGTGTAAGTGTTATTTAAGAGCCTTTTAAGGAAGATTATTATAAATATTGATTACTCTGCTTATTCACTTAGTGAATTAAACGAAGCAATTGAAAGTATTGACTCACATAAATATCCAGAGAACTACAAACGCCTTAAAGATGAATTAGCTAAACCAAGTCGTACTGAGCCAAAAGCTGCGCAACAAATAGTAATAGCTAAAAAGAACACTAAGAAAACAAGTAAAGCGCTCCTGTGTATTGTTCTAGGTTTGTTTATTCTTTTGCGCAGCTATTTTAATTACGAAAGTGGTGTTATTTATAAGAGATACAATGAGCCGGCAGTGGCATCTTTAGAAAATAACCCGAAAAAGTTTTATTTATTTCTTTTTTTCACAATTAGTGCCGGAGGTTTTATTACGGCATATGGTATTCATGCTTTATTTTCTAAAAAAGAAGACAATGATAAACAAACTTAATAATAAGAATAACGATACTGCAAATAAAATTTTTGCTGTCTTTCAAAAATCCTATGCTATTGAGGCTAAACTGATCGGCGCGCATAACTTCCCTCCTTTAACACGTAATACTGAAGATATTAAAAAATCAGAAACAACCTTTTATGGCTACAGCGAAAATGAATGTTTAGTAGCTGTTATTGAAGTAGATACAAACAACGAGTGTTTAGATATTTGTAGTTTAACCGTTGATCCTAGCTATTTTAAAAAAGGTATCGCAAGTAAGCTAATAAATTATGTTCTAGCAATCGGTGATTTATCTCATGCAAGAGTTGAGACTGCAGTTGCTAATACTCCTGCAATAAGTTTATATAAAAAGCATGGTTTCGTGGAATTCAAAAGATGGACTCCTTCACATGGTATTGAAAAACTGGCTATGTCGGTCGTAATTTAAATCAGTATTTCAAAATAGGTAATTTATAAATGGATAGTGCATCAATAATTGCGTGGAGTGTTTTGTTTGGCGGCATAGGTATTGGCTACCTTACTTACGGGCGAAGAAAAAAAGCCGTAGTGCCACTTTGTATTGGTTTGTCATTATTGGTTTTTCCGTACTTTATGACCAGTGTTAGCATGCTGTTGATTGTAGGCGCTATTTTAGTGGCTGTTCCCTACTTTATTAAAATTTAACATTGTTATTGCTATTGTGACGGCTAAATAAAATACACGCGAAAAATAAAAAAGCGCCACGGTATTCAACTTTGGGAAAATACCGTGGCGCTTTTGGAAATCGTCGATATAGGAATCTACCTACAGCGTATTATTAGCAAGCTTAGTACCAACTTCATAAAATAATTAAAATTCAATAAAAACAATTAACTAAAATTCCTTCTTTATTCCTCAACTCCTCCCCTTGTTCCAGTTTTGTGCACACTTTCACCGCATTGCACCAAATTAATTAGTATTATTTAGATATGTTTTCTATTTTTTATTTAGTTTTAAAACTTACTATTGATAAAATCAATATCAGTTATTGAAAACAACAATTTTATTAATAATACACTTAGCGCTAGAGTGAAGTTAAGCCAACAAACTAAGAGTAATTATTATGACAACAACTTCTTTCACACGCCAAGACGGATTATTCATCGATGTTAACTTGCATCAGTTCATTGAAGAGCAGTTATGCACTAAGGCTAACACCACTGAAACTTACCAAGCGTTAGCTACTTTAGTTGACGAGTTTGGTTGTAAATGCCGTAAAACAAAGCATCAACCAGATGATGTATTAGAAGTTGATACATTATTAAATGCATACCAACTTAAAAATCATCCACTTTGCCATGTTGATGCACAAACTACGGAAGCCGTTTTAGACGAGTATTGCTGCCAGGTTCCTGCAATTATTGTTGTTGCGTTAATGGATACGCTTAGTGGTACACAGTGCGATGAACCCCAAGCACACGAGATTTACCATCGTGCAGCGCAGTTAACCAACCGCCCTTGTATGCACAGAATAAAAACTGCCTCAGCAGCTTAATAATGGATGTATTTAAAAGTGCTCGATAACCTTCTTTGCAAAGCCAGTACAAGTTAAGGTTGTTGAGTTATCGCTCTGCTCTTGCGCTAAATCAAAGGTTACTTCACCGCTTTTAAATGTTTGCTCTAACGCATTTTCTATGAGTAATGCGGCTTCGTCCCACCCCATAAATTTAAGCATTAATACCGCACTTAAAATACTACTGCTGGGGTTTGCTTTATTTTGCCCTGCTATACGTTCAAACGTGCCGTGTGTAGGCTCAAAAAATGCGACATCGTTATTTAAATTTGCAGCAGGCATTATGCCAACACCACCAACTTGTGCACTGAGCATATCCGCTAAAAAGTCACCATTTTGATTAGTCGTCACCACTACATCAAATTGCTCTGGATGCATTAAACATTGTTGCAGCATGTTGTCAGCTATGACTTCTTTAATAATTAAGGGCGATTGGTGTGCTCGCTCTATTTGCAACCAACGCCCATTTTCATGTGCAGTGGCATTAAACTCGTTTTGTGCAAGTGCAAACCCCCAACGCTTAAATGCCCCATCGGTAAATTTAAGTACATTACCTTTGTGTACTAGCGTTAATGATTCACTATCGTTTTTAAGTGCATAGTTAATTGCAAAACACATTAGTCGCTCAGAGCCTTCTTTAGATATATTTTTAATACCAATTCCGCACTCTTGTGAAAACCTTAGGCGGGTTACGCCCATTTCCTCACATAAAAAATCGAGCATTTTTTCGCTTTCTACACTGCCTGCTTGCCACTCAATACCTGAGTACACGTCTTCGCTGCTATCACGAAGCACTGTTATGTTTGTTAAAAAAGGGTTTTTTAAAGGAGAAGGGAGCGCACTAAAGCCTTTTATAGTGCGCATATTTACAAACAAATCCATTTCTTGCCTGAGTGCAACATTAAGAGATCGAAAGCCACCACCCAGCGGTGTGGTTAACGGCCCTTTTATGGCAATTTTACAGGCACGTACCGCGTTAATTGTTTCTTGTGGAAACCAATCACCGTCATACAGCTTTGCGGCCTGCTCGCCATTATAAACCTGCATCCAATGAATTTTCCGTGCGCTTTTATAACAATGTTCAATTGCACTATCAACAACATGGCGCATTACCGGCATAACATCTAGCCCCACGCCATCGCCATCAATAAAAGCAATGATAGGTTCTAACGGTATTTGCCAGTGTCCTTGTGCATCAATAGTGATATTTTGGCCGTGCTCAGGAACTTGAATATGCTGATACGTCATGGCTAAACCTAACTTAAAATAACGATTAATTGATTAAACCATGCTTAGCTAGGAGTGTCTGTATTTGTACTTTTATAGTTACTATCATTTTAAAAAATAAAGAATTAGGCGTGATTATTTATCCATTTAGTTGGTCTTGTATATTAGAATTTTCGTACCAGTTATTAAATTACAGTGGAGCATTTTAATGAAATTCTTTTTTGTACTGCTACTATTAATCAGCTCTTTTAACGCATTAGCCGTTGAAGTAGTCATACATAACCTTAGCTCGCTCTCAAGTAATGCTCAAAATACGGTGTCTACATGGGTTAATCAAAGTGCTGAAAAAACACAAAATACACTGGGACCTTTAAAACAAACCACATTGCCTATTTATTTAAAACCGCAATACTTTGCTTTTGAGCCTGTACCTTGGGCTACAGTTAAGCGCAATAACCCCGATGGGCTTGAACTACATATAGATCGCTATGCCAGTTTAAATGCATTCACTAAAGATTGGACGCTATACCATGAACTTTCGCATTTATATTTGCCGCTACTTCCCTACTCCGGTTTTTGGCTAAGCGAGGGTTTTGCTAGTTACATGCAAAACGTAATAATGCGTGACAGCGGTATAATTACCCAGCCGCAATTTGTACAACGTTTAAATGCAGGATTTGATCGTGCCCGCCTGCAAACTAAAACTAAAACACAGCCACTTAATAAGCTCTCTGCTGATATGTGGAAACAACAAGCCCAGCAACGTGTTTATTGGACGGGTGCGGCTTTTTTTGCACAGGCCGATTTGGAGCTACAAAAACAAGGTTTATCTGTCGCGGGTATAATAAAACAGTATCAAGTATGCTGTAGACCCGCTCGATCTAGTGCGAAAACCTTTATAAAAGAGTTAGATAAGCTATCCGGTAGTAGCGTTTTTATAACGCTGTATGCAAAATATAATACCCGCACCGATTTTCCTGATATTAGTAAAGAGCAGCTAAACACGCTTTAACGGCTGCTCAGTTTTATATAGTTACTATATTCAACAAGCCCTTGCGCATTAAAATTGGTTGAGTACTCGTTCATAAAACCATGCAAAAAATTGGTTTTATAGCACTTAACATCCGCTTTGGTGCTTAAAGCTTTAATAACTTCATCAACATTAAAGTGACTCTCACTTGCTGGAAATATGAACTCACAGGGTACTTTTGCACTTAAATTTAAGTTATGTCTAATTTGCGACGGATAAAAGCCAATTAACTTTTTAAGGTGTGTATTGCCTGTTAATAACTGTGCCCGCCATGCTGCACTTGCCCCTGCACTAAAAGCAATACACGTCGTTGGCAATTTTAAACTCTCAAAGCATTTTTGAAGTTTGTCGGTGTATTTATCATGGCCACACTGCTGTATAAAATTGTTGTAACTATCTTGTTCACTTTCAATGGCTTGATACTTGTTATTGTAAGGGTCAACAATAACTAAATTTGAACTAATTGCCTGTGATAACCTCCTTAAAGCAGGGGTTAAACCATAAATATCACTCACTATTAGGTAATTCATACTTATCCTTTGGTAACTAAAAACGGGCTTTGTAAGCAGTTGATAAGATTTATTATAAATATTTTTACAAAAATAGCTTGCACACAATTTATATATAAGTTACCTTCCCTCTCTGGTTTAAAGAAACCGCCGCGGTTAACCATTTACCCTGATCCAGTAAGCCCCGCAAAACGTATATTTGAAAGCTAAGTTATTGTACGGCGAGAACCCCTTGAATAATACCGAGATGATTTTTTACTATCATCGCAAAAGTGTCATAAAGATCGTCAACACTGTAATGAAGCTAAACACAACATCGTTAATTTATTAACTGCAATTTGCTATAAAAATATAGCGCAGAATAAATAACAAGAATAAAGTGAGTTTTATTATGTCTTATAAATATAATGGGTCTATGATCCAAATCGCACATCCAGTGCAATCAATTTCAGTAAACAAACATCGTGTAATCTTTAGTGATACACAAGGTTTAAAAAATGCATTGTTTCAAAAAGCGAGTGATGCACGCCAGTTTGTTAAGTGGCTAAAAGCTAACTAAGCAACACATAACTTTAATTGCCCTTTTATTATTGCAATTATTGATAAGATATTATGCCAGCCTCGTTGCTGGCATTTTACTTTTTAGCTCTTTATTGGTTACAATAGTTTTACAATAATAATTACTGGCAGCTGTTGTAATGCTCCGTATATTTTTAACTTTCTTACTTTTTTTCTGTCTGACCTCAATAGGCAATGCTAGAACCATAAACTGGCTAGCGCACGACTTTGCACCCTATTATATTTTAAATGGTCAATATCAACACCAAGGCCGTGACGAAAGCATAATTTATTTACTTGAAAAACAACTTCCTAATATTACCTTTAACCGCATGCTTATCCCCTCAGGTAAGGTAATCCAAGAGCTGTCTAATACTTCAAATAATGTTTGTGCGTTATCGCTTTATAAAAATGATTACAGAAAAGAGCATATTTATTTTACAGACGAAAGCTCAACAACGGGCCTCTCGCCTTCAATAGCAATGCACAAAAGGCTCGCCAAAGCGCTAAATATAGCGGAATCAAAAGAAGTATCACTATTAGATTTAATACAAGATAAAAAACTAACTCTTGGGATCTCTATGAGCCGCTCTTATGGCCAAGAGATAGATACATTGATAAACAGTACGCCTAATATAGATTTAGTAATTAGACCCACTCGCGATAGCCTAGCGAGCCTCACATATATGCTTAACCTAAAACGAATTGATATTTTGCTGGGTTACCCAAGCGAGCATTACTATTTAGCTAAATCAATGCACTTTGAAGAGAACTTAACGCAGCATCCATTAACCGAATCACCTGCGTTAAGTTATGGTTTTATTGGCTGTACTAAAAACGAGCAAGGCGCAGAAAACATTGCTACTCTTAATAAGCAGCTTAAAGTTATTAAAAAAACGCAGGCTTATAATGATTTACTCATGCGCTGGTTGCCCGAGCATTTAAGGCCGCTATTACAGTCACGTATTAATAGCGCAAAATAAGCAAATTCGAAGTCGCTTAATTTGAGTTTCTGTTAAGCAAAAAAAACGCCACAGTAAGTGGCGTTTTTATATTTAATAATGGTATTACTGACGAACGCCTTCTATTGATAAAATAATATCAACATGAGTAGATGCAGGTCCTAAGTTATAATCAATACCGTAATCGGTAAGTTTAAGGCTGGTTTCGCCCTCAAAACCTACGCGGTAGCCGCCCCACGGATCTTTACCTTCGCCCACTTTATCTATTTCAAAGGTAATAGTGTTAGTTACGCCGTGCAGCGTAAACTCACCGGTTACATCAGCCTCTTCGCCGTCTTCATCAAATTTAATACTCGTGCTTTTAAATGTCGCTTTTGGGTATTTATCTACATTTAAAAAATCTTTACCATGTAAATGCTTATCGCGCTCTGCATGGTTAGAGTCAAGACTTGTGGTATCAATGTTTACCATAATTTTTGACGCATCAGGGTTTTTAGCATCGTAACTAAATGTGCCGTCAAAAGTATTAAAACGACCATATAACCAGCTGTAACCTAAGTGTTTAATTTTAAAGTTAACAGATGCGTGCCCGCCTTTTGTATCAATTACATAATCAGCTGCATTGGCGGCTGTTGCCGATAACATCATTGCAGCCGAAACGGCTGTGCTTACTAATAATTTTTTCATTTTAATCATCCTTTAATGGTTTGATCATTCTAATTAAGGTTTTATCTTTATCGATAAAGTGATGTTTTAACGCCCCTAGTGCATGCAATACTGCAAACCCGATTAATGTGCACGCGCCGTAATAATGTACTTTTCCTGCAATATCGGCTTGGTCATCAAAGGCAAAATCAAGCGCTGATACGTTAAATAAAGTAAATACTTCTATTGGACGCCCGTCTGCGGTTGATATTAAATACCCTGCAACAACAATAACAGCCAAAATAATATACATAGCAATATGCGCCGTATGCGCTAATTGGTTCATGCCTATACTCTCACCTAATGGTTTAGGTTGTGTAGATAAAGCACGCCATAAAATTCTAAATAAAAATACGGCCACAAGCGTAATACCAATACTCTTATGTAAATCGAGTGAACCTTTATACCAGCTATCGTAATAAGTAAGCTCAACCATATATAAACCTAAACCAAACAGGCCAAAAATAGTCAGCGCCATGAGCCAATGTAAAATAATGGCGACAAGTCCGTAAGATGAAGGTGTATTTTTAAACATATGTAACGTCCTATAATGCTATGACGTTACAATATAGTGCACAGCCGTAAATGAAAATAACATTTACAAACACTTTACGTGCGTATACGCACAGAACTTTGTTATTTAGCCTGAAATTTGAATAATAAATCTATCTTGAGCAGCTATTTTCAGCGCTAACTGCGCTGAAAATAAACTTAAATATCACCATGATTCAATACGTAGAAAGTCTCTTAACCAGAGTTCAGATTATTTAAAGTCAGTTGTGCAAAAATGGAGGATTAAACAGATAGTTTTATAGGGTGGATTGTTCGCTTAAGCTGACATAAATTAAGCTTTCAGGGTTTACTTGCAAACAGGTAACAAGCCCTTCTTTAATAAGCTCAAGCATGGCAATAAAACTAACTACTACACCACTTCGCCCTTCATCTGGGGTAAAAAGTGCATTAAATACAACCGCTGCCTTTGCTTGCGATAATTGCTGTAATATTTGACTCATTCTCTCTCGGGTTGAGAGTACTTCAGCAGTAATTTGATGATGCTCAAAGGTTTTTGCACGCGCCATTACATCACTCAGCGCCAGCATTAAGTCTTTAAGTTCAAGTTCGGGGAGGTTTTGACTTGTATCTTCACTTATTGGCATAGCGGCATGCGCTATAAAAATATCACGACCAACACGAGGGATATCGTCGAGGTTTTCGGCGGCTTGTTTAAACAGCTCATACTCTTGCAGGCGTTTAATAAGCTCAGCGCGAGGATCTTCTTCCTCTTCAAGCTCTTCGTGTACAGGTAATAATAAGCGCGACTTAATTTGCGCAAGTAACGCAGCCATTACTAAATATTCGCCAGCAAGTTCGAGTTGAAATTCTGTCATCATTTCTACATAACTTACGTACTGCTCTGTAATACTAAAAATAGAAAGTTCGAGTACATCAAGCTTATGCTTTTTAATTAAATAGAGCAGTAAATCGAGCGGGCCTTCAAAGGTTTCTAATATTATTTCGAGCGCGTCAGGTGGAATGTATAAATCTTCTGGTTTGTCTACAACCGCTTTACCATGCAAAAAAGCCAGTGGCAGCTTTTGCTGCACTGGCTTTTCACTATTTTTTGTATTCGCATTGCTTTCGCTCACTCGCTATTACTCAAACGGGCTTGTATCACCACAGCCAACACGCAAAATCTTGACTTCATCTTCCGACAAATCGATTACCGTGGTTGCTTGCTCGGCTAAGTGGCCACCGTGAATAATTAAATCAACGTGTTTATCTAATCGATCCAATATTTCATCAGGATCTGATTCTGTAAACTGCTCACCTGGTAAAATTAAAGAACACGACATTAACGGCTCACCAAGTTCGGCAAGTAACGCACAGGCTATTGGGTGTTCAATTACACGCATGCCAATGGTTTTTTTCTTGTCGTTTAATAAACGTTTAGGGACTTCTTTTGTGCCTTTAAAAATAAAGGTATAAGGCCCTGGCGTATTATTTTTAATGAGTCTAAATAGCTGGTTATCTACGCGTGCATAAGTAGATAACTCCGATAAATCACGGCAAACTAGCGTAAAATTATCGTTTTTTTCAATACCACGAATACGCTCTATGCGCTCTTTGGCTTGCTTATTACCAATGTTACAACCGATGGCGTAGCCCGAATCTGTTGGGTAAACAACAACGCCGCCTTGTTTAATAATATCAACGGCTTGACTAATTAGTCTCGGTTGCGGGTTATCAGGATGAATATGAAATAATTGACTCATGTTAATGCCCCTTCTCCTTCCCAAGCTTGCCAAACACCTTGGCAGTCTTTTGGTAGGTATAAATTTTTGCCAAGCTCTAAATAGCTTGTCGGAAAATGAAAATCAGACCCTTGCGAGCAAAGTAGTTCGTACTCACGGCTGAGTTCACCTAAAAATTGACGTTCGCTTGGCGCCTGTTGAGGTTGTGCAACTTCCATTGCGTCCCCTCCTACACTTTTAAATTCTACTAATAATTTGCGTAGCCACTTGTTTGACATTTGATAACTACTTGGATGCGCAAGTACAGCAACACCACCAGCGGCATGTATGGCCTCAATAGCGGTTTGCATGGTGCACCAGCAACTTGGTACGTAGCCTGTTTTGCCACGCCCTAAGTACTTTTTAAAAACACCCGGGAAATTTTTAGCAACACCGCGCTCAATAAGGGCGCGTGCAAAATGTGCACGCGTTATTTGTGCGTCTTTTGCCAGCTCTTTAGCTTGCTCGTAAATGCCATCAAAGCCATTTTTTGCAAGGCGAACACCAATCTCTAGTGCACGCTCTTCTCGCTTTTGCTGCTGAGCTGATAATAAAGAGGTAAGGTCAATATTATTAATATCAATATTTAAACCTACAATATGAATTTCGAAGCTTTCCCATTTAGTAGACACTTCGGTACCCGTTATTAATGAAAGCGGTAAGTTTTCGGTTTTAATAAATTGCTGCGCAGGCTTAATAGCCGCCACAGTGTCATGATCGGTAATAGCAAACACATCAATATTTTTATCAACAGCGCGATGCAATAATTCTTCAACCGTTAAACGCCCGTCTGAATGTGTGGTATGGCTATGTAAATCATATTTTATCAAAAGAAAACTGCTTAAAATTAAGGGTTACTAGTGTTTATGTAAGTATAACAACTTTTTTGACTAAATTGTTTTAAATAAACACTTGACACAAAAGCATAAGATACGTTTTACTGTAGCCACTTTCAGACACATTAAGAATTAACAATAATGATCAATTCAAACTTAAACACTATTTGGTGGTGGCACTCGTAATTATCGGGTGATGAATTGTCGTGTCTAACAAAAATTCAAAACCCGCAACTATGCGGGTTTTTTTATAACTAAATTTTACGAAACGTATACGTTAAAAATATTTAATAAATTTTGAGGCAGAAAAACATGAATAACGGTCTTACTCTTACACATCGTTGGTGGTGGCGCCTGATATAGCGGGACGGTAATGATCTGTTTGTAATTTAGATATCGTTATTCAAACCCCGCATTGCTAAAGCATTGCGGGGTTTAATTTTTTGAGGGAATGAGGTTTGATTTTTAGTCATATAACTACCACACCAGGCGAAGTAACAAGCATTACGCAAGTACGCGACTATATTAGTAGTCCACTTGCATTATACGCGGCACTTGATAAGCCTAACTCACTACTGCTTGAATCGGCTGAGATTGATTCTAAAGACAGTGTAAAAAGTTTAATTTTAGTCGACTGTGCCCTACGCATCGTATGCCAAGGTAAAACAGTTACTATTACTGCTCAATCTAATAATGGGCAACAACTACTTAGCTACTTGCAGGCAAATGTTAAAAGCTGTGATGCCACTTTAGACGGCGCAACGCTTACCCTGTGTTATTTAGACACAAGCGGCGATACTGACGAAGCAAGTAAACTAGTTGCAGATAATGCATTTAGCGCCCTTCGTACTTGTATTAACAGTATTAAAAGCACAACTAACAATCCATTTTCGTTGTTTTTAGGCGGTGTATTTGCCTACGATATGGTAGCAAACTTTGAGCAGTTAAGTGATGTACCAGATGGCGAAAATACCTGCCCAGATTACGTATTTTATTTAGCCGAAACCTTAGTTGTTATTGATCATCAAAAACAAACAACCGAACTCATTGGTAATGTATTTAACGGTCCAGACGTACATGCAAATTGCTTTGAAGTAGGCAAAGAGCTAGAGCGATTAAATACACTGTGCGATAACGCTTCAGAATTTAGTGCGGATATGCAAAGTGGCGAATGTGAGGTAAGCGTTGATATTGACGATGACACTTACTGCGAGCAAGTGGTTAAGCTTAAAAAGAATATTGTAGACGGTGATATTTTTCAGGTAGTGCCGTCGCGTACATTTTCACTACCTTGTCCTGATCCTCTGCACGCTTATAGCCAGCTTAAAAAGCAAAACCCAAGCCCGTATATGTTTTATATGCGCGATGAAGACTTTGCTTTATTTGGCGCATCGCCTGAATCAGCACTTAAATACACAGTGCAATCTCAGCAAGTTGAAGTATACCCGATTGCTGGCACCCGCCCACGTGGCAAATTTGCTAATGGGCAAATAAATCCAGACCTAGACAGCCGCATTGAGCTTGAACTTAGAAACGATCAAAAAGAGCGCGCCGAGCATTTAATGCTTGTCGATTTAGCCCGTAACGACGTAGCCCGCATTAGTGTTGCAGGTACTCGTTTTGCCAAAGAGCTATTAAAAGTAGACCGCTATTCACAAGTAATGCATTTAGTGTCACGCGTTGTAGGTACTTTAAAACCAGAGCTTGACGCACTGCATGCTTACCAAGCGTGTATGAACATGGGCACGCTTGTTGGTGCACCAAAAGTGCGTGCTGCTGAGCTAGTTCGTCAAACAGAAGGCAAGCGCCGTGGCAGCTATGGCGGCGCAGTAGGTTACTTAACCGGTGATGGCGCAATGGATAGCTGTATTGTTATTCGCTCAGCTTTTGTTAAAAATAACAAAGCGTATGTGCAAGCAGGTGCCGGTGTGGTGTTTGACTCAGATCCTATTTCAGAAGCAAACGAAACTCGCGCTAAAGCACAAGCGGTTATCACCGCCATAAAATCTACGTATAAGGCGGTATAAAATGAGTAAAGCGAATCCTATTAAAATCTATTTTTTAGATAACTTTGACTCATTCACATATAACTTAGTTGATGAGCTAACGATGCTTGGCTGCGAACTCGTTGTTTACAGAAACAACATTAGCGCTGAGGTTATTTTTAACAAAATGCGCCAAGAGCAAGGCCAAGTACTATTAGTACTTTCGCCGGGTCCTGGAACACCAAGCGATGCAGGCTGTTTAATGGAGCTTATTGAGCTCTCTAAAGGCCACTTCCCAATGCTAGGCATTTGTTTGGGTCAACAAGCGTTAACACAAAGCTACGGCGGAGTAATCGGTCACGCGGGTGAAACCGTACATGGTAAGTCTTCAATTATTAATTTAGGCGAGCACCCTGTATTTGATGGTATGGGCAATACAATACCTGTGGCACGTTACCATTCATTAATGGCAACAAAAGTACCTGATAATATTGAGGTTATTGCCCAGTACGAAGATATCCCTATGGCTATTTATCATCATAGTGACAATGCATTGGGCTACCAGTTTCATCCAGAATCAATACTAACGCCAAACGGCGCAATGCTACTCCAGCAAAGTGTAGCTTACTTAACACGCACTAAATAAAAGAGGACATTATGAGTACACAACCAGAACAACCCATAAATGTTCAACACGCGATTGAGCAACTAATTACGGGGCAATCATTAAGCTACGCAGACGCCAAAGCGCTTTTTGATGAAATAATGCAAGGTAATATGAGTGAAATTGAGCTAACCGCCCTACTTATAAGCCTTAAAATTAAAGGCGAAGTAAGCGACGAGATTGCAGGCGCTGCAGCCTCAATGCGCGAAAACGCCGTTGCTTTTACTACCAGCAGTACGCAACTTGCCGATAGCTGTGGTACTGGTGGCGATGGCTCAAACACAATTAATATAAGTACAACGGCTGCAATTGTTGCCGCTGCTGCCGGTATTAACATGGTAAAACATGGTAATCGCAGTGTATCGAGTAATTCAGGCTCAGCCGATTTACTCAAAGCCCTGGGCATTAATATAGATATGAGCCCAGAGCAAGCAGCAAAATGTCTTGAGCAAACCAATTTTACCTTTTTGTTTGCACCGCACTATCACAGTGGCGTACGCCATGCGATGGGCGTACGAACATCGCTTAAAACACGCACTATTTTCAATATTTTAGGTCCGCTTGCTAACCCTGCTGCACCTGAAGTGCAATTACTCGGCGTCTATAACGAAGCGTTGTGTATGCCAATGGCACAAACACTTAAAACCCTTGGCACAAAGCGCGCTATGATTGTTCACGGCTCGGGCACTGACGAAATAGCCCTACACGGCCCAACAACGGTAGTTGAGCTAAATAATGGCGAGATTACGCAGTACATACTAAACCCAAGCGACTTCGACCTTGCAAACTATTCACTTGAACAACTCGCTGGTGAAGGCCCACAATACAACGCAAATGCTAGCCTCGCCATCTTGCAAGGCAAAGGCACAGATGCACATAATGCTGCTATTGTGGTTAACGTAGCTGCCCTTTTATACCTAACAGGTAAAGCAGAAACGTTAAAAGAAGGAGCAAAACAAGTACAAACATTATTAAGTTCAGGGCAAGCCATGAACACACTAAGTGCAATTATTGAGGTAAGTAATGGCTAATGTATTAGACAAAATTGTTGCTGATAAAAAATTAGAACTAATTGAGAGAAAAGCTGCACGTCCGCTTGAAAGCTTTAAGCATCTTGCAGTGCCTACAAGTCGTAGCTTTTATAAAGCACTTGCAGCACCTGGCACTCAGTTTATTTTAGAGTGTAAAAAAGCATCGCCTTCAAAAGGGTTAATTAGAAACCCATTTGATTTAACTGAAATTACTTCAGTTTATAAAAAATATGCTACCTGCATGAGTGTGTTAACTGATGCTAAATATTTTCAAGGCAGCTTTGACTATCTTGAATTTGTTCGCAGCCAAGTAGAACAACCGCTTATCTGTAAAGACTTTTTTATAGACGAGTACCAAGTGTATATGGCACGTATTTATGGTGGTGACGCTATATTACTGATGCTTTCGGTACTCGATGACGAAAGCTATAAAGCACTGCATGCTGTTGCCGATTCACTTAATATGTCGGTGTTAACCGAAGTAAGTAATGAAGAAGAAGTACACCGCGCACTTGCGCTTGATGCACAAATTATTGGTATTAATAACCGCGATTTACGCGATTTAAGCACCGATTTAGCCACTACCGAAAAGCTACGCAAACTTATCCCAGCAGATAAAGTGGTTATTTCGGAATCGGGTATTTACACCCATCAAGACGTAAAACGTTTAGCTCCATTATGTGATGGCTTTTTAATTGGCAGCTCACTTATGAGCGAGCGTGATTTAGAGCAAGCATGTCGCCGTGTTATTTTAGGCGACAATAAAGTATGTGGTTTAACACGTAGCCAAGATGCACAAGCGGCATATCAAAACGGTGCTGTTTACGGTGGTTTAATTTTTCACCCTAAATCGCCGCGTTATGTTGATTTAGATTGCGCAAGAGAGCTTAGCCAAAGTGCTCCGCTTAATTTTGTAGGTGTATTTGTAGATGCCCCCATTGAGCAAGTTGCTCAATACGCAAGTGTGCTAAAATTAGCGGCAGTTCAATTACATGGCCAAGAAAGTGACGATTACATTGCTGACTTGCGTACACAGTTACCAACTAATTGCGAAATTTGGAAAGCCCAAGCAATAAAAGATGCATTGCCAACGCCTGTAAATGGGGTTGATCGACACCTTTACGATACACACAGCGATACACAAGCTGGCGGTACAGGTAAAGCATTTGATTGGTCGGTGCTTAGCGGCGCAACTACACCGTTTATGCTCGCTGGAGGCTTAAATCCAGACAATATTAAAGATGCGCTTTTTAAAGGTGCCTTAGGCCTTGATTTAAACTCAGGCGTTGAAGAATCTGCGGGTAAAAAGTGCCCTAACAAATTACATAATGCTTTCACAAGCATCAGAAATTATTGAGGTTAAAATGCAAAATCCAGCTTATTTTGGCGAGTTTGGCGGTATGTTTGTACCCGAGTTACTTGTCCCTGCGCTTAAGCAGTTAGAAAATGAATTTAACAAAGCACAAAAAGATCCTGAGTTTCAGGCAGAGCTAAGTAAATTATTAAACGAGTATGCGGGTCGTCCTACCCCACTTACTTTAACGCGCAATTTAGTTAAAAATCCAAAAGTAAAACTGTACCTAAAGCGTGAAGACTTACTACACGGCGGCGCACATAAAACGAACCAAGTACTTGGTCAGGCGTTACTTACTAAGCGTATGGGTAAAAAACAAGTCATTGCTGAAACCGGTGCTGGTCAACACGGCGTTGCAACAGCGCTAGCGTGTGCCTTACTGGGTTTAAAATGTCGTATTTATATGGGCGCAAAAGACGTTGAACGTCAGCAACCTAACGTATTTAGAATGAAGTTAATGGGTGCAGAGGTTATTCCGGTAACAGCGGGTTCTGGCACATTAAAAGATGCAGTAAATGAAGCGCTGCGTGACTGGTCAGCAAACTACCAAGACGCACATTACCTACTAGGTACAGCTGCGGGTCCTCACCCATTCCCAACAATTGTACGCGAGTATCAAAAAATTATTGGTGAAGAAGCTAAGCAACAAGTACTTAAAGCAGAAGGTCGTTTACCTGACGCTGTTATTGCCTGTGTTGGTGGTGGTTCAAACGCAATTGGTATGTTTACTGACTTTATTGACGAGCCAGGCGTTAAATTAATTGGTGTTGAGCCTGCTGGTAAAGGGCTTGATACAAATGAGCACGGTGCAACAATTTGTAAAGGCACAAAAGGCATATTGCACGGTACTTATACGTACATTATGCAAAATGATGATGGCCAAATTGAAGAGTCTTACTCTGTATCAGCGGGTCTTGATTACCCAGCTGTTGGTCCTCAACATGCATTTTTACACGAAACTGGTCGCGCTCAATACGTGGGTATTACCGATACAGAAGCGCTTGATGCGTTTCAATCGCTTGCTAAAAATGAAGGGATTATTCCGGCGCTTGAATCAAGCCATGCGCTAGCTTATGCGCTTAAGTACGCAGAGGAGCTAACCGAGGAAAGTGTTATAGTGATTAATTTAAGTGGTCGTGGCGATAAAGATTTAGCACACGTTCACAATGTACTAACTGAAAGAGGTCAGCTATGAGCCAAGTAAAAACGGATCGCTACGGCAAAATGTTTGCAGCGCTTAACGAGCAAAAACAAGGTGCGTTTGTACCATTTGTAACGATTGGCGACCCAGGTAAAGAGCAAAGTATTGCGATTATTAAAAGTCTAATTGACGGCGGAGCAGATGCGCTTGAACTTGGTATTCCGTTTTCTGACCCAATTGCAGATGGTCCAGTAATTCAAAAAGCTAATATTCGCGCCCTCGATGTGCACATTAACACACAAGATTGCTTTGATATTATTAAAGAAATACGTGAGTATAACGCTGATATTCCAATTGGCTTATTATTGTATTCAAACCTTGTGTTTAAACGTGGTATTGAAGCATTTTATAAAGATGCAAAAGCAGTAGGCGTAGACTCAATTTTAGTGGCTGATGTGCCTCTGCATGAATCTAAAATGTTTAGAAAGTCAGCAATGGATAACGGTGTAGACCCAATTTTTATTGCAACACCAAATGCAGATGACGACACACTTCGCCAGTGCGCCTCTTACGGTCGTGGTTACACGTATTTACTATCGCGCGCAGGTGTTACCGGTACCGATACTAAAGCACAAATGCCAGCGGGTAATATTGTTACTAAATTAAAAGAATACCATGCAGCCCCTGCTCTTTTAGGGTTTGGTATTTCAACGCCAGATGATGTAAAAGCGGCTCTTAATGCTGGAGCAGCCGGTGCTATTTCAGGCTCTGCAGTGGTTAAAATTATTGAAGCTAACCTTAATGATTTACCAACAATGACCGCGCAACTAAAAGCATTTGTAGCTGATATGAAAGCAGCTACATCGCTATAAGTTAACTAGCGCGTGTTTTATACGCATTAAAAAAGGGCATTTAAAATGCCCTTTTTGTTTTTTAAAAATCAAACGCTGTATCAATATCCAAACGTTTTTAAAAGCAGCTTAGTGAGCTTGGTGTTTACCCTCTAAAATCTCTTCAATAAATTTAGCATTAAATGCGTCTAAATCGGCTGGGCTACGGCTCGTTACTAAGCCTTTATCTACACATACTTCTTGGTCAACCCAATTAGCGCCTGCATTAATTAAATCGCTTTTAATACTTGGAAAAGAGGTAATGGTACGGTCGCGCAATTTATTAATTTCAGCTAGTAACCACGGAGCATGGCAAATTGCAGCAACGGGTTTATTTTTTTCTGCCCCAAAAAAGCCATCAATAAAAGCTTTAGCATCTTTATCTTGGCGTAAACTGTCTGGGTTAAATAAACCACCAGGAAGCATAAGCGCGTCGTAATCAGCAGGGTCTGCGTTTGTAACTAGTTTATCTACTGTTACTTTATCGCCCCACTTGTCTTCATCCCAGCCCGTAATTTGGCCTTCTTTAATTGATACTATTTCGATGTTTGCACCGGCATCAAGTAATGCGCTGCGTGGAGATAAAAGCTCACTTTGCTCAAATCCATCAGTGGCTAAAATTGCAATTTTTTTGCCCTGTAAACGTGTGCTTGTTTGTAATGTACTCATTGAGATCTCCTTATATTATACCAATATGCATAAATCTTTGAGCAATTTAACGAATTAAATCGCACTATAACGTCGTTAAAAACCTTTCATTTAGAACAACTAAATACGAAAAATTTTTGCCTAGTTCTAGCGTAATTTTCTTAACGTTCAATAGACCCCATATATCAGCAGACTGGTATTGTTTAAAAATATGTTCGAAACACACAGTTAAACAGCATAATGCATGCCGAAATCAAGCTATTGAAAATTAAAGAATAAATTGGAGTAGAGTTTGTGGTGCTATGTAAATTATTTAGAGATTATGAATAATGTACATAAGTGCGAATCTATTTCCAACTCATGTAATTTAACGCCACTAAAAGCGAGGAATAAAACCTCACCTACAACATATAGCTGTAGGTGCGAATTTACTTCGCGCTCATGTAACTTATCTATCAATACGGGGTATAAAACCTTAAATAAATTTAAAGAAGATCTTTTAACGCTTTAGCCGGTTTAAAAACCGCTTTGTTTGCGCCTTCTATTTCAATTGCAGCCCCTGTTTGCGGGTTACGCCCAGTACGCGCTGGATAGTAACTTAGTGCAAACGTACCAAAGCCATTAATTTGAACTTGATCGCCCTCAGAAAGCGATTTAGTAATCACTTTTTGCAAGCTTGAAAGTGCCGCTTGAGCATCTTTTTTTGTTAATTCACTTTTGTGTGCAATGGCAGCAACGAGTTCTGCTTTATTCATTTTAGGCTCCTAAATACACGCCAAATCAGTGTTGGTTAAGCGTGGGAATATGATGATATAAAAAATACCAAACCAAATTGGCAATAAAGCCACGCAGGCTAAGGGTTACAGGGCAACAAGTCAACCTTGTAGTTGCTAAGCTTTATGTGGTAAAAAGCCTTTGACTCTTTTTTGTATAATTTAGGTAAGCTATGCACGCATTAATTGAATACATCCCACTCATACTGTTTTTTGCAGTGTTTAAACTCGTCGATATTTATTGGGCTACCGGTTTATTAATGGCAACTACGCTCATTCAAGTTGCTTATAGCTACTTTAAACATGGCTCTGTGCCAACTCGTCAGTGGATATTTTTTGGCATTGCTGCCGTGTTTGGTACGTTAACGCTGGTACTTCATGATGAGCAATACATAAAATGGAAAGCAACACTCATATACGCAGGTTTAAGCTTAACGTTACTTGTTAGCCGTTATGTACTTAAGAAAAATCTCGTTAAAAAAGCGCTTAGCTCAATCCTCGAAAATGCTAATGATACAAAACAAGCCATTGTAGTCCCAGAACCATTATGGGATAAGCTTAACCTAATGTGGGTTGCTATAACTGCTGGCATCGCAGCACTAAACATTTATATTGCATATAATTTCTCGCTCGACTTTTGGGTTAATTTTAAAGTGTTTGGTTTAATGGGTATTACCTTTGTGAGTATTTTTGCCACTATTATTGCCTTGTACAAATACCTCCCTAGTGAAGAAGAACCTGCAAAATAATTTTATAGATCACTTTGTAGATTACTAATCTCGTCATAAAAATGTCGTCTTAGCTTGATAGCTTATTAAAAAAACAAGTTGAGACGACCTTGAACGCCAATCAATATCGCTGGTTTGAATTTACCCTCATTTTTGTGTTACTACCCTTATTGGGTTTTGTATTACGCGAGTATTTAGCTAACTGGCTTATTCCTGCGCTTATTATTTTAATGAGCGTGTGTTGTATGTTGCTACTGGGCGATCCCCACTTTAAACGTTTTAGGCTTACAAGCCTTGGGCAATTTTCTGCTGTTAAAAAACGTGTGTTTAGCTTCTTTTTTTTAGGTGCACTGTTCTCAGGTATGTTTTACGGGATTATTCATCAGGGCAACTGGTTTACCCTTCCCCGCAACTCGTTTAATGATTGGCTTTTACTGTTGCTACTCTACCCAATACTGTCGGTTATTCCTCAAGAGTTAATATTCAGAACGTATTTTTTTCATCGTTATAAACGCATCATGCCCAAAAAAGCAGTGCGTATTGTAGTTAGTGCGAGTGTATTTGCGTTGGCGCATATTGTGTATGCAAATTGGATTGCAGTAGCCTTAGCCTTTTTAGGTGGCTTACTGTTTGCTTATACCTATGCACAAAGCCGCTCAACCGTCGTGTGTGTTATTGAGCATAGTTTATGGGGGATATGGATGTTTACACTCGGGATCGGCAGCTACCTTGATTCAGGCGCATTTAACTAATATAACAAGCATTAAAAAATCCGATACTAGAAAACTAATATCGGATTTTGAATATTTCTAAAACCACTTAACTAATGGTTAAAATAACGATTCAAACTCACCATTTGGAAATAAAACACCAGGAATACCACGTACTGCAGTAACATCAGCTAGTTTAGTATCACCAAAATATAAACCGCCACTGTAATTACGGCCCTTTTGCTTTACATCTAACCAACGTCCATTTTCGCCTTTCGCTATTAGATTAATGTTGCCACTAACATCACGAATACGTAAATCTAACGCACGGTTTTTTATGCTAACAAATATATCTGTAGAGGTAAGTTCTGATAAGTTTTCAACATCGCCCACGTAAGCAAACTTAAAATCGCTTGCACCACTCAACGGAAAATCTAATTCAAAAGTAAATGCTAAATCGTCATTATCTTCACCAATAAAAGGCGAAGCCTCTACTGCAGTAATATGAAATGCAGTGTCTTGAATGTCACTTACGTAATCACCATTAAAATCAAAAGTAGATAACGTCGTAGACTCTTCACCTAATGAATTAACAAAGCGATTTAAGTTTAGTGATAAGTCACCTTCAAGTTTACCAGCGGCTTTATTGATAATTACATTGGTAGTTACCTGTGTAATACCTGTGTCGGCTTCTGGATTTAATTCACTTTGAGCATCTATACCATCAAACTGAATTAGCAACTCACTTACATCTACACTTAATACCGTAGCACCATTTGTAATCGTTGCGCTCATTACACCTTCAATTTTATTACCTAATACACCACTTACTCTAAATGTTGGAATTGATAAATCAATTGTTATAGGTAAATCATCATATGTGCCAGTTATAGCCCAAGTATAAGGTGATTGGCTGTAATCAATATCTAAGTCACGAAGTTTATATTGTCCTGATGGTGTAGAGCCATCAGCTAGTGGTGAATAATTTGTAATAACTTCGTTTAAAGCATTAGTAAGTGCATCAAGTGTTCTTTGTGTGTCTTCATCAAACGCACTTTCAAGCTCAGAAAATTTTACGTCTAATTCATCTGAATAGCTTTTTTCTTGAAGTCTTGCTGCACCTATAATATTTCGTGTATCAACAAGTAACTCTCTTGAATCTAAGCTTTGAACTTCTGTTGAGCGAGCCTGCCAATTTGTAAATGTAGTTACACTTGCAATCGTTTGCTTAACTTGACCAGCTACATTTTGCAGTAAAGCATTACCTTGGTCGCTAAATAAGTTATCTGTAACATACTGCGCTGTCAAATCGCTATAATCTTGCCATGCTTGCTGGTCAGTTTCTGAGTTAGTAAATGTATTAAAAGCACTTTCAACACTAAACGAACTATCAGCAACACCAGCTAAAATTGCCGCGTAAGTAAATGCATTAGTAACCATTTCTGCTTCAACACTTGCATTTAAATTGCTGTGCGTTAAATGATAAAAAGGCGTGGCTGATAAACTAGCTTGCGTAGCACTAAAGCCTTCATCTGTAATTGCTTTACTCAATGGCGATAAATAAACCGTATTTACACCTGGTGCACTAAATGCATCTGCTTTGTAATTAAGAGTAACGGCTGTCAATTCTTGGTAGTCTATTAAACGGTTTGCGTTTAAGTCATTTACATCACCACGAACTGTTCTGCCACAACCTGTAAAGCGAGGACAAGGTAGAGCAGTATCACTCGGTATAAACTCAAAACTATTAAAAGTAAGTGGAGTTACACTTACACTCGCAGTATTGATGTTTTCGACTTCAATTGATTCTTGCACCACCCCGTCGCTATCTAAAACATTAAGCGTGCCCTGTGGTGATTGCCAATTAGATACATAAAAACTCACAGAAGAAGATGTAGCAATCTCACTCACTGCAACAGATTCTGAACTGTCACTGTCTGATGAAGAACCACAACCTACCAATGCAATAGCTACCCCTAAGGGTATAATTTGTTTTAACATCTTCATTCCTTAAAACTTAATGTTCACGTACCAATTCACATTAGCATAATAGGCTTTATCTAAATCTAGGCTATCAGTTTGTAAATTAAGACCAAAATACTCGTTTTCTATACCAACTAAAAATGCTTCACTTTTTGTCTCATAGCCTGCCTGTACTTTCCAATGATCCCAAAAGTGTATACGGCCTTTTAATTGGCTGAACGTGTCTTTGTCGTAACGTTTTAAAGTTAACTGAGTCGAAAATCGGTCGTTTATTCTGTAATCGGCAAATGCTTGTAGTCGCATTTCCATTTCTAAATCATGAGATACCGTATTTCCAAATGCAGATGTTTTTAATGAAACTGTTGGCTGAGTAATAATATCGCCGTTGTCATCTTCGCTAAATGGGATCTCAGTAGTTTGACCCTTTACAGAGCCGCTGTCTTCGTACTCTGTTTTATAGAGCAAATCTTTTACGCTAAAACCAACTTGAAGCTCATCATTTACTTGCCAATCAGCAAAAATATCTAGGCTATAGCCAAGCCCTTCAGGTTTTTGTGAAGGTGAAAACTTTTTAAATAATATGTCTTTTGAAAAGTTGTAATCGACAGTTACAGCGCCTTCAACTTCATCACTATAAATTTCACCATTTACAGTGGCATCTTGATAGTGCGAGCTGGCAAAAACAGAAAGTTTAGGTGTTATTGTTAATGCATTTTTATCTAAAAATTTAAAATCATAAGATACAAATACACCGTTAGACGTTGCTTGTTTAGCATCAAGGTAATATGTATAAAATCTATCTTCAAACTCTAGATCATTTTTTTCGGTATGAGTATATTTGGCTGTATCAGGATCAAAGTTAAGAACATAGTCGTAACGACTTTGTAAACCTACCTTAAAATTACCGTAGCCAACACCTACTTCAAATATATTATAGGTGAATGCACTGTCACCCGATTTTAATGGAGCATCAAAATCATCTACAAAGGCTTGTACTGGTTGTGCTTCTGTATAAATTTCTGCGTCAAAGTGGGTAAAAATTTGAAATTGGTTATCTGCGGAAGCAAGAGGAGAAATAAAAGCTGTTGAAAATCCTAACAAGAGAATTTTTTTTTTCATAATTTAATCGCTTTCTATAAAAAAAGGGAAAAGCGCTGCTTTCCCCTTTTATAGTTTAAATATTACTTAGATGAATCAATTAAATCAACATCAGTGTAATCAACTACGTCACCATCAATGTAAGTAATTGAAAGACCGTTTGTTGTTTTAGCTGCAGTACCAAAAGACATCATCATCTCATTGTACATAGCCATAACGTCACCAGTGTAACCTGCACTTTCATTACCAGTAATAGACAACGTGTAACCCATTGCATTATTTACTGTAATATCTAAAGCACTTGCTTCTTCCATGTCGCTGTCAAGGTATGTAGTCATTACTTTAAAGTCTACATCACCAGAAACACCCTCTAATGTAATAGAGCCTGAATCTGTTGCATCATCAGCTGTAATACTTAACATACCAGTGAAGCCAGAATCACCATCCATGATTTCAACATGGTTAGCCGTTTCAGTCATTATGATTTCTGCATCATCTACATTATCAGCAGTTACTGCGCCATCAAAAGTAAATACTAAACATGAATCGATTTGAGTAGCATCAATTGTACCGGCTGCAAAATCAACACAATCTGTAAGTGCTTGTGTTTGTGTAGCAGCAGTAACAAGCTCAACAGATACGTCATTCTCACCTTTTAATGTAGCGCCCCAAGCAACAACAAGCTTGTCGCCTTCATAAGAAGCCGCTGCATTAATCATCTCACCTGTAGTAGCATTGCTAAGCATTAGCGTAAGATCATCTAAGCTGTAAGCATAGTCCCAATCAGCATTGCGAGTTGATGTGCCTGTACCTGAGTTATTACCCATTTCAGCTAATTCATCAATTACGTCTGCAAGAATGTCTGCTGCATCAGCAACTGCATCAGCACCAGTGCCTGTAAGCACAGTCATAGTCGATAATGACTCTGATGTAGCTTTAACAGAAGTTAGTACTTCAAGTTTTGCAACTGCAGTCTCAGCAGCAAGCTGTAGATTATAAGCTGTTACAAATTGCTCGCTAGCTAGTTCACCTTGAGCTACAGCAGCTGTTTGCATAGCTGTAAGCGCATCAATCATTGCTTGTGCGCCTTCGCCTTCAAGTTCTAGGTAGGCATTAGCAGCAACAAGTGCTTGCTCAATAGCAATTTCAAGTGCATCAACAGCAGCAGCAAAATCAGACGCAGCAGTAACGGCAGTCATTGCAAGCTCAAGAGCTTCTGTTGCGTTTGCAGCTGTATCTACCATTGCATTTTCTGCGTTAGCAAGTGCGCTAGTAGAAGCCGCTTCAGCTGTGTCTGCTACTGATTTTTTCTCATCAGCAACGTCTGCAGTGTCTTCAGCAACTAGTTTTGCTGCAGCAAGAGCAATATCAAACGTTTCAATCGCAGTTTCTGCTTCTGCTACTAGTGCAGCTAATGCAATGTCGTATGCAACTGTGTCAGTTACAGCAACAGATGCGTCTGTTTGCAACGACGTTGCAGAATCAAGAACTTGTTGGTAATCAGAGCTTTGAGTAACTAACGCTTTTGCTGCAGTTACATAGCCTTGTGATTTAACAAAAATAGAACCCGCTTTAGCTGTTAAACCAGCTGTAGCAGCTTCATTTTTCAGTAATGTAACAGCGCTTACAAATGCAGCTGCGTTATCAGCTGTAAGAGCATCGCCACCCATTGCTTGAACATCTGCAAGTGAGCTTTGAGCTGTTTCAATACTCATTTCTAATGCAGTAAGTGCAGTTTGAGAAGCAGTAACTTCTACTGTTAAAGCAGCTGCTAGAGCTGTATAAAAGTCATCTCCAACTGTACATTCTGCGCCAGTACAACCAATTACTTCTAGTGCTTTTTTAATTTTCACTGCAGCGGCTGCAAGACCAGCATCAGTTGCTGCACCATTTTTAACAGCTTTATCTTTAGCAGCTTTTGCTTTTTTGGCAATACCTACTGAATTAGCGGCAAACGCATCAATTTGTGCCTGTGTTGCGCTAGGGTTGTTAGCAGTGAATGCAGCTTTTAAAGCGTCTTCAATCGCAGTTTCATCGCCCGTTGCTATAGCAACAAAAATGTTTGCAGTGTTTGTAATAGCTGTTTGTAACATTGTAGCTATTGCAGCAATACCTGCATCAGTATTACCTTTAAACTGGCCTGATTTAATACCAGCTTTAATGCTGCTCATTACATCACCAATTGAAGGTAAACCTTGAATTGAAGATGAAAGCTGTGCAATTGCTAAAATACCGTCAGAAAGCTCTTCTTCGCCATCAACATCACTTAAATCTACAGCACCGCCGTTAGATAAATCGCCGATAATAGCTGAAAGTAAAAGTGCAGCGTCTTGACCCATTACTTGTACAACAGTATCTAAGCTTGCTTTAGCAATTGCGTCTTCATCTACACTTGAACCTGAGTCAAGAAGAAGAGCCGCCACTAACGATGTTAAGAAAGTAACATTAGCTTTATAAGAAGCTTCTACATTAGCATCGCCTGCAGAACCACTTACTCCAGATGTATCTGCTTCAACAGCTGGAACAAATTTAACAACTGAAAGCTCTAGGTCAGTTTTGTACCATTCGCCAAACTCAATCGCAGTATCGCCATCATTTACGTCATCTTCTTCTGGCGCTACATCGTAATCGCCACAACCTACGTAAGCATCACAACGTAAAAAGCTATCATCACCTTCTGCAGACGTTTTAACAGTAATGTAAACTGGTCCAGTAAAGTCATCATCTAAGTAGATGCTGTAACGGCCGCTTTCATCAGTTAATACTTCAGGGTTAGCAGCAATTTTACTTGCTTCTACTGCAGCATCAGCAGCACTTTGTGATAGTGCTTCTTCAGAAAAAGACTCTGCTTCTGCTGAAGCAGCTGAGCGAAACGCAACAGGAACGCTTTGACCAGATGCATCTAAAGTCATTACAGTTACTACTGCATTTTTCATTGAACCTTTAACTGCTTTACCAGTTACTTCAATGTTGAACTGTGCATCACCTGCTGCAGTAAAAGATTCTACCGGTGTAACAGGAATGTTTCTGTCATTGTCCGAACCACATGCTGTTAAGCCTAGTGTTAGTGCAACTGAAGCTGCAATAGGTGTAAATTTGATCGTACGCTTTACCATTTATTTCTCCTTGAGAGCCTGGAATGGGTATCTGAAATTAGTTTAGTAGATAGTAGTTTATGTAAATCTTTTATGTTTAAAAACGTAAAACAGGAACACAATCATAACCTTTGTTACCAGAACATTAAAAATACCATTAAGCTATATAGTTATGCTACATATTTATACATTTTATAGAAGTATTTATCTTATTTCACGGGCTACTTCTTTATCAGCATCTAAATTATTCAATAACCTGTAGACACTCATAAAGAACCATCACGTATTGATACAATATATTCACTTTATTAAATGAATATTACATATAATCTAGTTTGTTAATTATATACTTCAAGTAAATGCGATGGATGAAAGCTAAATAAGAGGGAAATTAGATGAATTAATGAAAAAGAACTGTTTATATCGAGGATTAACTAATTCTACTTTAGCTAAGCAAACGTTTAGATAAATTGTTTACTCAACTAAAGTAAATGTTTAGTTTGGTGTGATTTAGTCAGTTATTGCTGAGGAACTCTTACAACCCCTTCCATTAGTACACGTGCACTTCGGCTCATACTTGCTTTAGTAACTTGCCAATTACCTGCAGTATTTTTAGCTTCAGCACCTACTTTTAACGTGCCCGACGGATGACCAAAGTTAACTTCACTTAATGCACCACCACCAGCGGCTATATTTACAAGTGTGCCTTCAATCGCGGCAGCAGTGCCAATAGCAACAGCAGCTGTCCCCATCATGGCATGGTGCAGTTTACCCATCGACATAGCGCGTACGAGTAAGTTAATATTTGCAGCTTCAATAAGCTTTCCGCTAGACGCTTTGTAATCTAAAGGCGATGCAACAAACGCAACTTTAGGCGTATGTTGGCGAGCTTGCGCTTCACTAATGTTAGTGATTAAGCCCATTTTAACAGCGCCATAAGCACGAATGGTTTCAAGCTTTTTAAGCGCTGCAACATCGTTATTTATATCGTCTTGCAGCTCTGTGCCGGTATAACCAATATCAGTGGCGTTAATAAATATGGTAGGAATACCTGCATTTATCATTGTTGCTTTTAAAGTACCAACACCGGGTACTTCTAAGTCATCAACTACGTTACCTGTTGGAAATAACGCGCCATCGCCATCGGCTGGGTCAATAAATTCAAGTTTTACTTCAGCTGCTGGAAAGGTAACGCCATCGAGTTCAAAGTCGCCAGTTTCTTGCACTTCGCCATTTGTCATAGGAACATGTACTAATATGCTTTTTTTAATATTAACCTGCCACACGCGCACAATAGCAACACCGTTATCGGGCACTCGGTTTTTATCGACCAAACCATTACTAATTGCAAAAGCACCCACTGCTGACGTTAAATTTCCGCAGTTACCGCTCCAATCCACAAAGGGCCTATCTATCGCCACTTGACCAAATAAGTAATCAACATCGTGATCGGCTTGCTCACTTTTACTTAAGATTACGGTTTTACTGGTACTTGATGTAGCGCCGCCCATGCCATCCGTTTGCTTAGCATACGGATCGGGGCTGCCAATAACACGCAGTAATAAATTATCCCGCGCCTCGCCTGCTACTTGAGCAGGCTTTGGCAAATCAGTTAAATTAAAAAACACACCTTTACTGGTGCCGCCACGCATATAGGTTGCAGGCACTTTAATTTGCGGTATAAACATAATGCTTGCCCTTATGCAGATTGCGTTGCTTCTAAAAAGTCTTGTGCAAAGCGCTGTAACACACCACCAGCCGCGTAAATAGAGAGCTCTTCTTGGGTATCTATTCGGCACTTCATAGGCACAGTGAGTACTTCACCGTCTTTACGGGTAATACTTAAATTAACGGTGGCACCTGGTTTTAAATCGCCTGCTACATCGTACGTTTCACTGCCATCCAGCTTTAGAGTTTTACGCGTTGTGCCTGCTTTAAACTCAAGCGGTAAAACCCCCATACCAATTAAGTTAGTACGGTGAATACGCTCAAAGCCCTCTGCTGCTATTACTTCAACGCCTGCAAGCCTTACGCCTTTTGCAGCCCAATCGCGCGACGAACCTTGCCCGTAATCGGCACCGGCTACAATAATAAGCGGTTGCTTACGCTCCATGTAGGCTTCGATTGCTTCCCACATACGGGTATTAGTACCTTGTGGTTCTAAGCGTGCGTAAGAACCTTGCTTAACTTCGCCGTTTTCGTCCAGTACCATTTCGTTTAGTAGTTTTGGGTTTGCAAATGTTGCGCGCTGCGCTGTTAAATGATCGCCCCGGTGCGTTGCGTACGAGTTGTAATCTTCCTCTGGGACGTTCATTTTGGTTAGGTATTCGCCAGCGGCACTGCTTGCCATAATTGCGTTTGATGGCGATAAATGATCCGTTGTAATGTTATCGCCAAGTACTGCAAGCGCACGCATACCGGTCATTGTGCGCTCACCCGCAAGTGCACCTTCCCAATAAGGAGGGCGACGAATATACGTACTTTCTGGGCGCCAGTCGTAAAGCGGGTCGTTATCTTCACCGTAATCTACGGTTAAATTAAACATCGGCTCGTACACTTTTCTAAACTGCTCTGGCTTAACGCTTTGCTTAATAACTGCATCAATCTCTTCGTCAGACGGCCATAAATCTTTAAGCGTAATATCGTTGCCTTGTTGATCTTGCCCTAGTATCCCTTTTTCAATATCAAAGCGAATAGTACCTGCAATGGCGTACGCAACAACTAAAGGAGGTGACGCTAAAAATGCTTGCTTAGCATAAGGATGAATGCGTCCATCAAAGTTACGATTGCCCGAAAGCACCGCTGTAGTGTATAAATCGCGATCGATTACTTCTTTTTGAATAACAGGGTCAAGCGCCCCGCTCATACCGTTACAAGTTGTACACGCAAAACCCACAATACCAAAGCCCAGTTGCTCAAGCTCTGTTAGTAGATTTGCATCTTCAAGGTATGATTGCACCGCTTTTGAACCCGGTGCTAATGAGGTTTTAACCCAAGGTTTGCGCATTAACCCCTTGGCATTTGCGTTACGGGCAAGGAGTGCTGCAGCAATTACATTGCGCGGATTACTCGTATTAGTACAGCTAGTAATAGCAGCAATAATACACGCGCCATCGGGCATTAAGCCTTCTTCGTTTTCTACAACGCCCGAAATCCCTTCTTTAGCTAAATCGCTTGTTGATACACGGCGGTGCGGATTAGACGGACCCGCAATATTGCGTCCCACGCTTGATAAATCAAACGTAAGCACACGGTCGTATTTAGCTGTTTTTAAGCTATCGCTCCAAAGGCCTGCTGTTTTTGCGTAGTTTTCTACAAGGGCAATTTGTTCTTCTTCACGACCTGTTAAACGCAAATAATCTATTGTTTTATCGTCGATATAAAACATGGCGGCAGTTGCGCCAAATTCAGGTGTCATGTTTGAAATGGTTGCTCTGTCGCCAAGTGTAAGCGCGTCGGCACCTTCACCGTAAAACTCTAAATAAGTAGAAACAACACGTTGCTCACGTAAAAATTCAGTAATGGCCAACACAATATCGGTAGCGGTAATACCGGGTTGGCGCTTACCTGTTAGCTCAACACCGACAATATCGGGTAAGCGAATATAAGAAGCACGGCCAAGCATTACACTTTCAGCTTCAAGCCCACCTACGCCCACGGCAATAACGCCCAGTGCATCAACATGTGGTGTGTGGCTATCGGTGCCAACTAGTGTATCTGGGAATGCAATGCCATCTCGATTTTGAATAACCGGCGACATTTTTTCAAGATTAATTTGATGCATAATGCCGTTACCCGGTGGAATAACATCAATATTTTTAAAGGCAGTTTTAGTCCAGTTTATAAAGTGAAAACGGTCGTCATTTCGTCTGTCTTCAATGGCGCGGTTTTTTTCAAATGCATCAGGATCAAAACCAGCATGCTCTACCGCTAGTGAATGATCCACTATTAACTGCGTGGGTACTACCGGATTCACTTTTGCCGGATCGCCGCCTTTGGCTGCAATTGCATCACGCAAACCGGCTAAATCAACAAGTGCTGTTTGCCCTAAAATATCGTGGCACACCACACGCGCCGGATACCACGGAAAATCTAAATCTTGTTTGCGCTCAATCAGCTGATTAAGTGCATCAGTTAACATGGCAGGATCGCATCGGCGTACTAGGTTTTCGGCAAAGACACGTGATGAATAAGGTAGCGTTGCGTATGCACCTGGCTTAATTGCATCTACGGCTTCTTGCGTATCGTAGTAGTCGACATTTGAGCCCGGTAGAGGTTTACGGTATTGGGTATTATTAATTATGGTCATGGTAAGGGTTCGCTAATTTGGTGACGGATGTAGTACCAATTTTATGGAGAGTGCAATTGGTATTTTTCAAGAAAGGCTTTAGGTTTGTAGTTGTTTTTATTATATAAAGCATTAAAGCCGTAAAAGGTGAGCCATTGGCTCACCTTAGTTAAAAATAATTAACTTCTTGATTCGATTGGTGTGTAACTACGTGCATCAGGGCCTGTGTAATCGGCACTTGGGCGAATAATACGGTTGTTAGCGCGTTGCTCTTTTACATGCGCAGTCCAACCAGTAACGCGGCTCATTACAAATATTGGCGTAAATAATTTAGTCGGAATATCCATAAAGTGATAAGCAGATGCATGGAAAAAATCGGCGTTACAAAACAGTTTTTTCTCGCGCCACATAATCTCTTCACAACGAACAGACACAGGATAAAGCACAGTATCGCCTACTTCATCAGCTAGCTTTTCAGACCACTTTTTAATAATTACATTACGTGGATCCGATTCGCGATAAATCGCGTGACCAAAGCCCATAATTTTGTCTTTACGTTCAAGCATGCCCATTACTTCTTGCTCAGCATGCTCAGCACTTGTAAAACCTTGAATCATATCCATTGCCGCTTCGTTAGCACCACCATGTAATGGACCACGCAGCGTGCCAATCGCACCTGTTACACAAGAATGAATATCAGAAAGCGTTGATGCACACACACGACCCGCAAATGTAGAAGCATTAAACTCGTGCTCTGCGTATAAAATTAGTGATACGTTCATCACTTGTGCAAATAACTCGCTAGGTGCTTTGTCGTGTAACAGCGTTAAAAAATGTGCGCCAACAGAGTCGTCATCTGTTTGTGTTTCAATGCGTACGCCATCGTGTGTAAAGCGGTACCAGTAACAAATAATACTTGGGAACACAGCAATCATACGGTCGATTGCGTCGTTGGCTTGGTTAAAATCAAGCTCCATTTCAAGGTTACCCAACATTGAGCAACCTGTGCGCATTACATCCATTGGATGCGCATCTTTAGGAATATTTTCAAGCACGGTTTTAAGCGCATCCGGTAAGCCGCGTAAGCTTTTAAGTTTAGCTTTATACTCAGCCAATTCGCTTGTTGTAGGTAACTCACCGCGTGAAAGTAAAAAAGACACTTCTTCAAACTGCGCTTTTTCGGCCAGTTCGCTAATATCGTAACCACAGTACGTTAAACCAGAACCACTTTGTCCTACAGTACACAATGCTGTTTGACCAGCCACTTGTCCGCGTAAACCTGCGCCGCTTAATGCTTTATCTACCATGATCTTCTCCTATCTTAAATTTGTGTGTGATTTATTTTAATAGTTTTTATTTGTCAGATTTTGATGAAAAAAGAGTATCGAGTGTGTTCTCGTACGTGTGGTAATCTAAAAAGTCGTAAAGCTCAGAACGCGTTTGCATATTTTCTATTTGGCTTTGTTGCGAGCCTTCATTTAAAATTGCTGAATACACGTTTAATGCTGCTTTGTTCATGGCTCTAAATGCACTTAGTGGGTAAAGCACCATTTCAACGCCTACATCGCTTAACTGCTCTTTAGTGTAAATAGGTGTTTGGCCAAACTCAGTAATGTTTGCCAAAATTGGAACGTTAATCGCTTTTGCAAATGCTTGGTAATCAGCAAGGTCGTGTACGGCTTCTGCAAAAATAGCGTCAGCACCGGCTTCAACACAGGCAGCTGCACGGTCTATCGCGGCGTTTAAACCTTCTTTTTGAAATGCATCGGTACGCGCCATAATATAAAAATCGCTATCGGTTTTTGCATCAACTGCCGCTTTAATGCGGTCAACCATTTCACCTTGGCTTACAATTTCTTTATTAGGGCGATGACCACAGCGCTTTTGCGCTACTTGGTCTTCTATATGAAAACCCGCCGCACCGGCCTTAGTCATTTCTTTTACTGTGCGTGCAATGTTAAACGCCCCACCCCAACCGGTATCGGCATCCACAAGTAGTGGTAAATCGCTAGCACCTGTAATACGGCGAATATCTTCAAGCACGTTATCAAGGCTTGTCATACCTAAATCAGGCATACCAAACGAGGCGTTTGCAACACCGGCACCTGAGAGGTAAATAGCTTGGTGACCCATTTTTTCAGCCATCATCGCTGTGTAGGCGTTAATAGTACCTACAACTTGTAACGGGCGGTTATTGGCAATAGCGTGTTTAAATTTTAATCCTGCTGACATTACTTTCTCCTCACTTTGAACGGTTGCTACGTGGAGTAACTTATAGTTTTAATCTGTAATTGTGACTGTTTAACTGCTTTTGCTAGCTTTTAGCTTTTAACAGCTTATGCTTTTTGCTTAGCTAATAAGTCGAATTTGGTTTGGATATTTGCTTGCGATGCACTTATATGGCGCTTCATAAGCATTTCAGCCAGTTCGCCGTCGTGGTTTTCAATGGCGTTAATAATAGCTAAATGCTCATCAAACGCTTTTGATACACGCGGCCCCACCATGCCCATTTGTACACGGTACATGCGTATTAGTTGATAGAGCTCATTACACAGTAAATGAATTAAATGCGCGTTTTTACTGCCTTGAATAATACGGTAATGAAAATCTAAATCGCCGGCTTCTTGATAATAAGATTCGCCCTCTTTAACACGTTGTGTTTGTAGGTGCTGATTAAGTAATTGCTTTAAGCCTCTTACTTCTTCGGGTTCCATATTGTCGGCAGCAAGCCTACATGCCAAGCCTTCAAGTGAGCTGCGAACTTGGTAAACTTCAATCAAGCGCTCAGCAGTAAGGGCAACTACTCGGCAACCTACGTTAGCTTTACGCTCAACAAGGTAGCAACTTTCTAGGCGATTTAACGCCTCTCTAAGCGTTGCACGGCTTACACCATAACGTTTGGCAAGCTCAGGCTCTGATATTTTACTGCCTTGAACTATGCTGCCTTCAACAATCTCACGGCGCATATCTACAAATACTTGATCTGATGCGGTAGTTATAGGCGCTTCGTTTAAAAATGTGTGTGTCATAAGTTATTTTTTAGATTGTCGACAATTGATGTAGTTACTATGGGCTTATTAAAAAATCATGTCAACCCTTAAACCTATCAAAATGGCTAAAAAAACACTTATTGTCGACACTATTAACCTAAAGTCGCATAAAAATGGTTTTAAAATGGACTAAAACAGTGAAGTGTCGACAGGGTGATAAATCAGATGTTACGTCTTTAAGCGCTGAAAATGCATTATATAAATGCTATTATCGCGCTTTATTTTTATAGTATGAGCTAACGCGTGAACGCCAACACTTTTATTCCTGAGCACTTTATTGACGACGTAAAAACCTATTTACCAGCGCATCTAAATTTAGATGATTTTTTAAATGCATGTCGTAGGCCCCTCAGAAAATCTATCCGCGTTAATACATTAAAAATTAGCATTGAAGAATTTGTAAAACGTGCAGCTGAAAAAAACTGGCTGCTAACCCCTATCCCATGGTGCAGTGAAGGCTTTTGGCTAGAGCGCCCAAACGATGAAGAGCAAAACCTAGCCCTTGGTAATACCGACCTACATCTAAGCGGGGCTATGTACGTACAAGAAGCAAGCTCAATGCTGCCGCCTATTGCCTTAAAGCAAAGCATTAAACTCGCTGACTCTCAAAATAATTTCGTGCTTGATATGGCATCAGCACCGGGTTCTAAAACCTCACAACTAGCTGCGCTTATGAATAACCAAGGCGTACTTGTTGCAAATGAGCTATCGTCATCTCGTTTAAAGGTACTCAGCGCTACATTAAAACGTATGGGAGTAGGTAACTGTGCACTCTCGCACTTTGATGGCGTTATATTTGGCAACTACATGTTCGAATGCTTTGATAGTATATTATTAGACGCGCCATGCTCTGGCGAAGGCACAGTACGTAAAGACGCCGACGCACTAAAAAACTGGTCAATAGAATCAAACATACAAATAGCCCAGGTGCAAAAAGATTTAATTAAAAGCGCATTTTACGCATTAAAGCCAGGTGGCACGTTAGTGTATTCAACCTGCACACTTACCCCGCTCGAAAACCAACAAGTATGCGATTATTTACTCAGTGAATTTGGCGACTACATAGCACCGCAATCCCTAAGCGACTTATTTGAAGGTGCAAGCAAAGCCACCACAAGTGAAGGCTATTTGCATGTATGGCCGCAAACATTCGATAGCGAAGGCTTTTTTATTGCTAAATTTAAAAAGCACGCAAGTTGCGATAACCCAAATCAAACTGTTAAAAAAGGCGCATTCCCGTTTAACGAGTTTGATAAAAAGCAAAGTGCCGCGTTTATGCAATCGCTTAAAAAACACTTTGGGATAACCACCCTGCCAGGCAACTTAATGCAGCGCGATAAAGAGCTGTGGTTATTTCCTGAGGGGTTTGAAGCCATACAAAATAAAATTAAGTACGCACGTTTAGGTATTCAAATTGGCATTATTCATAAAAATGGCGTAAGACTAACGCACGAATTTGCTACTGTGCTTGGCAACGAGTGCAAAACGAATATTTACGCGTTAAATAACGAGCAAGCAAATGATTATTTTCAAGGTAAAGATATACGCTTAGCTGAGGCAACTCAAACAATAGGTGAAGTAGTATTAACGCTGTGTGGTTGCCCTATTGGGCTGGGGAAATGGCAAAAAAATAAGATTAAAAATTCACTACCACGCGATCTAGTGCAAAATACGCAGTTAATAAGCTGGGGTTAAACTAAAGTATAGAATAAGCATAATTAATCTAATCCTTTATTGCCAAATGCAACTAAGTGGCAAAATTAGTTATGCTTTTTTAGGTGGTTTTACTACACTTTTAAATACTTTCTTCTTCTCCCTAATGAACCAGAAAGTTTTTAGTTAACGCTAGACTCAATTTAGAGTCACTTTATGGCCCAGAGCAGCAAAAGCTCTGGGCATTTTTAATACGTTTAACAAACCTTAAAACGATTTACTTTAGAGCTTTTTAACAAAGACTAAAGTAATTTAAGGTATTGTTTTTACCTCCACATACACTCTCTTTTTACATATCCGTTTACTAATAACAATAGATCAAATAGCGCGCTGTTGAACATTATTTTTTTTCGTATTTTTACCAAATGTAATGAAGTATTTTTCTATATATTCATACGAAAAATACGATGCAACAACAGTAAATAAAAAAGGGGCTATGAGCATAATAGGAGTGTAAAACGCCAAATCAGTATTACTTTTAATTAAAACATATGAAACAGCGTAAAGAAAAAACATATGACTGCAATACATTGAATAAGATATATTGCCTAAAAATATTGAAATACGATTAGTTAAAATAACTCTGTAAAAAGATTGTAGCGGAGAGGTTGTCGCAGAAACCTCTATAAAAAAACAAATTGACCAAATTATGATAGGTATGATCCCGAAGAATCGATCATTAACCCATTGGTAAATTGATATAGAAAGTAAGAAAATAATTAAAGCAGAATAAAAGTTTGTATTTGTTAGCTTATTCATTTTATTAAAATTTAATAGAATTGCACTAAACATACCCACAAAAAACATATTGGAATTAACTAAAAAGAACGATCTATGCCCCATCACACCAAAAAAGAATTGACTTGAAGCCAAAATCAACATAACAAATAAGACAAGAAAACAAACATGTTTACGCAAAATAAATATAAAAAGTGGTGCAAGAATAAAAAATTGAAATTGAAGTGTTAAGCTCCAAGCTTGGCCCATTATGGTGTATGTGGGATTACTAAGAATGAACGATGGAGTGATCCCATGAAGCATGAATAAATGAGTAAAAAAGTGCAATTTAAAGTCTTTTAATGAGGCTGTTGCATATTTTAGCCTATCCGCAGTTTTCTCTATGTCCTCAGGAAAGTTTTGGAGTACAAACACAGTTTCATTAATTATCAAAGCTGATAAAAACAAAAATAATAAATACGCAGGAAAAATTCTCAGTACTCTTTGCTTAATATATTTACTAAAAGGCACATCCTTACTTAATAGTAATAAAGTAATTACAAATCCACTTATTATAAAGAAAACATCTACGGCTAAACCTTTACCAAGTACCTTACCAAAGAAAGAGTCTTTATCTAATTCGAGGCCAGCCATCGTTATAGAATGTCCAATAACTACCCAAAGACACATTAACCCTCTCAAACCATCCAATCCAATAAACCTCATACTCAAAACTCCTTTTATGACTCTATAATTTTGATTTAAAAAAATAAAAACCCAGCTTGCTGGAAATTCGAATTCAATATTATCTACCTATAACCAATTAGTTATTTTACCCGCAGTAATCTTTAAAAATATAACTACTTCTAATTGCTTTAAAATGAGAACCGAATTGCAGCGATAAACACACTGTAGGTAGACGATTAATTTTTTTTGCCAACCTAAAAATCTCATAAAATTCATTACCATACTTAACTGCAGAGTTAAGCTCAGCAACATACAATGCTTTATACTTTGGAGGGAGTTGCTGCCAGTTCATTAGAGCTATTTGAATAATACCAAGCTGCACATCAAACTTGTACGGCCCGAATTTTTTGGCCTGCTGAATATACTCGTATACGTGCTCTGTCGGACCTTCTTGATAACTAACTACTTGCGCTAGTGCAATCCACGTTTCTGACCATGTTTGCCTTAACTCTAATGATTTTAACAGCTCTTTTTCTGCTTGTTGGTAAACCAAAAGCTTATTCTTATTTTGCTCGCTAGTTACAGCTAAATTGAGCATTTTTATATAAGCACTTAACTGCCAGTAATGTGGCTGTGAAGGGTCTTGACTTGTTGCAAATGTAATTGCCCTATCTGCAAGCTCTAGTTCTTCAGGAGTAATTGTGCTTTCAGGCTGCTTTAAAATATTGAGTGCATTAAAATACCATGTATTTGCACGCATACTTTGTAAGCTTTGATAACCTATTGCTAATGTAATAACTGCAAGTATAGCAATTTGTGTGAGTCGGTTTGTATTTAAATTACTCATTAAACAACGACTCTGTTAAACGTTTAGGATTAGTAAAAAATAAATCATGTGCATAATTTTGACCAATTAACTCGCTCACTATTTGCTTAGCTTTACTCAAAATAGGAGGCCTACGCTTAACTGAATGAGCATCAGATGCAACATAAGTTACTAAACCCTTTTCTAGCATATCTATACTAATATTTTTTGCAGTTTCGCCCCATGCACCTTCAATGCTTGAAGCCGTTAATTGAAACTCACATCCTAATTGTTTTAAACGCTCAATATAAAAAGGATTAGCTTGAATATCGCGATTACGCTCAGGGTGAGGAATAATTACTTTTATATTTTGTTTAGCTAGCCAATTTATAAACTTATCGTAGCCTTGGGGGACATGCGAATGCGGGAGTTCTAATAATAAATAATTTACTGAATTAAGCGTACCAATAAACGGGAGTTTATTACTAAGCACTAAACTCATTAGCTCTACATCAAGCCTAACTTCAGCAGCCACAGCTAGTTTAATACCAATATTATTTACTAATGCCTGTGCTTTTAAATTAGCAAGCTCGCTATACAATTGCGAGGCCGAATTATTAAATCGCCCAATATGTATATGTGGCGTGGCAACCATATGGGTTATTCCATCATTTTTTGCAATCGTTAATAACGCTAAAGATTCATTTAAATCTTTAGCGCCATCATCTATTCCTGGCAAAATATGGGAATGAATATCAATCATAGATTTGCATTTAACTATACATTAGGTTGTTCAGGTTTTTGCGAGTAATCATAATAGTCGTAATAACCATGGCTATGCTCGTCTTTACTTTTACTCATATCTACTTCGTTAAGCACAATACCTGCAACATGAGCTTTAGATTCAAACAGGCGTTCAATACCCGCTTTAATCGGTTTAATTCGCGTAATATCCGACTTAACAACATAAATTACCGAGTCTGCACTTTGTGCAATAACTAAAGCGTCACTCACAGCTTGTGTAGGTGGTGTATCTATAATTATATGATCGTACTTAGTTTTTAATATATCGAGTACTTCACTAAAGCGCGTGTTAGATAAAAGCTCTAATGGATTACCTGGGATCTGCCCGCTTGGCATAATAGCAACACCCGACTGCCCATCTACATGAACACACTCACTTAACTGCTCAGTACCTACGATTAAATTACTTAACCCCGGATGAAATACCGGTATATCGAAGCGCTTAGCTATACTTGGTTTGCGCAAATCGGCGTCAATTAGCAATACTTTACCCATTTGAGCAAGCGACATAGCTAAATTAGCTGAGGTTGTAGTTTTACCCTCACCCGGAGCACTTGATGTTACGGCTATTACTTTATGATCGCGCTCTAACTGAGTTAATAACAAGCTAGTTCTGAACGTTCGTACCGATTCGGCAAAACGTCTGTAATTATCATCCAGATAAGCATGTATCGGAAACACACTATTTTTTGGTGTTTGTACATGCGGTAAAAGCCCAAGCATACGCTGTGCTAACTTACTTTCAACATCACTTTTAGTTTTAACGGTATCGTTAAGCGCGTCAAATATAAAGCTCATGACTACTGCAAAACCAAAACTTGCCACAAAAGCTAAAATAACAATTAATTTTTTATTTGGTTTTGCTGGTTTGTTTGGAGCATAGGCACGGTCGGTAAAACGTGCAGCAGCAGAGCTAAAATCACTTGTTACTTCGGTTTCTTTTGAGCGAGATAAAAACGTATTAAAAATATTTCGATTAGTTTCTACTTCACGCTTTAATTGATTATATTGTGTTTCTTTTCGGGTAATGTCTTGGTATTCAGCACGAATTTTAACTAAGTCACGCTCAAGCGCACTCACTGTGCGTGTTATACGGTTTAGCTCTTTTTCAATGCCAGTAATAAGACCCTTAATTTGCTTATTTAAATTATTTTTTACCGTTGTAAGCTCAGCTTGAGCAGAGATCATACGAGGGTGTTTAGGGCCATAAACCTCACCTAAGTCACTTAATTTACGCTCAACTAGTATCACCTCACGCTTAACATCCTGTATTACTTTATGCGAAGTAATTTCCGGCATACTCCCTAAAAGTTCTATATTATTGTTACCGTACTCACTAATAACTCGATTAATACTTTCAAGATTGTTTTTTTCATTACGGGCAACAATTAACTGTTGTGATATTTGCTCAAGCTCTTGCGTGGCTAGCCCTGCTATACCTTCAATATCAACTAGCTTTTGCTCCTCTCGGTAAGTTTGCAAGCGAACTTCTGACTCATCTAGCTGGATTCGTAATTGCGATAAGCGCGTATTTAGCCAACTAGACGCTTGTTGAGTAATACCCATTTTTGCGCGCATTTGGCTACTAATATAAACCTCACCAACTGTGTTAGCTACAAGTGCAGCTAACTTAGGATCGCTTGATTCAAAACTAACCATAACTAACTGTGTATTACGAATAGGCGAGACTGATAGACGAGATTTAAAAGCGCCTAACAAGCCAAGCATTTCACGATCAGCTTGATCTTCAGGTGAATATACAGTTTTTTCTTTTTTATTTAAGAAAGGGAGTTGCTCTTTTATCCCCGTTTTCAGCTCACCTAAAACAGATGGTTTCCCAATGAAGTCTGGATGTGCTTTTAAATTAAGTTTGGTAATTACCTCACGGGCAATACTGTCAGACTTAATTACCTCAAATTGGGTAAGGTAATATTCTTTTTGAGTCGAGTCTAGGCCATATATTTCTTGAAAACTTACGGCCTTAGTTTGCTTAGCTTCAATAAGTAAAGTAGCCGTCGCTACATATTTAGGTATTAACGTTAGAGCTACCATAATAGTTAGTAAGGTAACTACAGTCGCAAAACCCAAAATACGCCATTTGGCGCGTTTAATTACATTAAGGTATGATCCTAAATCAATAATTTCTTCATTATTGCTCAGGTTTTCATTTGTTTGGTTCATTAATTACTGCCTTGTTAACTGCTTAAAACAAGCGTTGTTCTATTTTTATGGTATCGCCCGCTGCAATTTGGCTATTTAAATTACCTTTTTGTTGCTGCTGTTTAGTTTGCTCTTTAAATATGTATATTTTATCAATCGAGGCACGCTCAGTTAAACCACCGGCAAGCGCAATCGCTTGATTAACTGTCATTGCGGGTTGGTAAGGGTAAGCACCGGGGTCTTTTACTTCACCATGAATATAAAAAGGACGATATTCAATTACCTGCACATATACATTGGGGTTTATTAAATACTCAGGCTTTAAGCCTTGGGTTATAACTTGCTCAACCTCTGAAGTGTTAAGCCCTGCTAATTTTACTTTACCTAAAAAAGGGTAATTAACCTCACCACTATTACCTAAGAGTGCAGTAACCTCTAAATCAGGTTGGCCAAATACTTTTATTTCAACCTTATCACCAGCACCGATTACGTAACTCTGCGCAGTTTGAGCAAAACAAACGCTGCTTAAAATTAGCAGCGTTAAACTAAAAATAAACTTCATTAATTAGCCTTTAAAGCAAATGTAAAATTAACACCTACAATTACACGGTCAAACTCAATAGCGGTCTGTGTAGAATCTTTATCAATAAAATCGACGTAAGTAGATACCATACCAAAATTACTAGCAACATAGTTTAAACCTAAACGAGCACTTTTAGATTTATCTTTACGACCTACATCTCCAGTGTATTGTTCGTTAGTGTAATTAATACCAGCAAGTGAGCTTAAATAGTCACTCCAGTTGTGAGTCCAATTAATACCGTAAAAACTTTCTTTAATATAATCGCCTTGTACTAGCGGATCTTTAGCTGAGCGACTTGTTGTTAATTGCACTGTAGAATAACTAAGTGGCTGCCAGTTAACCCCAGCTTCCCAACTTAAACCGCTAAAGTTTTCGCGTTCACTCGAGTCAAAATCTTTATTTTGGTAACCTAGCTTAAATGAGCCTGAAGTAAGTGCTGTTGCTTCCCACTCCATACCAAGTAGTATTTTTAGGTCATCACTATCACGTGAAATACCATTAGCTTGTAAAAAATCGTAACGGTAGTTTTCTTGCTTAACTTCTAAAAATGTACGTGTAGCAGCTTGAGTATTGTAATAACCGGTAATACCAATTAACGATTTATCGTAATCACGAAACTGCGACACGGCTCTAAAGTTTTGATATTTTTTACTATAAAAACCTGCATTTATAGCAACTTGCGCTTTTGAGCTTTGTGCACCGTATTCGTAGCGCACTAAAACATTTTGTTGCTGATATTTTACAAGCTCGTTTACTGCGTCACCTAAGCCTTCAGTTAAACCACTACCACGCGGCTCGTAAAGCCAGTCGGCTTTACCATTAACATCTAAACGATGCTGGCTGGTAAATTCTTTATGTACACCAGCACCTATATTTACTTGAGTAAAATTATCGTCAGAATCTTTATTATGTAACGAACTACTCGTACCTAAATCAAGGTTATAGCTATCGGGGCCATCATCAATAACCACTTTAACATTAGGGGTAATAGTCCAAATTGTACGCGACTCCTTATTATCAGGCGTACTAAAAAAGTTATTATTACTGCTTATACCCGTTTGTAACGTTGGCGTAATTTCGGCGCCATCTTTAGTTATAAAACTACCTGGTTTTAAATTAGCAGCTGCAGGAGCTGTAACCCCTACACTTAACAAAGCAAATATAGGTGCAAGTGTTTTAGTATGCATTCGCATTCTTAAATCCTTTAAAAATTGTCATAAAAATAATTTTTATATCAAACCATAACGACCAGTGTTTAATATAATGTAAATCAAATTCTACACGTTTTTCCATTTTATCAAGAGTGTCGGTTTCGCCGCGCCAGCCATTAATTTGCGCCCAACCTGTAATTCCTGGCTTAGCTTTATGGCGTAACATGTAAAACTCTACCTTTTTACGGTACTCCTCATTATGGGCTACAGCGTGCGGGCGTGGACCGACAATAGACATATCACCTTTTAAAACATTTATAAATTGCGGTAACTCATCAAGGCTTGTGCGGCGTAAAAAACCACCTAAAGGTGTAATGCGCGCATCATTTTTTTTGGCTTGTGTTACCACTGCGCTGTTTTCGGTAACACTCATTGAGCGAAATTTCCATACCTTAATTTTACGCCCATCAAGGCCATACCTGTCTTGCTTAAAAATTACAGGGCCTTTTGAAGTAAATTTAACAGCAAACGCAATCGCAATAAGTATTGGAGAAATCAGCATTAAAATAATAGAGGCAACAACTATATCTTCAGTACGTTTTATAAACTCACGAGCACCTATAAACGGTGATTCAAACACACTTAGTGTGTCAACATCACCAACATGTTCAATACGTGCGTGTATTAAGTTAGATATTAAAAAGTCAGGTATTATATGCACATCAACCGTTGTATCGCCTAATTGCAATAAAATATCGGCAATGCGTTTATCAGCCTTCATTGGCAATGCAATATACAACACACCTACTTCACCATTGCGGGCTGCATTAATCGCATCTTGAATACGTCCTGCAACATCGTGTTTTGTTGAGTTTTCAAAAAGGCGCTCTGGTTGCCTGTCGTCATAAAAACCTAAAAATTTAAAGCCAAGCTCGTCATTTTTAGTAATTTCGTTATATAAATGTACCGCTGATTCGGTAGCCCCCACAATAGCAACATTACGCAAGTTTAGCCCTAGTTTACGTCTACTTCTTTTAAATAAATAGGCAGCAAGGCGCCAAGTATATAAAAAAGTAATACTTAATAAAAACCATAAACCCAGACCAATACGCGAAAGCGACTCAGTAAACTTAAATGCAAACGATATAACTAATAAAACAGAGAATGCAGCAAATAAGGAGCCCCATGCACAAAGTACCATGGTTCTAAATTTGCCAGCGCGCCAAGAGCGATAAGCGGAAAATATTTCAGCACAATATAAAAAGCTTAAAGCAACGGTTAAAACCGAAACCATATAAATAGGAGAGAGCTCAAAACTATAGAACAAAGCTGAGCACTGAAAGGCTAAAAACAATGCAAAAATATCAAATAATCGATAAAAATTTGCATCAGACGAGCCATTAGGCTTAAACGTCCTTGAAGATGTCATACTATGTATCCCTATAGATATCTTAAAAGTGAAATAAGCTCCACAAAACTGTGCGGCAAATGTTACAGTATCATACTAAAGTATTCAACATTAAGGATGGCTTTATATATAGTAATATTATGTAAAATGTCCTTAAGTAGCGAGGAACTTACACAAAACAAAACAAATATAAACTTACATAAACATTTATAAACCCCTCCAAACAGAAGCATCTTATTTTTATTTAAACAACTCCTTAAACCAAGCCCATACCCCAAAAGAGTAATTACTAAATATATCAATACCTAAAGCCGACTTAACTAAATAAATAATAAGCAGCAAAATTGTAATAACAAAAAAACTAAACATAGATATAGTGATTACCTGCGATATAGCTGCTATTTTTTGCTCTTTTTTACTAAGTTCTCGTCTGTTACGACCAGCCAGTAAAACAAAGTAATACCTGTATTTAAAAAATTTAATTACACCTCTGCAATCTACAGCATGCCTACCCCATTGCCTTGCACCTATAGCTACTTTTAAATGAGCTAGCTGATCTTCAGTAAAGCTCTCTTGCACTTCACTAGGCATACGATTTAGTAAACTACGGATAGCTGGATCTACTTTTAATTTCGACAAACCTAAACCTTATTTATATTCTAAATACAAAATAAAGACTAAATAATAGTAACTCCACCAATACAATTAATTGTTATTTAACCAAATTATAATTTATTTCCAAAAAAGTAACCTTTTTTTAATCGGTAAGCTAAGCAACCGAGCACTTGAGGGATTTTCAAACATTTTTAATAAGGCAGAAAAGATCTGTAATTTTTTAATTTCCCCCACCAATACTAAGTAGTGGTATGCACAATTTAAGTTTTTCAAGCGTTTTTGCTGGGCGCTCAACTCTGATTTACTTAAACTATATTTGTGCATGAATTTTTCATCAAATCTTAGCAGTTTTTCAACGTGCGATATTTCCAACTCACTTGAAATAGAACCATCGCGAATAGTGTAAATGTAACCAGTCTGTTCAAGTACTTCTACAATAGCTCCACAAGCTAAACAACTCGCCAAAAAGTAATAATCTTCGCCAATCCTTACTTCTGGCCAGTATTTAATATTGTTATCTTTCACAAACTCATTTTTAAACAGCGGCTTAACATAACCTGTCGATTTTACACCAGTAAATACTAAATTAGTTTCTATAAGAAACGATAAATTTAATCTACCTAGCGGTAATTCAGTATGCGAATAGAAAGGCTTAGATAAAATACCATTGCTACTTAACTCACAAAAATTATCGATTAACACATCAGCTTTAGCTGGAGCGGCGCCCAGCATGTTTTTCAGTCTATTTTGAGACATATAATCATCAGAATCCAACACAGCAATCCATGTGCCTTTCGCAGCATCAAAGCCAATATTTCGTGCTGCCCCCGGCCCGCCATTTGCCTCTGAGCGCAATAACTTAACACGTGAATCAATTATTGATTCAACCACATTACATGTATTATCAGTTGATGCGTCATCAACCACTATAACTTCTACAGAAAGCCCTTCTTGCGACAAAGCGGAGTTAATAGCGGTTAATATAAAATCCTCTGCATTCCACGCTGCAATTACAACTGAAATATCAATAGCGTTTGACATTATAAATCCTAAATAGATTATGTATATTTACTAACTCGACCTTTGCTGAATAGGCCGTAAAAAAAACCAATTCCATGCGACAAATCACATAAAGAATTTAGTGCTGAACTTTTAGGTGAAATCGCATGGTATGGAAAAAACAAAACACCTTTAGCTAAATACATTGCCCCTTTAAAAATACAAGATAAATAAGTCTTAAAAGGCGTTTTTACTGATGATTCAATCATAAAACCTGTGGCACCAATTCTAAATGTTCTGCGCGTAGCCCACTTAATTGATAAACGACTCTGGGCTATATATTCACTAACAAAAGCCGTATCGCTCCATATAAGCTTCCCTCTTGATTTATTAACCCTTAAAAATAGTTCTTTATCCTCTCCGCCATTAATAAGTTTTGGGTTAAAACTCAAACCTTTTGCTTCCATAAAACTTATATCAATTAAAATATTGTTAGTAGCAGCCCATTTTATTGCTGAACCATTTACTATTGCACGTTCATGATATACAGCTGCATTTCGATAGAATGAGCCCGTCGACTCAGGAAATATCGCCAATTGAGGCCCAGATGCAACGTTGTTACTTCCAATGGCTTTAACTAAATTTTCAATCCAAGTTTTTGATGCAAAAGCATCATCATCAATGAATGCTAAATATGTGTACCCCTGTGCTTTTGCGAAATTTAGAGCTGCGTTTCTTGCATAAGGGATCCCCGACAGAGGCTCAAGTAAATGTTTCACACATTTTTCATTGTTATCATAATGACTAATAATTTTTTTTACATGTTCATCAGGCTGACTATTATTCTCAACAACTAAAATATCTATCCTATAACCACCGATATTTGTTAATGCTTGTAAGCTTATAAGGCACTCATTGAACGTTTTATTTCTTGTCCCTGTGGTTAGGGTTGCTACAATTATTTTCTTCATAAATTTTATGCAAATAAGTTCATCTATAAAAAGAGAATGTACTAGAAAATTAAATCAAACGGTGTAGTTTGATACCGAAACTTTAAAAAGCTTTAATCAAGATATTTGGAGTTTACAGTATTCCCCTAACTTTTCTAAAGCCATGTCAGATTTATCAATAAAAATATTTTCTTTACTCATTTGCCCATGATTTTTAGCAAGCATAATTAGCTTTTCAGCCGCTCTGTCGATAAAATATGGATCAGTAAAGCTTAATAACTTCCCTAGTTGAACACTTCGTTTCCCCATACCTTGGTTACCTGTTTTAAGTGACCAAAAGTCTTTAATAGAAGAACTTGGCATATCATTAAATTTAAGGTTAATTGACATTGACTCTGACCAGTCAAACCATTTATTTCTATGCAATGGAAAAATAGGCTCCAATGCAAGCCACGGAACTCGCAACGTATCAGCTAAAATAGCCCCGTGCATTGCTTCTGTTATAAGCAATTCAGTTTGTTGAATAGATTGTAATGAATGCATCACATTTGGATCTGTTGGGTCTATATAATTGATACCTGCTTGTTCACACACACTTTGCCAGTTACCTCGCGAAATACTCTGCCAATGGGGCATAAAGCTGACTTTATATTTTTTAGCTTGAACTGGCAGGTTCATAAAGCGCGTTAAAATAGCAGCATCGGTAATCGCTAATTTGGGGTCTAAATTTAGTGCCTTGGCTGTTCTTGGGCCGCGAACAAAAGCGACATCCCAGTTTCCTCCATGTAAATTGGGTATATCGGTATATCCACCAAAGCCAGAGCCCATAACTATTTTGTTAGTTTTTTTTGGGTAAGAGTCCCACAGAATAGATCCAATACCTAAAAAAAGCTCATCTTCTTTATCGTCAAAAAAGCCAGGAGCAAGCAATGCATCCCACATAATGTTATTTAAGTCATCACCGAAGTTTGGGATATTGCCTTTGTAAAAAGTAAGTTTCATGTTATTAAGGGTCCTGGTTATTTATCTTTTTTGCAAGCTTTGTTAAGTAGTGATTATTTGGAAGTAATGTTAAACCAATAATGACTAATTTCTTTCTTTCAAATAAAAACAATTGTATTAAATAAGTTATAAAAAAGATGGCGGCAGAAGCTAAAATATCTAACAATATAAACTGCGAATTCGGAATAAATTGAGTAATTGATATCACCACAACTGCTGATGTAGCACAACAGATTATTGGTACTATAAAGCTGACTAGATATCTTTTTATACTAAGAGATAATAATTGACATGACTTCCACATAGAGAACGAGCAATACAAACACTTCCCGAATATAAGCGATAGTAGTAAGGTGTTTAATCCCCAAAAGGCACTAAGTGTTGTAAGAGGAACTATAACCAACGATATTTTTACCTGTAGTTGAAACCACCATTTAGCATGGTTTCTTAATATAATAATATTTTTTTGGGGGATGCCTAAAATTATAAAAGTAAAAATAATGCAAAAAGCTTGAAATATCACCGCAGCGCTCAACCACTTCTCAGTAAATAATAATAAAAATATTTGTTTACTATTTATAAAACAAAACGTAAACAGTGGGAATAAACATAGTACCGAAAAATATACACAGTCAATAAAGGCTTTGCGTAATTCTGTTATTTTTTCTTGCTTTTTTGCTAATAATGGAAAACTCACTTCGTTTACCGTAGCAATAAAAATATCACTAATAATAGCTGAAAGGCGTTTGGCTATATTATAAAAGCCGAGTTCTCTCTTTCCTAACACGGAGCCTATTATTACTGATTCATAATGATCTAAAATCGAGGTTACCCCGTTAGTTAATGTTGAATACATAGCAAAGCTATTAAGCCTTGTTATGCTCGCCATTGAAAATTGAATTCCAATAAACTTTTTAGTTGGCCAATACACTGCAAAAAAGTTAGTAATAGACAAAATAGATTGTGCCCAAATTAATGCCCAAACGCCAAAATCTAATAATAGCAGTGCGATAATAATAATCGCAGATATAACCGCTGAAATAATCGTGCGTAGAGCTATTAAAAAATACTGCTCTTGCTTCAATAAAACAGTATTTAATGTATAGAAAAGTCCGTCAAAAATTAATTTCAAACAAAATATCGTAATAGCCAAGTTGAACGCATGAGTTTGAAACTCAAACAATGAAAATAAAGAAAAAACGATAACAATTACAGATAAAAATAATGACACAGCAAGGTTAAACCAAAAAATGCTACTTATTGTTAGCTTATCGGATATTTGGTACTTGATTATAGCGTCTCGCCAACCAGAGGGCATAAAGCTGCTTATTAAAAATATAATCGCTAGAGCCAACGCCACTAAACCAAAGTCTTCAGGTGCAAGTATGCGCGCTGTATAGGCAAAAACAGTGAAGTTTATAATAGGGGGGAAAAATTTGCTTAAAAACAACCAAAAAATCCCTTTAGATGAAGCCTCCATTAATTAAATCACTCTTATTAAAAGACGCTTAATAAATTCACTTTTTAACTGACATAAAATATAAGTTAAGGCGGTAAGTGAGTTAAATAAGGCTTTTAAGCTTGAAGTTAATTCTAGTTTTTTTACTGACGTGTAAAACTTCACCCATTGGTTTTTGGCATTAATGCAAAATGCATGTAACTTAAATAATTGTATTTCATCATTTGAGCAGTCATCAACCACAATAGCCGAAGTAACATATTCATCATCTACAACTGATTCAATTGCTTTAGCCACAGACTTTGCTGGGTTGTATGATGAAGTAATTACAGCAATACTTTGATTATTCGACATCTTTATCCTTGGAATATGCTTTCAGTAATTTTTATTTATAAACTCTAACGTAATCAATCAAAAACTGTTGCGGAAAAATTGTGTTATCAATCCCTTTTTTTCCACCCCAGCCTCCACCTATAGCTAAATTAATAATCAGGTACATTGGTTCGTCAAATGGCCAAGATGAAACTGAATTGTCTTCTTTGTGATAACTAAAGTGCAGTATATTATCAACGTAAAAATCGACACGTTCAGACGTCCGTTCGACACTATATATATGAAACTCATCTGAGAGTTTATCAACTATTAAAGAAGCATTTAATGCATTGCCTTTTTTGTGATTACGAGCATCGGTATGTATAGCTGAATGGACTTTATTTGAGTCAAAACCTACATACTCCACAATGTCAATTTCACCTGACATAGGCCAGCCTACTTCTTGAATGTTACTGCCTAACAGCCAAACAGCAGGCCATACTCCTCGCCCCTGTGGCAGTTTTGCCCTGACGTCAATACGGCCATTTCCAAATCCTGGTATATGCTCTGTGGTTAGACTTGCTGATGTGTAACTATCTTTCGGTTGTTCATCAAATAAGTATTGCCAAACACTTTGTGGCTTTTTAGAAGGTTGATAGTGCGATTCAATTATTAAATAGCCATTTTTTACGCGGCTATTTTCGCTATTTCCTTCTTGATAGCGCTGTGCTTCACCATTTCGTACATAACCCTTTTCGTAATGCCATTTACTACTGTCAGGTAGCCCATCAGCATTAAATTCATCATTCCAAATTAAGCTTCCAACACTTGCAAACACGCTCTGTGAAAAAAAAAGACATAAAAATAGAGAGTTAAAAAAACGGAAATTTATAAACATAGATTAATACAACTCAATATTTTTCACACCAAACAGTTTAGTTACCACCCCAAAATGTAAACACCCTCTGAGCAACCAGTTGTATCGTTTAACAGGGTGTAAGCAAAATAGCACCATCATGATTAAGCAGAATGTAAACTTTGAGAATGCTTTAAACATAAGTTGAGTAATAAAAAACTTACTACTAGTCGCTTTAAATAGAGTAAGTGCATAAGTTTGACCTACCCTAAACTTACGTTTTATCAACCAGTTCAAAGTCGCTCGCTCACTTGGGACAGGCTCATGAACTATGGCGTTCTCAGCAAAATGTAATTTAGCCCCTTTTTTGAAAGCTCTTGATAGATAATCTGTATCTTCGCCACCACTTTTACCAAGCGACAAATTAAACATTTCGTTTTCAAAATATTGAGAGCTTAATTTCAGCAAGGTGTTTCCTGTGTACCCCGTTTCAATTACGCCATTAACAAATACAGGTTGAGTTGAATGAAAATCACATTTAACTATCCAATTTGGCGCATCATTTGGGTAAACAGATATTACTGGGCCTAAAACAACATCGGCATTTTCATTTAATGCAGTTTTATATAATTCAGATAGCCACGTATTTGAGGCTGTTTCATCATCATCAATAAAAACTAGCCACTGAGTTTCACAGTTGATCAAACACGCATTTCTCGCAATGGATATATTTCGAGATGGTGCGTGAATGTATGTAAGCTTAATACCTAAACTTTTAGCTGTTTCTTCTATTAGTTGTTGCATTGTTGGCTCAACATCGTTATCAGCAACAATCACTCTAATATACACATCCTCAGGTAACACCTGGTTTGCTACTGAAGCTAACGTTTGCTGTATTTCAGCTCGCTTATATGTACATATAGCAATGGTAATTTCAGCCATTATAGTTTACCCGTAACGAAAGAAACTGATTTGGTGATCAACTTGTTGCAAAACCCAATTGACCAACCAAAATGCATGGTAGCTGCAATAAATCCTGATAGAATATTAGTTAATGAACGACTCCTCAAAGCGAGCAAGGCTCCATAGCCTAAGCACACGCTTAGCCAGCCAATAAAAGGAATAGTAAATATCCAACTAATTGGAGCAAATAAACAAATTAACAAGCATGGAAATACTGATAATGGTATCAACTGCCGTATTTTAGGAATTTGTTTGTGCTTTAAAGCGTTACTCGCACGCCCAACACCATAACGATAATATTGAACAAATAGGCGATAAAAAGAATCACGTGGGAAATATTTCATCTTTGTTTTCGCAGTTAACCAAATTCTATACCCACTAGAAGTTAACCTAAAATCAAGCTCTGCGTCTTCGTTTGCAATAAATGCCTCATCATAGCCACCTACTTTTTGAAATGCTTCGATGTTCATTAGCGCATGATGTCCGTGAATAACCCACTTACCCTCATTACTATCGTTACGATGAGCAGATCCACCGTTGCCTAACTTAGAATTTTGTGCACAAGCAGCTGCTTTTTGAAATCCATTTTCTCCAAATGTATCCATACTTATTACGATTGAAGATGCCTTAGTGGTTAAAGCATCTTCACAAAGTGTTTTTAAAAAGTCAGTTGGGTATTCACCATGGGAATCTACTCTAATAAAATATTTAAATCCGTAGCCATATTCTTTTACAGCTAGGTTAATGCCTGCACTTTGAATTTTTTTATTGTTATTGATTAATTTTATATTTGGATAGTTTTTGCTGTACTGATTAACAATATCTACTGTTTTATCACTGCTTCCACCATCAGCAACAACTATAAGCTTTGGCGATTCACTAGTAAGCTGCAGTAGCAATTTTTCTATATGCGCTTCTTCGTTTAAGCAAGGTATTATCACTAATACATCTAATTCACTCACTTAAAACTCCCATTAGTATTTTGATCCCATTTAGCGAGAGCATTTTTAAGACCATTATCAAATATCAAGCCTTCATCTTCGAGCCACTGTGGGTATACATCAGTCGAGTTTATTAGCTTTAAAATTCGCTCAGGGTGAATACCTATATCTAGAAAATTCACTGCTTTTAATAATGAAGCACCCACCAACATCACACTTTTAGGAAATAACATAGTGTTTACATTCGGAAAGTGCTGTTCTTGAAAAGCATTTACAATGTTCTCTAATGTATAACGAGTGGTATACGCACCATTAAATAAAATAAAGTTAGTGTCTTTATTTCTGGCATGCTCTATTGCATGAAGTAAATCATCAACATAAATACATGATTTTATAGTATCTTTTCTGCCAGGGTATATAAAAAAACCTTTATCTAGCAAGCTAGCAAGACGGGTAAAGTTGCCACCTTCACCCGGCCCAAAAACAACCGCGGGTCTAACAATGATCAATTTTGAACTATTATTACGCTCATGCCATGCTTTATGAATTTGCTCTGCCATCATTTTAGAGAAACCATAAGATGAAACGGGTGTTGGTGTTGATGCCTCAGTTTTTCTGCTCTCGCCTGCTCCATATACTGATATAGAGCTGGTAAAAATAATTTCATTTATGCCATTATTTTCAGCAAACTTAGTAACCTCATTCGCACCCAAAATGTTAGTTTCATAATATTCATGATGTTCATGGCCAGGGGTTGTATGTATAGCTGCAAAATTATAGATAGTGCTTATATTTTTATTGTTTAGTGATAGTGTGCTTAAATCCCTTACATCAGCTAAAATATAGTTTACACCCTCTCTTTTTACTCTCGGCTTTTTAATATCCACAGAAGTAATTATTTTATAGCCTTTAGCTAACAAATTATCTATTAGGTGAGAGCCTATAAAACCTGAGCCACCAAATATAATTGCACCTTTTAATGCTTCATTATTCATAACGTTCTTCTTCCTTTAAATACACACAAGATATACACATAAAAAAGTAGATAATTGTAAATTGCTCAAACCAAGCAGCTTCTAAAAATGTTTGTAAAAACAGGTAACTCATAATTGTTACAGCAAAAAAGTGTGAGCTACCTACAGTAATATGCTTAAAATTAAAAATTTTTCTTATTATCATAGTTATAAAGATTAAATATAAAAAAAGTCCAAGTAACCCTAGCTCTACACTTATATCTACATACATATTGTGAAAATTAAACCCTGCCCCCGAAGGCACATGATGAATAGCCCATATATCTTCAGCTACGTTGTTACCAATATAAAACAAGCTCTGAAATCCTACGCCTAACAAAGGCCTTTCTGCTATTAAATGGCCACCTCTTTCCCATAAAAGTGTTCTACCAGTTAGAGTTGGGTCTTTACCAATATTGTACATAAACTCATTAAAGCTTCCATTTATCAATGAAAAAACTATAAAGCATATTACAAACAAAAAAGTAAGAACCATAAGCCAGTTCAATTTACTTCTTGTAAAGCTATCTAGTAGTAAATTTTGGTAATAAACAATAATAAAACTTATTAAAATACTGCAAATTACAAAGACAATCGCCCCTAATGACTTTGCTTTAACTAAAACTAAAGTCGAAATTAACAAAAGTAATAAGCCTAACATTCTACTCGTAAAGTCAATTTTTTTATTCATCGATAATGTAATTGCTAAAGCTATGCACATAGCTGTATTTGTTGCTAAATTGTTCTTGCTGTTGAATATACCAATTAAACTTATTTCACCAGTCATCCCATTTAATGCAGTCCTTGATGAAAACAAACTTATCAGCATTGCGATTAACATTACGACAGCTGAAGACCTTAAAAACAAATTTAACGTAAGCCGTCTCGCAATAACAACAGCAAACACAGTAGTTAGTAAAAACTGTATGTTGGCCCGTAAAGAAAATGTTGGTATATCAGACCAAACTACTGAGACTAAACATAGCGCTGGTATTAAAAAAAGTTCCCAGTTTTGTCTACAAGCTTTTAAAGTAAAAGTGATCCCAGAAGCTGCATATATACAGCCTGCAATTAAAAATATTAAAGCAGCTACCCCGCCAAACATTGAATTAAATAACAATGCGCCTACGGCTAAAAATGCCCAAACTGAAGCGTATAAGTGATCTTTTTTAATTAACATAAAAACTTAAAATAAATAGCCTGCTTAGTTACATATAAGTGAAGGTGTTCTTAAAAGAGCTCTTTTATTTTATTAGTAAACTCTTCACCCATATGGCTTGATTGCATTGCATATTCTACATTGGCCAACATGTAACCTAATTTAGAACCACAATCATGAGATTTACCTTTTAGGTGATACGCTTCTAGCGTTTCAAGATGACGCAATTGTAATAAAGCATCTGTGAGTTGTATTTCACCGCCTGCCCCAGGTGGGGTGTATTCAAGTAAATCCCAAATTGCTGTAGATACAACATAACGCCCTGTAATAGCTAAGTTACTCGGTGCTTCATCGTTATTTGGTTTTTCGACCATGTTTTTAATTGCAGCATTTTCTCCGGCATTTATTTTTTTACCGGCGATATCAACTACACCATACTGATGTACTTGCTCTTGAGGTACGGGCTCTACCATTACTTGGTTGTAGCCCGTTTTGTCGAATCGGTCGATCATTTGGCTTAAATTGTCAGTTTTTGAATTTGATTTATATTTATCAATAATTACGTCGGGTAGCATTACTGCAAATGGGTTATTACCGACAATTGGGCGCGCTGCTAAAACAGCATGGCCTAAACCAAGTGGTGCTGATTGGCGAACAGAAATTACCGTTACATCTTTTGGTACTATTGAGCGAACCTCTTCTAGCAGGCTACGCTTTACGCGCGCCTCTAGTGTGGCTTCTAGCTCAAAGCTAGTATCAAAGTGATTTTCTATTGAGTTTTTTGAAGCGTGTGTAACAAGCACAATTTCTTTAATGCCTGCTGCTACAGCTTCGTTAACTACGTATTGAATTAAAGGTTTATCTACCAGAGGGAGCATTTCTTTAGGGATGGCTTTAGTGGCTGGTAACATACGCGTACCAAGGCCAGCTACAGGCAATACTGCTTTTAAAACTTTCACTTTAATTCCTTTCATTATTTTTGTTAAACCACAAAAAAAGGAACTGCTAAGCTAAAATCCCTTTTCAAGCGCTTCACATGCCGTGTGAGATTGCTATTATACACAACACAATAATGCACTCAATAATTAAAGAGTACTTTTTGATTGTTTTTTTGTTAATACTATGTTGCACCATACTGGGTTGCATCGCACTATTTTAGTGCTCTCATACTTTTTAGTGATCTACCTTTCCAAAGCTACCAATACTATACTAGGCTTGTTTGGTTATTATGGAACACAGACTTGAAGGAACATTTGTGCGTTTAGGGTTTTACATTTTATTATTAGTGTCTTTTTTTGTATGCGCACAAGATATGCTTTTGTATTTACGCAATAGCGATATAATTGCGCGCGCTCAAAAACAATATGGTAATGAAGGGCATAAACGCATTAAAAACTGGCTCAGTTTTATAGATGAATCGGCTGACAAAAGTGAATGGCAAAAAATCCATTTGGTGAATGACTTTTTTAATAAGCACATTAAATACAAAACCGATGATGAGCTTTGGCACCAAAAAGATTATTGGGCCACCCCGCTTGAAAGCTTAGGCGTGGGTATGGGCGATTGTGAAGATTACGTAATTGCCAAATACTTTACATTAATAGCACTTGGCGTACCCGAAGATAAAGTACGTTTAATGTATGTACGTCAAAAAACAGTTAATCAACCTCATATGGTGCTTATATATATTGAAACTCCTAATCAAATCCCCTTTGTTTTAGGTAACTTTAATACTAAACTACTGCCCGCTAATAAACGCCCTGATTTAACACCTATATATAGTTTTAATGGCCAAGGTTTATGGTTAGCCAAATCAAAAGGGTTAGGCAATAAAGTAAAAAATAGCCGTGGTGTTTCTGCCTGGAATACCATGCTAGAGCGAATTGAACAAGGTGAGCTTGCGCCCGCCAAAAGTTATAAAGGAACACCGAGTTATGTCTCGACTTTTTAAAAATGGATTGAGTTTAAAAACCCAAGTATATGGCCTTATTATATTGATTTCGGTACTTTCGTTTTTTGTACGCATAATTACTGACGTTGATACCACTCGCCAATACTTACAAACGCAAATGGGTAGCCATGCGCAAGATACTGCAACAAGCTTAGGGCTTTCTATATCCCCCTACCTTGAAGAAGATAGCTTAATGATTGCCCAAACCATGGCAACCGCTATATTTGACTCGGGTTATTACAAACAAATAAAATTTACTAACGCCAATAGTAACGTGGTATTTAACCTAACAAGCCCAAAACGCGTTGAGTCTGTACCTAATTGGTTTATTACAGCAGTAAAGCTCAAAGCCCCTACTATGCAATCAGAATTAAACAATGGCTGGATTATGGCTGGAGTGCTTGAAGTAACAAGCCATGTTGGGCAATCGTATTTAACGCTATGGGAACATACTAAACGCAGCTTTTATGGCTCTTTATTTTTATTAGTAGCGTCGCTTGCTGTAGCATATTTAATATTACGTGCTGTATTTAAACCTTTAAAAGCAGTAGAAAACCAAGCACATTTGGTTACGCGTAAACGCTTTACATTAAACGACGAAATACCAGTTGCACGCGAGTTACGTACTGTAACTAAAGCCATTAATAATATGGTAATGAACCTACAAAGCACCTTCGACTCCTTAACAAAGCAAACACAAGCACTTACCGATGAAGTATATGTAGACTCACTCACTGGGCTGGGTAACCGCCGTTCGTTTGAGAACCACTTTAACTCATTGGTTGACACCATTACTAGCGACACTCCAATCACTGCAATGATGATTACTCTCCCCTCACTTGCTAATATTAACCAAACTGTAAGTTACCAAGATGGTGACGAGCACGTACATGATGTAAGCGTTACTTTGCAAAATGTGTTTGGTGCTTTAACCAACTCTAAAATATTTAGACTTAACGGTAGTACTTTTATTGCTTTAGTCCCATTCGATATGCAATTTTTAAGTAGAACACGCCTCGATATAAATGATGCTTTTAGTAAAAAGAAAAACAGCTTACACGTAAATGGTTTTGCTAACTTAGCGTTAGTAAGTGTTGATAAAGGCTCATCTATTGGGAGTGTGCTTTCGGCGCTTGATACTGGCTGTACTATTGGCGATTCGGCTGTAAATAAAGTAGATAAAGATACTTTGTTTAGTGTTAAAGAGTGGCGTTCGCTTATTCAGTCAATTATTGCTACTGGTGAAGTTAGCTTTTCGGTGCAGCCAGTCAAGCGCACTAAATCAGAAAACAAGCAGTGCTACTTTGAGGTGTTTGCTCATTTTACGCATGAAGGCGAAAAGGTTAATAATGGCCATTTATTTGCTATGGCCGAAAAGCTTAACTTAACCGAAGAGTTAGACAAAAAAATAATTCGTAACTTTGTAAACGTTAAAGAGCAACACCCAGACGATACATTTGCGTTAAATATTAGTAAAGCTTCGTTGTATTCAACTGACTTTATTGAATGGCTTACTCTTTATGCTCACACTAAACCAATTATTAAAACAAACTTGGTTTTTGAATTGCATGAAATTAGCTTGCTTTATAACGTACATGTTGCCTCTTTACATATAGATACAATAAAAGATATTGGCATAAGTGTGTGTGTTGAACACTTTGGCACTAGTTTAACCTCGTTTAGATACTTACAAGGGTTAGATATTGAATATATAAAAATAGATGGTAGCTATATTCAAGATTTATTAGATAACACCCAAAGCCAATTTTTTATTCAAACAGTTAATAATATTTGTCATGGCTTTGGTATTAAAGTTTTAGCTTGTTTAATTGAAAAACCTGAAACTTTAAAGGTACTTGAAGGTTTAGGTTGCGATGGCGTACAGGGCAATTTAATAATGCCGCCAACCAAGATAATAAAAACTAATGATAATGGCGCAAATAAAGAGTTTACTTTTTGCACCGATGCGCTAAAATTTTGTAATTAATACTCTACCAAGGGACAAGAGATGAAATCATTTATATTGGCCAGCTTAATCGCTGGTGCATCTGCACTTACAGTTTTACCAAGTTATGCACAAACGGATACTGATGCAGTCGTACAAACTGAAGGCATGACTAATTTAGTCAACGTTTTAAATAGCGTAACCGCTGAAACAGCTCCAGATCAGCTTAAAGCAGACTTAGTAGCGGCTATTAACGGCGTATGTACAAATTGTACTGCTGCCCAAGTTGATTCTATGATGACTGTAGTTGTAGACGCTATTGGTGCTGATAGCCCACTTATTGCTGATTTTTTAGCTGCACTTGTAGCCGCTGGCGTTGACAGCGATACCGTTACACTTGCTGCTATTACCGCTGGCGTTGATGCCACTGTTGCCTCTGAAGCAACAGCAGCTGGCCCAGGTGGCGCTCCAACTCCTGTAGCCCCGGTAATTGTTACTTTACCAACAACTCCAGTACCACAAGGTGCCGGCGGCACAGGTGGCGATGAAGGTATATCTGAAGTCGGTAACTAACCGTTAATAAAATAATAAAAACGCAGCCTTTTGGCTGCGTTTTACTTTATATGGCTTATTTTTTTAGCCCTTCTTTTTAGGCTCTTAGTTTAGAGAATCCTGTGAATCGTTTTATATTTTTTTTACTCTGCGCAATTTTATTTTTGCTGCCCTTACCATTAGGTAGTTACCGCCCTTGGGCAATTTTAGCAATGGGGATATTAATTAGTGCTACCTTTTTCACCCATTTAGTTTACAGCAGTATTAATAACGAGCACCCTTTATACCCTCCTTTATATTCTTGGCCCTTATTTGCTGTACTCGGTATAGTTGCGGGCGTATGCGCAGTACAAATATTTACCGTAAGTGTTGACCCGTTTCAAACTAAACAAATGCTTATTAAAACAAGTTTTATGATTTTATTTTGTTGGCTTGTGCTTATTTATTGCAATAGTGAAAAGCGTATTAAAAATTTAATATACGCAATTATAAGTGCAGGCGTATTTCAGGCTTTATATGCGACTTATTTAAATTTATCGCCAGATATAATTAGCCCGTTATTTGGCTATAAACATACCGACCGTGCTATTGGCACGTTTACTTACTCTAACTTTTTGGCTAACTTTTTAGCTTTATGTTTATGTCTAGGTATTGGTGTTTTAGTTAGCGAATTAAAGCGATCTACTAGCGATTACAAACAAACATTAAAGCAAACGCTTCGTGCGTGGGCTGAAATATTTTTAAGCTCAAAAATAATTTTACGTATTTCGTTAATTATTATTATTGTTGCGTTAATTTTAACGCGTAGCCGTATGGGTAACTCGGCATTTTTTATTGCATTAATGGTTGTTAGCTTACTCGCGTTTTTTATTTACAGGCAAAAACCTAAAGCGTTTAAACTACTTATAGTTAGTTTTTTTATAATCGATTTAATTATTATTGGCGCTATATTTGATGTAGAAAAAGTTAAACAGCGTATTAGCGAAACCAGTATTTCATCAGAAACCCGTGACGAAGTTGTACGCGATTCTATACCGCTTATTTTGGATAAGCCTATATTGGGCTCTGGTGGTGGTACATTTTATACTGCGTTTCCGGCGTATCAGTCTGAGCCTTATTCTGGTTACTACGATAATGCCCATAACGATTACGTACAGTTTGCAGTAGAGCTGGGGATACCCACTACAGCTGCACTGGGCTCACTTATACTCTACTGTTTATGGTTATGTGTTGCGACTATGAGAAAGCGTAAAACAGCATTGTTTCAGGGTGTTGCCTTTGGCTGCGCTATTGCGATTGTAGATATGCTGCTGCATTCATTGGTAGATTACTCTTTGCAAGCTGGAGCAAATTCAATGTTGTTTATGACTATTTTATGTTTGGCAATATTAAGCAGTAAATTACCCGCGTCTAAACGAAGCCGAAAAGAGCATGGTTAAATACAAAGCTAAGTAATTACCTAATATAGTGATTAGAGGCTGCGCTTCTCACGCGAGCAAGCTCTGCTTCTACCGCCAAGGTTCAATTTACGGTTAACTTGTTGGCGTGACAAGCAAAGCCTGTAATAAGTAATTTATGTACAAGAGGCGCTGCGCTTTTAGAGAAGAAAATAAACACCGAAACTGTATTCTGATTGGCATTATGTTTTCTCATTTACTCCTCTTTTGCTTCTCTTTGTGAAAATAGATCTTTAATTGATTTATTGGTAAATAGATTAAATAAATTAAGCGTTGCTTTCTTAACAACCTTACTCCGTATAAGTAATTTATTCACTAAGAGGGTATGAGGCGCTGCGCTTTTAGAGAAAAAATAAAACAGAAACTATATCCTGATTGGCATTATGTCTTCTCATTTACTCCTCTTTCGCTTCTCTTTGTGCAAATAGGTTTTTAGCTGGTTTTTAAATAAATTAAGCGTTGCTTTCTTAACAACCTTACTCCGTAATTAGTAATTTATTCACAAAGAGGTTATGAGGCGATGCGCTTTTAGAGAAGAAAATAAACACCGAAACTGTATTCTGATTGGCATTGTGTCTTCTCATTTACTCCTCTTTCGCTTCTCTTTGTGCAAATAGATTTTTAGCTGATTTTTAAATAAATTAAGCGTTGCTTTCTTAACAACTTTACTCTGTATAAGTGATTTATTCACTAAGAGGATATGAGGCGCTGCGCTTTTAGAGAAGGGAATGAACACAAAATGCAGTTTTGCTGGTATTATGCCTTTTCATCTACCCCCCTCTTTGTGCAAATAGACCTTTGATTGATTTTATTAGTAAATAGATCAACAAACGAGTGACAACTTAATAAATTGCTTCATATAGCCTACAAGTCTTCAATTTTGCTATTTTATTTGGACTACACTTAATTCTTATTTTAAAACTGTTTCTTAGTTAATTAAATGCTTGTAGATTAAGCAAAAGGATACCTATGGATACTGATACATTAACAAAAACGGTAATAGGTTGCGCTATAGAAGTACACAGGAATTTAGGGCCTGGCTTATTAGAATCAAGTTACGAAGCTTGCTTAATATATGAATTAAGTAAAATTGGCTTATCTGCTAAAAACCAAGTTGAGCTACCGATATATTATAAAGATCAATATATAAATACAGGTTACCGGTTAGATATTTTATTGCCTAATAAATTAATAATTGAACTAAAGGCGGTTGATAAGCTTCTTCCAATTCACTCTGCACAATTAATAACTTATATGAAACTTTCAGAAATAAGTACTGGTTTACTAATAAACTTCAATGTTCTAAAGCTAGTCAATGGCATAAAGCGCTTTAATTCATAAAAATTATTTACTTAGGTTTTAAGTCGTTATCCAAAGGGCTATAAGTAACTGTACATTAAATTTTTAAGCGATTTATTCACAAAGAGGGTATGAGGCGCTGCGCTTTTAGAGAAGAAAATAAACACCGAAACTGTATTCTGATTGGCATTGTGTCTTCTCATTCACTCCTCTTTCGCTTCTCTTTGTGCAAATAGATTTTTAGCTGATTTTTAAATAAATTAAGCG